>JALEMI010000072.1 GCA_022768325.1 Bacteroidales bacterium
GCCGCTTACTGTGCGGGTCTGCGCAAAGGCGAGAGCCGAGCAGAGCGCGAGCGCCAGGGTTAGCAATAGGTGTTTCATGTTCATCAGTTATTATTACAGTGTATAAATTTTCTTGTGGCATGGAAAAGACCGATTGATTGCAACGATTCCGCACCCCCAACAAGCCATTCCAATAACATTCCCGCCAACCACCAATCGCAAAAACACGAATAATCACTACCTTCGCAGAAAATCAACAGACTCTTCTGATGAAATTAAAGTCCATCCTCATCGCCACGATTGCGGCTCTCACAACCGCCTCTTGTCAAAACTCCCCTAAGGAAGACGCCTACCGACGCCACACGGGCTTCGTCTTCGGAACAAGCTATAGCTTCATCTACAAGTCGAAGACCGACCTCTACAAGCAAATCCTCGACAGCCTCGCCGTCTACGACGCCTCCCTCTCCTTCTTCAACCCCAACTCACTCCTCTCACAACTCAACGACGCCGACTCCATCGTAGCCGACGCCCACCTGCTCCGCGTCATACAGGTCGCCAAGGATTTCCATAAGTCCTCCAACGGCGCTTTCGACATCACCATTGGTCCCCTCAGCCAACTATGGCGTTTCACCAAGGACCTCCACAACGATACCATCTCCGTCCAACAATGGGACTCCATCGGCGCAAAGCTCGACTCCGTCAAGCCTCTCGTCGGCCTCGACAAGATTACTATCGACGGAAATGTCGTCCGTAAGGCCGACCGTCGCATGAAAATCAATGCCAGTGCCATCGCCGAAGGCTACGGCATCGACATCGCCGCAGCAGTCCTCGACAGCCTCGGGGTAACAGACTATATGGTCGAAATAGGCGGCGAGATTCACTGCAAAGGCCTCAACCCCAAGGGCAAGAAGTGGCGCGTCGGCATCGATTGCCCAAATGAGAAATCAACAATCATCAACCGCAAGAACAAGAGGGTCATCGAGGTCTCCGACTGCGCCGTCTCCACCTCAGGCAGCTACCGCCAATGCTACCACGTTGCCGACGGCCGACGCATCCAGCATACCATCGACCCACGCACTGGCTACCCCGTCTGCCACTCCATGGAGAGCGTCACCGTAGTAGGGCAAAGCACCGCCATCACCGATGTCCTCTGCACAATCCTCATGGTCATTGGTCCCGACTCCGCCCTCCAAAAAATCGGCTCCTATCCCAATGTCGAAGCCTACATCATCTATCGCGACGCCGACGGCAATCAGCAAGAGCAGATGACCGACGGCTTCCGCCTCTATCTCGATGAGCAGTAATGACAAAAAATATTAAAACTCAATACCTTTGAGCCTTTTGCATTACCTTTGCTCAATTCCACTACTCGACCACACCTCTTAAAGTTCAACATATAAAGACCTTCAAATGTCGTTCGTAGAAGATAAGATTGTTTCAGACGGCCTCACTTTTGATGACGTTCTCCTCATCCCGGCCTACTCGGATGTTCTTCCTCGCGAGGTCAGCATGGCCACCAAGTTCTCCCGACACATCGCCCTCAACGCGCCTGTCGTAACTGCTGCCATGGACACCGTCACCGAAAGCCGCATGGCTATCGCCATCGCCCGAGAGGGCGGCATCGGTGTCATTCACAAGAACATGACCATTGAGCAACAAGCTCGGCAAGTCGAAACAGTCAAGAGAGCCGAAAACGGCATGATCTACGATCCCGTCTCAATCAACCACAAACGGACGGTCGGCGACGCGCTCGACATGATGAAGGAATACAAGATCGGTGGTATCCCCGTCGTCGACGAGACAAGCAAACTCGTCGGCATCGTCACAAACCGCGACCTCCGTTTTGAAACCGATATGAGCAAACCCATATCGTACGTCATGACGAAGGACAATCTCATCACCACCAACCAGAAAACCGACCTCCGCGAAGCTGCGGAGATTCTCCAGCACTACAAGATTGAGAAGCTCCCCGTAGTCGACAACGACGGCAAACTCGTCGGCCTCGTCACCTACAAGGACATCACCAAGGCCAAAGACAAACCCATGGCCTGCAAGGACGACAAAGGTCGCCTCCGCGTAGCCGGTGGTGTCGGTGTCACGTCCAACACCTTCGAGCGTATCGACGCCCTCGTAGACGCCAATGTCGATGCCATCGTAATCGACACCGCTCACGGCCACTCCCGCGGCGTCATCGAGGTCCTCAAAGAGGCGCGCCGCCGTTACAGCGACATCGACATCGTCGTCGGCAATATCTGCACTGGCGAGGCCGCAGTAGCTCTCGCCGAGGCTGGTGCCGATGCCGTCAAGGTCGGTATCGGTCCGGGCTCAATCTGCACCACTCGTATCATCGCCGGCGTCGGCTATCCTCAGCTCTCCGCAATCTATGAGGTCTACACCGCCCTCCGCAAGGCTGGCTTTGCCGATGTGCCCATCATTGGCGACGGTGGCCTCCGCTACTCTGGCGACTTCGTCAAGGCTCTCGCAGCTGGCGCAAGCTGCACCATGGCGGGCGGTCTCTTCGCTGGTGTCGAGGAGTCCCCTGGCGAGACTATCATCTTCAACGGTCGTAAGTTCAAGGCCTATCGCGGCATGGGTTCTCTTGAGGCCATGCAGCACGGCTCCAAGGACCGCTATTTCCAAGACAATGAGTGCGATGTCAAGAAACTCGTCCCCGAAGGCATCTCCGCACGCGTCCCCTACAAGGGCTCTCTCTACGAGGTCGTCTATCAGCTCCTCGGCGGCATCCGCTCGGGCATGGGCTATTGCGGCGCAAAAGACATCGAGGCTCTCCACAACGCCAAGTTCGTCCGCATCACTGCCTCGGGCATGAACGAAAGCCACCCCCACGACGTGGCCATCACGCAAGAAGCGCCCAACTACTCACGTAGCTAACGCCATACCACCACATCGCCACCAGCCCTCCCCGGCGATGTCTTCCCCTAAAGACCGGGCACGTTGTTCTACATCATGCGGATAACGTGCCCGGTCTTCTTCTTACCCCTCTCGCCGGACGCGTTTGCCTCCTAAACTTCAAAATCCCCTCTAATTGTCTGGATTAAATATAAATTACTATTTAAAGTGGGCATTTTGCGAAATACACTTAGCAAAAACAGCCAAACAATGCGAAATGATGTTTATATTTGAGCCGTTGTAAGAAGATAAAGACTTCGTACCCACGTCGCCCTACCTCTTACGACTGTCGCACTTTTCTCCCGACGAGATTTTTCCCCCGTGCGACCCCCTCTCTCGACATAAGATCTTTTTTCATAGATGTGTTTGAATTGGTGCAGGGTAGCTGAAGACAACGGTCTCGAAAGGCTACCCTGTTTTTTTATTGCCCCCATTTCCCCTTACTCCTCGCTTTCGTTCATCTCCGCCAACTCGCACATCGTGTGCCATACCCCCTACTTTCGTTGAAATGATTGCCTCCATTTGCCGCTAATTTTGTTCCTTTGCAGTCTGAAACGAAATGTCTATTCCCGACACACAGAATGACTATCAAGAAAACTAACCATCTCGGACAAAGCCACAAAAAGCATTTCGCTAAGCTGGCCGCGGCTCTCACCTTGCTCATCGCAATTTTCGCCGCCTGCAGCGACGAAGATTTCACTCTCAGCGACAGCACCATCAAGAGCAGCAGCTACGCTGAGATGGTTTCTACAACCAAAATACAGCTCTCAACTTTCCGCCTCGACTCCGTCCTCACTTCGAGCCAAAACCGCATTTGGGTCGGCAAGGCGCAGAAACCCGCAATCGGCACCATCTGTTCCGAGTCTTTCCTCCGTCTCGACGAGCCTAAGCTCCCAGGCAGCTCGTCCAACTATTATAGCTGGCATGGCAGCCAAAAAGAGGTCTACGACTCCTGTACCATCGTCCTCTGCCACACGGGGCGGTTCGAGTGTGCGCAAGACCGCGATACCATCCAACCCTTCGAGATCCGCGTCGAGTGCCTCGCACAAAAGCTCGAGTTCGCCGACGAGAACGAGACCAATTTCTACAACGTCCGCTCTTTCCCCGCCGATTCGCTCCTCGGCTCGTTCACTTTCAATCCCCGCCCACATTCTCGCCCAAGGCTCCGTTTCCGTCTTAACGACACCTTCGGCCAGAGCCTTGTCGACTTCATCAAGGCGCAGGTGAACCTCAGTTCTAAGGACATAACCCAAAACTTCGACCGTTTCCTCAAAGGCATCAAGATCTCTTCCTCCGACGATGCCATGGCTCTCCTCGGCTTCTATGCCGATTCCACAATGATTTGCCTCCACAGCCACCTGCGTGGCTTCGATGCCGTCAAGGTCGAGAGGCAGTTCCGTATGATGGGGTCCAATCTCCAGTTCAACCACGTTTGGAATGAGGATGCCGACGAGCCTTTCTCCCCCGAGAAACTCGAGCACCGTTACATCCAGGTGACCGAGGATTCAGCCGACTTCCAGTCCGTCATGTACGAAGGCCTCGGCTACTACACCCGCGTTAATTTCCCATCCATCGAGAGCCTGAAAAACATGAGCAAGTACCAGCACATCGTCAAAGCGGTGCTTAAGCTCTACCCTAAGGTCGGCTCCTACGATAAGAACCGAATCCCGACAACGTTCTATCTCCACGAGGTCAACAAAGGCAACGTCATCACGGGAAGCGTCATCAACGCCCGAGGTGGCAATGTCTATTCCACTCTCGTCTACGACGCCTTCGACAGGTCCCAAATGTACTATTACGTCGATATAACGTACTACATCAACACCATCCTCTCCAATGACCTCGTCGACGAGAATAACGGACTCGTACTTACTTGGGGCAGCAGCATGACCCCGACAAACTACAACTTTATGATTTTCAACGGGCACGGTGTAGACCTGCATCGCTCGGTGCTCGAAGTAACTTTCTACAACTTCGACCGTGAAGAACGTTAGACGATTTCTCGCCATCACCTCCCTCGCCCTCGGCGCTTGCTTTCAAGCCGCCGCGCAACATAGCACTTCCTCACCTTACTCCATGTACGGTGTCGGCATCATCACGCCAAAGGAGGACGCTGCGGCAGCAGCTCTTGGTCACTCGGGCATCGCTCTCGCGCCTTCCGAGTGGGTCAATGTCTCCAACCCCGCCGGCATCGCCAATCTTGATAGCCTCTCTTTCTATTTCAATTTCCAATTCCGTGGCTTCTACGCCCGAGAGAAGAGTGGCTACGAGACGGCGTCAATATATTCCGCCAACATCGACGGCATCACGATGGGATTCCGTGGCCGCAAGTGGCTCGCCATGGCCTTCGGCTATGCTCCCTATTCCACCGTCGGCTATCGCATGAGCGAGAAGAAGACCATCATCGGCACCGATTCTCAATACCGCAACGAGCATAGCGGCAGCGGAGGTCTTAGCCAAGCCTTCATCAACGCCGCTTTCACCCTCTTCAACCACTGGACTATCGGCGGCAATTTCGCTGTCCTCTGGGGCAATATCGAGCATCTCGAAAAAGCATGCTTCTCCGAGAGCATCGGCGGCGAGGACATCTACAATAAGCGCAACTACGCCCTCAATAACATCTTTTGGGAGGTCGGCACACAGTTCGATTTCAATATCGGCGAGAACAATTTCCGCTTCGGCGCCGTCTATTCTCCAAAGATTTGGCTTCACACCTCCTACGACCAGACCATCTACAACAGCATCACTGAGCTCGAAAGCGACGACTCCACGCCCGACCGTTTCTACATCCCCCGCACCTACGGCGCCGGCTTCGCCTATCAACGCAAGAAGCTCCTCGGAACTGTCGAGTACAAGGTCAGCGAGTGGGGCGACATCGAGAACAACAAGTTCAAGGAGAAAGTCTCTTTCCGAGACACGTACACGGTCTCCGGCGGTCTCCAATACTCCCCGGGCAAGCCCACCGACCCCTTCTACAAAAGGATGCGTTACCGCGTCGGCGGTTTCTACGGCCGCGACTATATCGACCTCGAACCCGTCAACCTCATGCAGAGCGGCTTCTCGCTCGGTCTCACCGTCCCACTCGGACGCTCCCACAACGCCATTACCATCTCCTACGAACACCAACAACGTGGCATCTCGACCAACGGCATGATTAAGGAGACGTTCAACAACTTCAAGGTCGCACTCAACATCAAGGAGACCTGGTTCATGCGCTCCAAGTTCGACTAACCCAAACCAATTAAGTACATCTGATAGAACATAACATATATGATTAGGCCTTTTGCTAAAACCCTGACTGCCATAGCCCTCGCCTCTATCGCCTTTCTCACGTTCGGATGCGAAGAAGAGGATAACGAGATTCATCAGGGAAACTGGAGGAACACATATAAATATTTCCTCGGTACGCCGAGAGGTGGAGCCGTCGCGTTCCAACTCGTCGTCGACGATACCCTAAGGGCCATTGTCGGAACGGGTGCCAATATGTCCAATGTCCAAGACTTGGACCGTTTCTCCGATTTCTATATGTTCACCTACACCGACAAGGGCCTCAAGGAGTCCGTCCGCTACGATAGGCTCACCGATGAGCAGAAGGCCTCCGTCCGCTGCACTCAAGCCGTTGCCTCTCTGCCCGCCGCTGCCAGGGCTCGCAATGGTGCTGTCGCTTTCGCCCTCAACAATAAGGGCTACGTCGGCCTCGGCTACGACGGCACTAACTGCCTCAACGATTTCTGGTGCTTCGATCCCGAGACTAACTCTTGGTCGCAAGCCCCGTCCTATTTGGGCGACGCCGTCCGCTTCGCCTTCGCGTTTGTCATCGACGGCTATGCCTACGTAGGTGGCGGCGAAGATGCCGACAACAACATCATCGGCGATTGCTACCGCTTCGACGGGCAAAAGTGGGAACCCGTCAAGAATTGCTTCGTCCCCCGTTCCCAAGCCTCAGCGTTCGTCTGCAACGGCAAGGGCTACCTCTACGGCGGCACCAATGGCGGCAAGATCTCAACCCTCGAACGCTACGACCCTGCCACCCAAGACTGGGTCCAAATGGCGCAACTCCGCGATGCGACAGAGGAGACTTTCGACGACCAATATACCCAACTCGCCGGCTACGGTGCCACGGCTTTCGTCCTGAACAACAACACCAACGAGACCCGAGCCTACATCACGACAGGCGGCCCCAACGGCAGCGGTCAGCTCACCTGGGAATACAACCCATTCACCGACAGGTGGATTCAAAAGGCCTCTTTCGAAGGCGGCCCGCGCAAGTTCGCCGTCTCCTTCGTCCTCGATGCCAATGTCGACGGCAATACCTGGCAACAAACGGGCTTCGTCACAACGGGCGGAACGAGCGACCTCACCGTCTCAGGCTCCAACGGCAAGTTCTACGCCGATACGTGGGCTTTCCTCCCCACAGAGCAGTGGAACGAGAGGGACTAACGTCAATAATTGAACTCCCCGCGACGCTCGCCCCCGCCTAAGGACACTTTCGTTGATTACTTCTCAACGCGATTAAGAATCTAATTATCTTTGCAATAAATCTAAATGACGATATGACAACTCGATTCGCCAACATGCTCAAAGCCCTGGCCATCGTGATTCTCGCTGTTACAATCTCTGCCTGCGAGGACGAAACGGAGCGCAAGACGTATGGCAACTGGTTTCAAACTTACAGCTATTTCCCCGGTGTCCCGCGTGGCGGCGCCGTGTGCTTCCAACTGACTGTCGGCGATACTCTTTGCGCTTTCATCGGAACGGGTGCCAATACCAACAAGACCGAGGAGCAAGAGCGTTTCCGCGATTTCTACATGGTCTGCCTCAACTCCGAAGGCCGCCCCAGCTGGACAGCGCGTTACGAGAAGCTCTATTCTGAGACCGATTCCGCCAAGGCCGAGACAACTCAGAAATACTATAAGGAGAACGTCCCCTACAACATCGCCGTCGCCTCAATGCCTCGCGAAGCCGCCGCTCGTAATGGTGCCGTGGGCTTCTCCATCAATGGCAAAGGCTACGTCGGCCTCGGCTACGATGGCGAGAACTACCTCAACGACTTCTGGTGCTACGACCCCAAGACCAACTCGTGGGAACAGGCTCCTACCTACCCGGGCGATGCCGTCCGCTACGCCGTCTCGTTCGTAATTGACGATGTCGCTTACGTCGGCTGTGGCGAGGACTACGATAACAACATCCTCGGCGATTTCTACAAGTTCGATGGCAAGACGTGGACTGCTGTCCAGAGCATCGGCGTTCCCCGTACCCGTGCCACTTCCTTCGTCTGCCATGTCGACGGCAAGGCCTACGGCTACGTCTTCGGCGGCAGCAATGGCGGTCCCACCGAGTCTTTCCAACGCTACGATCCCGAGACCAATACTTGGCAATCGCTCCGCAACTGCAAAGACCAGTCTTTCGACACCTTCGATGATGCCTACCGCGACCTCGCCCGCTACGGTGCTACGGCTTTCGTCGTCGACGATGGCACCGACGATTGCCGAGCCTACGTCACCATGGGTACAACCCTTGCAGGAGCCTCCGCCACAACGTGGCAATACAACCCCAAATACGACTACTGGATGCCACGCGGCAACTTTGAGGGCTCGTTCCGTATATTCAGCGTCGCTTTCACGCTCCATGGCGACCTCGACGGCCGCGGCGCACGCGATGTCTCCTACATCACTACGGGCGCAAGCAACGACATGACGGTCACTGGCTCCGGCGGTACGTTCTACAACGAGACTTGGGCCTACGAACCGCAAGCTTTCAGAGAGACGAGAGACTAATATTGCGGCAAGACCCGCAGGCCTCTCTCTGCCACACACATAACGAGAAAACCCCTCCAACCCTTCCCAACGGTAGACGAGGGGTTTTCTCGTTCTTAACAATTTAGGAACAATATACCACAAAGATGGATTGTGACAGCAATAACCAACGTCGCCAGCGCATCGTCGAGGTCGCTATTGTCTTAGGTTTCGCCATTATTTTCGCCGCCCCTTTGCTCATCAAGGGTGGGGTGGAGTTTGTCCCTTATCTCGCCAAGATGCTCATTGTCAGCGCGACGGCTTTCTTTGTCAATGTCCATATCCTAGCGCCGCGCCACCTCTTCCGGGGCCTATACCTCCGCTACATCGCCGGGGCGCTCGTCCTCATGGCGGTCATGCTCCTCGTCATGCGAATCCTCGACCCCTGGAAGGAGTACCTCAACATCCCCGCCAATCCCGGCGGCCTCAACATACCGTTCCGATGGTTGCTCCCGCTCGTCGGGATGCTTTTCGTCAGCACAATCTACTCCTTTTTCCTCCGCGAGAAGAGCGTCAAAAACAGGGAGATTGACCTTAAGCATCAGAACATCGAGTTCGAGATGAAGTTCCTAAAGACGCAAATCAACCCACATTTCCTCTTCAACGCCCTCAACAACATCTACGCCCTTTCCATCATCAAGAGCGAGCAAACGCCCGAGATGATTCTCAAACTCTCTGATATGCTCCGCTTTACGCTCTACGACAGCGAGAACAAGAAGGTGAAGCTAAAGCGCGAGATTGAGTACATCAACAACTTTATCGAGTTCCAAAAGCTCAAAACCGATTCCGACCTCAATATCCGTGTCGACACGTCGGGATGCAACGATGAGTTCATGATTGAGCCAATGCTGCTCATCCCCTTCATCGAGAACAGCTTCAAGCACGGAAACATCGACAATCCCAAGAAAGGCTGGTTGCAAGTCTCCGTCAAGACGCTCGGCCCCATTCTCGTCTTCCAGGTCCGCAACTCCCTCCCCCCCATCGCCATCAATAAGGATGTCGTCGGCGGAATCGGTGTCGAGAATGTCCGCAAAAGGCTCAACATTCTCTACCCCGCGCGTTACGAGATGAAAATCGATAAGACGGAGACCGAGTTCGGTGTCTTCCTCAAAATAGACACTTTCGTAGCATAAGACCCTTTTTTACTACTTTTGCAACAACGTGACACATGGACAGCCTCAATAAAATAAGATGCCTCATCGTCGACGACGAGTTCCCCGCACGAATCCTGCTCAAGGAGTTCATCGAGAAAGTCCCAAACCTTCAACTCGTTGCTAATTGCAAGTCGGGTCTCGAAGCCCTTCCGCTTGTACAGCAGGGTGGGGTGGACCTCATCTTTCTCGATATTCAGATGCCCGACATCACGGGGCTCAATTTCCTTAAGATGCTCACGTCGAAGCCGCTCGTCGTCTTCACCACGGCTTATTCCGACTATGCCATCGAGAGCTACCAGCTCGACGTCCTCGACTATCTCCTGAAGCCCTTCTCTTTCGACAGGTTCATGCAGTGCGTCGGCAAGGCCATGCAGCGAATCGCCGAGAGCCGTGCCCATTCCGCCACATTGACAACGCCTCCTCCCGCAGCCCCGGCTGAGCCACGTGAAGCCGACCCCAACGACGGCATCCTAATCGTCAAGGCCGACCACAAGATTTTGCGAATCCGCATCGATTCCATCATCTACATCGAGGGCCTCCGCGAATACGTGGCCATCTACACCCAAGGCTCCGACAAAATCGAGAAGGTCATCACGCTCGAGTCCCTCAGAAATCTCGAGGAGACGCTCCCCGCGTCGCTCTTCATGCGAATCCATAAGTCATATATTGTCCGTATCGACCGCATCAAGGCCCTCTACGGTGCGCAACTCAAATTAGACGGTGTCGAGGCCTACGTCCCAATAGGCAAGTCCTACAAAGACACTGTTCAGCAAAAACTCTTCAATATCTAACCCCTTGGCACACAAAAGACTATCTCTCATACTCGCGGCAGTTCTCCCCCTCTTTTCTCTCCATTCGCTGGCGCAAGACGATTTCGAAGCCGTAGCCGATACGGCCGCTTTAGACGTCGATTCCGTCTCGTTCAACAACGATCTCCCGCGTTACGAGGTCGATAGCCTCATTTCCGCTTGGTATTCGCGCCCGCGCCTCGTCACCAACGACTTTGTCCCCGATTCTGTGGCTGTGGCCGATAGCCTCATCGCGGGAATACCCGATTCCGTTTTCGTCAATCGCTTGCAAGCCATGATGTCGCCAATTCCCCTCGTCTTCAACGAGCAGGTGCGTCGCTTCATCGAGCTTTACGTCGTCCGTCGCCGATACCTGGTCCAGAGGATGCTCTCCCTCTCCCAATACTATTTCCCCATGTTCGAGCAAATCCTCGACGCCAACGGTATGCCCCTCGAACTCAAGTATATGGCCATTATCGAGAGCGCCCTCAATCCCAACGCCCTCAGCCGCGTAGGTGCCTCTGGTCTTTGGCAGTTCATGTACTATACAGGCAAACGCTACGGGCTTGATGTCACGAGCTATGTCGACGAGCGTCGCAATCCCGTCAAGGCCACAGCGGCCGCAGCCGTCTTCCTCCGCGAACTCTATAATATGTACGGCGATTGGCATCTTGCCATTGCCGCTTACAACTGCGGCCCGGGCAATGTCAACCGCGCCATTGCGCGTTCTGGCGGACACAAGGATTTCTGGAAGATTTACTACAATCTCCCCCGCGAGACGCGTGGCTATGTCCCCGCTTTCATAGCCGCCGCCTACGCCATGACCTACGCCCGCGAACACAAGATTTTCCCCAACGAGGAGGAGGCAATTCTCCCAACCGATACGGTCATGGTCTATCAGCCCCTCCATTTCAACCAGGTTACGTCCGTCCTCGGCATCCCGACAGACCTCATCCGCCAGCTCAACCCGCAGTATAAGCACGACGTGATTCCCGCCCTCGAGGGCAAGACCTACACTCTCACCCTCCCCGTCGAGGCCACGTTCCAATTCGCCGCCCGCGAAGACTCTATCTACGCCCGCGACCGAATGAAGTACTTCCCCGATAACAAGATCGTCAAGATTACCGATGCCCACGGAGCCGTCTACGCAGGACGTACGCCCGACGGCAAGGCCAAGCTAATCTACACCGTCCGCAACGGCGATGTCCCAGGCTCCATTGCCAAACGCTTCGGCGTGCGTGTCAACGACCTCATCTATTGGAACAACATCCGCCGCAGCATGATACGCGTCGGGCAGAAGCTCGTCATCTACGTGCCAAAACATAAGGCCGACCGTTATGCGGGCGTGGCCAAGGTCGCCAAGTGATAAACAGTCTCCCCCCCATGAGCAGATTCCTAAAGTTCTACATACTTGTCGCACTCGTTTCGCTCTTCGTCTCGCCCGCCGTCGCGCAGATTGAGGGAGGAGACCTCTTTGGGGGCACCATCCGGTACAACCCCCGAAAGGGCGACTACCACGGCGACGCAAAGAAGCGTCAGGTCGAGAAGCTGAAGCATGCCATGCGCGACGACATCCTATGGCACGCCGAGGCCGCCAATGTCGTCTACCGCCATGCGGGCAATGTCTCGCTACTCTCCGCTTCGCGGTGGGGGCTTTCCGAGAAGATCGAACTCTCTACGTACCTCGCCCTCGACGTCATCCGCCCTACCGTCTACGTCAAGGTGCTCTGGAAGGTCTTCGACAAGCGGTGGTTCCTCGCGTCGCGTTTCAACGTGGCCAATGCCTATACGGGTATGTCGCTCGCGCAGACGCTCGGTGTATCGCGCGTAATATCCGATACCGCCCAGATCCCGACGGCCTTTGAAGTCGGTCACGAGATGCTTCTCTCCCGCGCCTGGTTCTCAGACCAGAACTGTTCCGACGGCTCGGTCTACCTCGTTCTCACTGCCGGCCTTGGCATCTATGGCGGTTTCAATGTCTCGTCCGTCCCCGACCTCGACCAGGTCCGTTTCCATTTCCTCGCCAATCGCGGCGAGACGGTGACGGGTACAGGCTGGCGGGGTAGGCTCAAATTCTGGGCCGACGGGCGAATTAATGCCCGAATTTTCCTCCACGGCGGCCTCGCCTACCATTTCGGCTCTTTCTCACACCATCACACCATCGAGCTTCAGGGGGAGGGTGAGTATTTCTTCAACAGCAAGTTCAGCGCAAAGCTGGGCTTCCTAACCAGCTTCGGAAGCTACACCCGTGTTGATAAGAACGCCGCAATATGGCCAATTATCGACTTGACCTATTATTTCGGTAAAAAGGACATGAGCCGGCGCTCCTCTCTCTTCGAGAGGGGCATCTACAAAGGTTCCAACCTCTAAACATCTCTCCCCGATTTGGATATTGAGCTGGATAACAAAGACTTTCAAAACGTCTGGCGGCTCGTTACCGAGTCGTCCACTTCCGTGTTCATGACGGGAAGGGCCGGGACGGGCAAGTCCACTTTCCTCCGCTATATTGTCCAAAATATCAAGAAAAAGACCGTCGTCCTCGCCCCAACAGGCATTGCCGCTGTAAATGCCGGCGGCGTCACTCTCCACTCTTTTTTCAAGATTCCCCTCCAGCCCTTCGCCCTCGACGATGTCAACTACTCCACCGCCGCCAGGGTCAAGGAGATGCAGAAATACGATTCCGATAAGCTGCGCCTTCTCCGCGAGGTGGAGCTAATCGTGATTGACGAGATTTCCATGGTTCGCGCCGATGTCCTCGATTTCGTCGACCGAATCCTCTGCATATACAACCCCAAGAAGAGAGAGCCCTTCGGCGGTAAGCAACTTCTCGTCGTGGGCGACGCTTTCCAGCTCGAGCCCGTCGTTACGGGGCAGGAGTGGGACATTCTCCGACGGTTCTATACCACGCCCTATTTCTTCGGAGCCGCCGTCTTCAATTACGTCAACCTCGTTCAGGTTGAGTTGCAAAAGGTTTATAGGCAAAAGGAGGCCGATTTCCTCTCGCTGCTCGACCGCATCCGTGTAGGGCAGGCGGGGCAAGAAGACATCGACCTCATCAATTCGCGCGTCGATAAGGCTTTCAATCCCGATGGCGATGAGATATACATGACCCTCACCTCCACTCGCGCCGCGACCGACGACCTCAATACCCGCCGCCTCGAAGAGCTCGATTCCGAGCCTGAGGTCTTCGAGGGCAAGGTTGTGGGCGATTTCCCCGAGTCGTCAATGCCTACCAACCGAAGCCTGACGCTCAAGGCCGGTGCGCAGGTGGTCTTCGTCCGAAATGACAATGAAGGCCGATGGTTCAACGGCACAGTCGGGCGCATTGAGCGTTTCGCCGACGACGGGGTGTGGGTTCGTGTCGAACGCGACGAGACAAAGAACCCGACGCCCGACGATGGCGAGGAGACCCCTCCCGACGACCTCTTTTTCGTTGAGCCAATGATGTGGGAGAACGTCAAGTATCGCTACGACGAGAAGAAGCACAAGGTCGTAACCGAGCTTCTCGGAACGTTTACGCAAATCCCCCTCAAACTCGCATGGGCAATCACCATCCACAAGAGCCAGGGCCTCACGTTCGACCGCGTCATCATAGACCTCGGCCGTGGGGCTTTCGCATGCGGACAGCTCTACGTCGCGCTGAGCCGATGCCGGACGCTTGCGGGTATTGTGTTGCGCTCGCCCGTCACGCAGTCCGATGTCAAGACGAGCCTCTCGGTTCGCAATTTCTCCTACGGGGCTAATAACGAGGCTCTTATAAATTCTCAACTCGAAAGTGCCAAGGCGGGAAATCTTGCCCGACAGGCCTCCGACGATTTCCGCAATCGCCGTTTCCGCCAAGCCGTCGACAATGCCTTTGAGGCTTTCGCGCTAAGCCCCGATTCGTTGCGCAATCCAGCTCTCCGCCGATATGTGGCCTCGCGTCTCGCCATTGTCGACCGCCTCAATCAGCAAATTGAGGACCTCCTCGCCAAGCAACGGCAGATGAAGGAGAAGAATTTCGAGTTTGCCTACGAGTATTACCTCCTCGCCGCCGAGTGTATGCATAAGTACGACGACGCCCGTGCCGCGCGTGCCAATCTCAATAAGGCCATAGCCCTCGCGCCCGATTATCCCGAGGCGCGTCTCCTCCGCGCCCGCATATCCTACGACTCCGCCGACTACGACGAGGCTCTCGACGACCTCAACGTCGCCCTCCGTCCCAATGCCCTCCGCAAGAAGAACAGGCTCGCCGAGGCTCTCTTGCTCCGTGCGCGCGTCTTCTCCGCCAAGAGGCTCTGGGAGAAGGCCATAGCCGACGCCATGTCCGCCCTCCAACTATCCAAAGACAGGGCCACGCTCCTCTTCCTCGCCGATGTCCACCGACGGGCGGGCGACAACGATAAGGCCGAGCGTTTCTCCGCCCTCGCCGACGACTTACTCAACAACGATGACGATGACGACGATTAATAAGTTACTTGCCCTGACGATTCTCTCCCTCGTCGCGCTTTTCTCCGCATCCCAAACGACCCATGCGCAGGTGAACACCAACCGAATGATGCAAGTGGGCCGAAACGCCCTCTATTTCGAGGATTACGTCCTCTCCATCCAATACTTCAACCGCGTCATAATCGTCAAGCCCTACCTCGCCGACCCCTACTATTACCGCGCCATCGCCAAGTTCTACCTCGACGACCTCACGGGATGCGAGGCCGATTGCAATGTCGCCATTGACATAAACCCCTTCCTCATTGGCGCATACAATCTCCGAGGCATAACACACCTACGCCAAGACAAGCCCGCCGCGGCAAGGGACGATTTCGAGAAAGGGCTATCCTACGAGCCGGAGAATGTCAATATGCTTCTCAATCTCGGAATCGCCAATATCAATCTCGAAGAGTACGACAAGGCGATTCAGCAATACGATAAACTCCTCACCATCGACAAGCGCAATGTCCCCGCAATCCTCTACCGCGGAATTGCCTACGTCGAGAAGGGCGACACCATCACCGCGCTCGCCGAGTTCGAGAGGGCCACAAAGATTAACGCCTATTCCCCCGAGGCGTTCACGTATCTCGGCATGATTCGCTATCAGAAGGGCGATTTCCAGGCTGCCCTGAAGTGCTACGACCGCCTCGCCGAGATTCGCCCCAAGGACCCCTTTGTCTACGTAAACCGAGCCATCACAAAGTACAACCTCGACGATTTGCGCGGATGCATGGCGGACCTCGACGAGGCCATACGTCTCGACCCAAAGAATAAGCTCGCGTTCCAAAACCGTGGCCTTCTCCGTGCCGAGGCGGGCGACCTCAATCAGGCGGCCGAAGACTTCTCCCGAGCCCTCGCCATCGACCCGTCCGACGACATAACGCTCTTCAACCGCGCCATTGTCTACGGTCAGCTCGGTATGCCATCCCGCGCTCTCCAAGACCTGAACATCATCATTGCAAAACACCCCGACTTCGGCACAGCCTACGCCCAACGAGCCATTGCCAAGAGGCAGCTCGGCGACAATAAGGGGGCCGAGGAGGACTATTATACCGCCGTGACGTTCGAGCAGGAGAAGAGCAAAAGGCAGCCCTCCGCCCAACAGACATCCGATGCCGACAAGGCCGACAAGCCCAAGCGCGAGAAGAAGAGCTCGCGCGGAAAGAACGACGACGACATGAAAAAGTACGACCAGATGGTCGTAGTGGCCGACTTCGGCGACACCGACGACAAGCTGCGCCAGGAGAATAAGGAGACAATCCGAGGCCGTGTGCAAGACCGCGACATCGCCATTGACCTGGAGCCGGCTTTCAGCCTCTCGTTCTTCAACGCCGATACGCTCCTCCCCAATGCGCCATATTACAGCCCCTCGGTCGTCAAGTTCAATGCCGCGGGCATATCCGATCTTAAGATGGTCGTGACCAACCGCGACGTGGCGGCCGACGATGTCTCAGCACGCGTGTTCACCATGATTGCGGGCGTCAACCAACGCCTGGAGGCCGACCCTTGGGACGCTTCGCTCTACATCCTCAGGGGCACTCTCTACTCCGTCGTCATGAACTACAACAGCGCGATAACAGACCTCTCGGCCGCAATTCTCAAAGACCCCGGCAACGTCGTCGCCCTTTTCAACCGCGCCGCCACACGCTACAAGATGGTCGAGACGATACGCGACATGGACTACGAGGCGGCAGCCCCTTTCGATGGCGCCCTCGATGCCGCGCGAAACATCCGCCAAGAGGTCACCTTCCTCGACTACGACCTCGTCATGCAAGACCTCCAAAAGGTAGCAGAGCTTGAGCCGGAGAACGAGTTCGCCTATTTCAACATGAGCCTCGTCTTCTGCCAACGCAAGGAGTTTGAGCAAGCCCTCCAGCAGCTCGACAAGGCCATCGGGATATACGACCAATTCGCCGAAGCCTATTTCAACCGCGGAATCATAAAGCTATACCTCGGCAAGGAGGAAGAGGGCGTGGCCGACCTCAGCCGCGCCGGCGAGCTCGGTATGTTCAAGGCCTACAACGTCATCAAACGCTTCCGAGCCAAATCATGACGCTCAGATTTGCGCCTTTAAAGATAAAATGCTAACTTTGCGTCCGATTTGAATTCAATCTTTTAAAGTAATCGTACGATGAAAAGGACATTCCAGCCTTCGAACCGTAAGCGCATCAACAAGCATGGCTTCCGTCAAAGGATGTCTACAAAGAATGGTCGCAGGGTTCTGGCCGCTCGCCGTGCCAAGGGTCGCAAGAAACTCACCGTTTCCGACGAGGCAAAAGGCAAGGCTTACTAAGGCACAGCCACTTAAAGCTCCGAAGAGATTCGGGGCTTTTATTTTTTCCCGTCCGTGGTGCGCTTTCTCCAAAAGGGTAGGGGGAGCTCTCGCCCCCCTCGTTACGTAAAACGCCTTTCAAAACCCTTTCGAATGCCTTTCAAAAACCGCTTAAAACTCGTGCTCTCATTTCTCTCCATTTACTTAACCACAACAACCTCCTCCGTCGCGGTGATGCTCTTAGGTGTGCCAGTGTCATCTCGCGAGAGGACGAGGTATGAAACCTCCGCCATAGGCTTGCCGTCGCTGTCGGGGCAGAAAACGGCCTTGTCGACAGTCAAGAAGCTGTCATGTCCCGACGAGTAAAGCGTCTGATTAGGCGACTTCACGATGACAACGCCGCACGGGAACTCGTACCCGGGGCTCGGCCGCTTAATGTTAGTGACCTCGATAGCCAACGACAAGTTGCTGAATACCAAAAACTCGCGCCATACGCCGTCCTTTTCCCGAAAACGGCGAAGTGCCACAACGTCGCCATCTCCCACCGACAGCAAGTCCGTGGTGTCGCCAAGCCACGTCTCGTACGACGCAAATCGCGGGAGCCTGTACCACGAGGTGATGTGCGATGTCCTGAAGTCAGTCCCGTTCTCCGCCGCCTCCGTCTGGCATTGCACGTATATGTAATCCCTCGATATCATCCATACGAGAGGCATGGGCGTGAAGTCGTCGTCGGCTGTCGTTGTCGCGTAGTCCTCATTGCCAACGTAATTGGACTTGACTACCGATTTGTCTATCACTAAGCTCTGGAAACTCAACACTTTGCCGTTGGACCCGACGTATTTGTCAAAGGCAATGCGCGCCGGGCGGAACGTTTCTGTCGTTATGCCCGTTAGGAGGCTACCGTCTTCGTCATAGAGTTTGAGACTGTAGTAGGCCGCCTTTTGTGAAGTGATATTCTTCCCTTCCACGAGTGTGCGGAATACGTCTGCTCTCTCGGCGTAGGCCACCATCTGGCCGTTGTCGTCAAAAAAGGTCATGACGTATATCGATTCGCGATGTTTGGATCCGTTTTTGGGGAAATAGCGGGTGAAAAGGTAGCCGTCGGCAAAGGCCTCGATGTGGCAGAACTCGCCACGGTTCGTCCGCCATAGGCGAGTCTTGGGCAGCTCGATGTCTACGCTGCGACCCATCAGTCTGTCGTTTACGCTGCGGAGGGCGTCAGTACGTGTGTTGACGGCTATGTTGCTACATACCCCGCTGACCAAGTTGATGATGTCCATTATGGTCACTCTCTTCGCCGTAGGGCCTGTTGTGCGAGCCTCGAGGTTCTTGCACTCTTTCTCCAAAAATGGGTTCACCTCGTAGAACGCCCCACGCGGATATAGCCTCCCGAGTGTCTCTTTCAGCCCCTCGATAGTCGTCGAGTACAGGTCGGTTTTGTTCTCCTTGTCGCCGTCCTTGCTGCTAAAGGGCGACAAGAATGGTTCGCCATATTCGTCTGGCAGACCCGTTTCCTTGTTTGCTTTTTCTGCGGCTCGGTAGTATACCAAAAACACCAGTGCCGGGTCGAGTTGAGACAGCATCTCCACGTTATTGGCGTCTGGCTTCGTCAGTTTTCCGGGCATCTCGTCAACGCCCAGCAGGTAACGCATTATGCTTATGAAAAATTCATGGTCCTTTGTGCCGCGCATCCTCCCTCCAAATGGGTTGCGCTTTGGGGTCAACGTTTTCTTTAGTTCCGTGCCGCTTGCAAATGCCGAATAAGATTCGAGAAACTCGTCGATGTCGACATAGGGGTACAACGCCTCACATTTTTTGCGAATGTGCGACAGGATGTCGCTGTCGTTCAAGAAGTGATTATACTTGTTATCCCATTCCGTCTTGGTGCGCGTGAAGAGCCTGTGCTCTTTGATGCACTGAACTTTTTCTGAATCTGTCATGCTAATATGTTTTTGGGCGACTAAAAGTAATGTAAAATGTGCTACATACGCAATAGCTCTTCCTCTCAGCGGAAAAACTGCGCTCGCCAATGCTTTACCGATGCCGACCCTTGCAGGAAGTGAAAAAAGGAGGCGTCCCCCCTGAAAAAATTAGACAGGCGGTTTTCCTTTTTAGATATTCGTTCTCGCAAAATCAAGGGAGAACACTATGCCTAACGCAGTAAGAACAAACGACCTGACGCCAGAAGTAATCGGGAAACTGACCGAGATTGTAAAGTGCTTGCGACAAAACGGAGTGATAAGCGCCAACTTGGCCGAAGAGATTGGACAGGCTGGTGTCCAACGCCTCGAAAAGTTGAGAGACTTGCTAATCCAAGGCCTCGACGGAATCGAAAAGGCCGATGTCACGATGGTCTCAAATGTCGACACCCTCCACGTCGCGGCACTAATAAGGTATGCTAAGGAGATTCTGCTGCCCGATGCCGACAGCCTCAGTCTGTCGCTCTGCGAGAAAATAGCGTCGGGACGCTCGACCCTCTTCCTGGCGAACGTGAAGAAGTTCGTACCCCTCAGCCCGGAGGAGAACAAATACCTGATAATCGAAAGCAACATGCTCGGCTCCGATGTCCGCAACATTTTCGTTGGCAGCCTGTTGCTTCTTATAAAATAGGGCGCACGAGGCTTTGACTGTCCTCCGCTTGGCGCACTTCCGAAAAACAAGCATCCCGCCAGAGGGCTACTCTGACGGGATGTCTGCTTATAAGGGGCCGCACCTTATTGGATGTTTAAACTCCTAAAAATAGGATTTGGGTGCCTCGCTACTCAGTAATCTCCCTGTCGCACATTGGCGAAACCACCTTGCGGTGGCGGAGCCCGCCTTCATAACGATTAAGCGTCGCCCAGTAGGATTTTTAATATGTTGAGTTTAACGATCAAAAATCCGATGCGGCTTTTTCTCTTAGGCTTGTATCACAAATATAGTAACATTTTTTTAACAATGCGGCTTCGCGCCATTTTTTTTTCGCCCATTTTCACGGCTCTTTCTTTATCCGTGTCAATATGACGAAGCGGTGTCCCGGCTTCCCCCCCCACTTCCACACGTAAAGAAGCTCCGCAGGCGGCCAGCATGGCCATATCCAGGTGCGAAATACTATTTGCGCAATCTCTATAAGAAAGGCCCGTGGCTTATTCAGCTTTCAACGACGGCCAACCCTTTGCGTCCCATGCGATTTTGCGCAAGATAAGCTCCGAAAATCCGTCTTCATGACGATAGGCGTGCATGATCATGTAGTCTTGCCCGCGCAGGGTGGCGACGGCGCAATGCCCGTAGGCCACATATCGGGCTTTGTCCGCCTCGGGAAGGTCAATGCGTGTGCCACCGCCCAACGCCATGCTCTCGCCCGCCATGTCCTCATACGGGCCGCGTATGTCGCGGCTACGCCCACAGACGACATGGTACGTGCTGTTCTCGCCGCGGCAGCAGTAGTCGAACGAGACGAAGAGATAGAACCAGCCGTCGTGCTTGAAGATGAACGGCGCCTCAACAGCCCCCTCGCCAGGCTTCTCGGCGGTGTCCTTAGGGTTGAGTATGGCGGGGCGCGACGAGAGGGTATGCCACTCTTGCGGCTCAGCCACGTGGCTCAGGTCGTCGCTCAGCCTCACCATTTTTATGCCGCCCCAGAACGAGCCGAAGTTCATCCATGCCGAGCCGTCGGCGCAGATGGCAATATTGGGGTCTATGGCGTTCCAATTGTCGCGGTTGGGGACCGACTGGACTATAAGCCCCCTGTCTACCCACTTGTAGGCGGGGCTTCGGCGGTTGAGGGTCTTATTGGTAAGGTGGCCAATTACGGACTTGTTCGTCGCGAAGACCGACGAGCAGTAGAAGAGGTGCCACTCGCCGCCCGCAAAGATGATGTCCGGCGCCCAAAGGTGCATCGTGGCCTCGGGGTTTCGCTCCAAGACCCACTGGGGCAGGCTGTCAAGACATGGGCCGTCAAACTCCCATCTCTTCATGTCGACCGACATGAGCTGATGTATGCCGTGGCCTGTCGTGAAGGCGTAGACGGTGTCTCCCTCCACGGCCACGACGGGGTCGTGCGCCCACGGGCGTTCGGGGTCAAATTCTGGTCGCTTCCGCAGTGTGTCGTTGGCTGAGGCAGTGGTCGGTGCTGTGGCCGATGCCTGGGGAGTCTCGTGAGTGCATGATGTAGCCAATGCGGACAGGGCAATGCCGACGATGGCTATGATTCTTTCGCTACGTATCATTGTTCTTTGCGTATTCAGAAAGTAGGGTAGGAGGTCATCTCCCCGTATCGCAGTGAGACCGAGCTTTTTTTAACACACGGAGAGGTGCGATAGGGTTAATATTTCTAAATACGAAGTTGTGGAAAATGCCGCCCTTACTGGTGGACTAAATTTCCGTTTAAGTGGACAAAGTGCCTTTTGCCCCACGAATGCGACTTTTGTCTACTCTCCAGCTTCTTCTTCGGGCGCGTCTTGCGCATGGTCAATCTCTGTCCCGAGCCATTCGTCGGTAAGTCGTCGGCCCGTAACGATGAACCGCACGACGTCTACAATGTTAAAAATTGGTAGTAAAAGGAGTATGTTCCTCACCAATGCTGTTTGCCATCCGGAGCGTCCTCCGTCCGAAACTCGCGTCACGACGAGCTTATAGAGCCTCTTGCCCATGCCTGCGCCAAACACGTCGCGCAGCAAAAAATAAGAGACGCCGGCCACGTTCCCAAACATTCCGGGGAAGGTGGCCAGCGTCGCTGTCAGTATAAGGTCCACGGCCAACGCAGCCTCGCGCTCTACTCGCGGTTTCGTTATAAGCCCGATGGCTATATCGCGTAGGGTGGACATTGGGTCTCTGTTTTCGTATGGATTTCTCCTATTTCTTACGCATCACGACCGTCAAGGGTACGCCGCAGAAGTCCCACTCTTTGCGTATCTTGTTCTCCAAGAACCTCTTATACGGGTCGCGGACATATTGGGGGAGGTTGCAGAAGAAGGCGAAAGTAGGTGTCGGGGTGGGTATCTGGGTCACGTACTTAATCTTGACCACCTTGCCCTTCGTCTCGGGCGGAGGGTATGCGCCAATGGCGGGGAGCAGAAGCTCGTTCAGCTGCGACGTGCCCACTTTGCGCTTCATGTTGTCGTATACGCGGCAGGCCTCCTCGACGACTTTGTGGATGCGCTGCTTGTTGGGAACGGAGGTGAAGATGATAGGGATGTCGGTGTATGGGGCGAACTCGGCGCGGATGGTGTCCTCCCATTTCTTCATCGTGTTGTTGCTCTTCTCTATGAGGTCCCACTTGTTGACTACAACCACGACGCCTTTCTTGTTGCGCTCAATGAGGCTGAAGATCTTCTTGTCTTGCGCTTCGAGGCCTCGCGCGGCGTCGAGCATCAGGATGCAGACGTCGGAGTTCTCTATCGCGCGTACGCTGCGCATTGTGGAGTAGAACTCCACGTCGTCCTTCTCCTTGTTGCGCTTGCGGAGGCCGGCCGTGTCTACAAGGTAGAAGTCGTGCCCAAACTTGTTGTAACGGGTGAAAATGCTGTCGCGGGTCGTTCCGGCAATGTCGGTTACGATGTTGCGCTCTTCGCCAATGAAGGCGTTGATGATGGAGCTCTTGCCGGCGTTGGGGCGTCCGACGACGCAGAATTTTGGCAACGTGTCGTCAATGTCGCTCGACACGTCGTCGGGCAGCATTTCGAGAATCTTGTCGAGCAGGTCGCCCGTGCCGCTGCCGTTTGCGGAGCTGATGGCGAAGATGTCGCCCAGCCCGAAGCTGTAAAACTCATGCATCCCGACCATCTTGTCGCCCGTGTCGGCCTTGTTGGCCACGACTATTACGGGCTTGCGCGAGCGGCGGAGCATATCGGCCACGAGGTCGTCATAGTCCGTGATGCCCGTCAAGACGTCGACAACGAAGAGGATAAGGGCCGCCTCGTCAATTGCGAGCTTCACCTGCTTGCGAATCTCGCCCTCAAAGATGTCGTCAGAATTGCTGGAGTAGCCGCCCGTGTCGATGATTGAGAACTCTTTGCCGTTCCATTGGACCTTGCCGTACTGGCGGTCGCGGGTTACGCCCGCAACTTCGTCGACAATGGCCTGGCGTGTGCCGACAAGGCGGTTGAATAGTGTGGACTTGCCGACGTTGGGGCGTCCAACGATTGCCACGATGTTTGCCATTTTTTCTTTCTTTTTTGTTTCTTGGCTCCCGATGCCGGGTGGCTTCACAGCCGCCTGTCGCATCGACGGTTTCCCGAGAGACGGCCTTATGCCGCTTTGCGCGAGGTCTGCCCCCCGAGCCGAATTTGTTATGTCATTAATTTACGCGAAGTTAACTCTTTATTTCCTTACAACAAGGATGCTCGCCTCATAAAGCAGCCACACGGGGAGGCTTACGAGTGCCAATGTCAAGACGTCCGTCGTAGGGGTGACAATGGCCGAGAGCGTCACGATGGCCAGCAGGGCGTGACGACGGTATCGCCTCATGACCCCGCGCGTCAATAGCCCCAATGCGCTCAAGACACGCGCCACGACGGGCAGCTCGAACAATACGCCCATCAGGAGGCACAACAGCAACAGGTTGTCAATGTAAGACTGGAGGTTTATCATGTTCTGGACGTCGGGCGAGACCTGGTACGTCATCAGGAATTGGTACGCCAAAGGGAAGATAAGCACGTAGGCCACGGCTGCGCCGACAGCGAACAAGAGGCCGCCCCACACGAAGACCGCCGTCATGGCCCGCCTCTCTTGCGCATAGAGGGCGGGAGACAAGTATCGGGCCACCATGAAGATGACGACAGGCGCCGAGAGGCACACACCCGCGCCCAGTGCCACCTTGAAGTGCATCATGAGCTGGCCCGAGAGGCTCGTGTTGATGAGGCCGCCCTCAATGCTTGGCGGAATCAGCCCCCCAAGGATCCGATAGAGGACGAAGTCGGGATGCGACGGCGCCATGACGATGCCAAACAGCTCGTCTTTAAAGCAAAAGCATATAACGGACAGGGCGAAGACGACAGCCACGATGCGTATCAGGAGTCCGCGCAGGTCGTCAAGGTGTTCCCAAAACGTTTTTTCTGGCTCTGCCACTTACTGCTTGGTGTCGTCGTTTTTCTCGCTGGGCTTTTTCTCCTCCGGCTTGTTTTTGTCGTCAGCCTCGTCGCCCGTGGTTGCTCCGTTCATTCCGTCGCGGAAGCTCTTGACGCCTTTGCCCATGCCTTTCATCAGCTCTGGGATTTTCTTTCCTCCAAAAAGTAGCAGTACGAGGATGGTGATGACGAGGACCTCTTGGCCGCCAAGACCTAATAGGAGCAGTTTCATCTTTTTCGCAACACATTAATTTGTATTGCGCAAAATTAGCTTTTTGGCAGAATAGCTATGCATAAGGGGCGGTCAACGTCACGTTTTTTTCAACGAATGGCGTTTCGGGGCATACGTGTCCGTTCACCTCCCATGCCGCCCCGATTGTTGAAAATTTTTCGCCGCCGTGCGCCGCCTTGGCATATTCGCGTCAAGAAATCAAAACAACGAGTAGAATATGGAAATCAAGAAATACTTGCTGGCCTCAGCTGCCAGTCTCGCTTGTGCCGCTTTCGGCGCATACCTCTATTCCCGTCACGTCGCCGCTCAGTCGGTCGCCACGCCTGTCGCCATTCCGACCCAGACGGTCATTAACGCCCCCTCAGCGCCAACCGATTTCACGGCCGCCGCCGAGCTTACCGTCAACGGCGTTGTCCACATCAAGGTGTCGCAACAAACCTATGGACAGCAATATGGCGGAAGCTCAGACCTCTTCGACTTCTTCTTCGGCCCGGGCTTCGGGCGGCAACAGCAGCGTCCGCAGCAGACGCAAGGCTCGGGTTCGGGTGTCATAATAAGTGCCGACGGATACATCGTCACCAATAACCACGTAATCAATGGTGCCGACAAGATTGAGGTCGTCCTGAACGACAAACGCTCTTTCGCGGCCACCCTTGTAGGCTCCGACCCCACCACCGACATCGCTCTCGTAAAGATTGAGGCCGACGGGCTTCAGCCCCTCACGTTCGGCAACTCGGACAATGTCCGCATCGGCGAGTGGGTCCTCGCTGTCGGCAACCCGTTCAACTTGACGAGCACCGTCACGGCGGGCATCGTCTCGGCCAAAGGTCGCCACGTGGGCATCAACACGTCAAACATGGCCATCGAGTCTTTCATTCAGACCGATGCCGCCGTCAACCCGGGCAATAGCGGTGGCGCCCTTGTCAATACGCGTGGCGAGGTCATAGGCATCAATACGGCCATAGCCTCGCCCACGGGCTCTTTCTCGGGCTACTCCTTCGCCGTGCCCGCCAATATTGCCCAAAAAGTGGCGCAAGACCTCATGACCTACGGCGAGGTTCAGAGGGCACTGCTCGGCGTGACAATCCGCGAAGTCGACGCCCAAGTGGCCGAGGAGCTTGACCTGAAACGCCCCGAAGGCGTCCTCGTGGCCAGTGTGGCCGACGGTGGTGCCGCCAAAGAGGCGGGCGTGAAGGAGAATGACGTAATCGTAAAGATTGACGACGAGGCGGTCAACTCCGTGCCAGACCTCCAGTCTCGCGTGGCGCAACATCGTCCAGGCGACTCTATGAAGCTGACCGTGGTCCGCGACGGCAAGGAGCAAAACATCGTGGCGACTCTCAGGAATATGCGCGGCACGACAGGCATCGTCAAAGGTGCCGACTCCGAGATGCTCGGGGCTAAGCTCACCCCCATCACTGCCGCCGATGGCAGCAAGCTCGGTCTCCGCTTTGGCCTCCGCATTGAGGACCTTGGCGACGGCAAGCTCAAAGAGGCGGGCGTCCGCAAGGGCTTCATCATCACCAAGGCCAACCGCGTCCCGCTAACGTCGGTCAAGGACTTCCAACAGGTCGTGGCATCGGCTTCCGACGGTCTCTTCCTTGCCGGTGTCTATCCCAATGGCCAAGTCCGCTACTTCGCCATCGATCTCCAATAATGCGCAAACAACCATAGGCAACAACAGCCCCCGCTCCTCCGCCCCCGTTTGGTTTTTGGGGTATGAGGGGCGGGGGATTCTATTAATTTATCTTAAAATCAAACCTTTGTGCGTCCCAAACGTATGTATGGACAGCAGGCTTGCAAGCCAATTTTAATTAACTTCGCGTTTGCAATTCAATTGCGGGATTGAAATTAAGTGTAACGGGAAAATAATGAGGCAACTTAAAATTTCAAAGTCCATCACGAACCGTGAAAGCGCTTCGCTGGACAAGTACCTTCAAGAAATCGGTCGTGAAGAGCTCGTAAGCGTCGACGAAGAGGTAGAGCTCGCGCAACGCATTAAGCAGGGCGACCAGGCAGCTCTCGAGAAGCTGACCAAAGCAAATCTCCGTTTCGTAGTCTCCGTAGCAAAACAATATCAGAACCAGGGACTTAGCCTCCCGGACCTCATCAATGAGGGCAACCTCGGTCTCATCAAGGCGGCCGAGAAGTTCGACGAGACCCGTGGTTTCAAGTTTATCAGCTACGCTGTGTGGTGGATTCGCCAGTCCATCCTTCAAGCTCTCGCCGAGCAAAGCCGTATCGTGCGACTCCCCCTCAACCAGGTTGGCTCGCTCAATAAGATCAACAAGGCGTACTCCAAATTCGAGCAAGAGAACGAGCGCAAGCCCTCTGCCGAGGAGCTGGCCGAGAGGCTCGACCTCCCTGCCGATAAGGTTCAGGACACGCTCCGCGTCTCTGGCCGCCACGTGTCTGTCGATGCGCCCTTCACCGATGGCGAGGAGAACAGCCTCCTCGACGTCCTCGTGAACCAGGACTCGCCAAACGCCGACCGTGGCCTCATCAGCGAGAGCCTCTCCCGCGAGATTGACCGCGCTCTGAGCACCCTCCCCGAGCGCGAGAGCGACATCGTCAAGTCCTTCTTCGGAATCGGTTGCCAAGAGATGACGCTTGAGGAGATTGGCGAGAAGTTTGGTCTCACCCGCGAACGCGTCCGTCAGATTAAGGAGAAGGCCATCCGCCGCCTCCGCCAAGGCACGCGTTGCAAGCTCCTGAAGAGCTACCTCGGCCAATAAGGTCACCAAGATATTTTAAACGGAAAAAGGACGGCAGAAATGTCGTCCTTTTTCCGTTTAACGTGTGTGGCAAGCCCGATTACAAAAACATAACGTCGTAGACGGGCAGGTACGTCACGCCCCCCTCTTGGTAAATCTGGCGTTCGTTGGAGAGTACCACGGCGCGGCGTATGTTATACTCGTCGATGTTGAGGAAACGGTCCAATGCGCTGTGCACCCTGTAATCCTTGCCAGACTTCACCTCCACGGGTACGACGGACAGGTTCTCCTGGTCGTCAATTAGGTAGTCTACCTCGCCCAACTTCGTGTTGTCGTGGTAGAAGAGTTCATGGCCATGCGCCCTAAGCTCTTGTGCCACAACGGTCTCGTATACCGCCCCAAGGTTGACGCTTGCCGTGTCGCGCAAGATGGGCAAGATGTTGGAGCCGTACAAGGCGTTGGTGAGTATCCCGACGTCGTTGAGGTAGAGCTTCAGGAGGTTCTTGCCGCAATTTTGCACCAGAGGGTAGCTGGGCTTGCTTATCGCCTTGACCTCAAGAACCACACCCGCCGAGATTAGGTATTCAAATTCATCGAGATAGTCCGTCATGCGCTTGCCTTGCTTGCCCTCGATCTCCTTTGCCACGACGCGCTTCTTCCTGCTCTCCATGTTTGACGGGATCATGTTGAAGATGCGCATGGTCTGCAACTTGCGCGACGAGTCGTGCTCGTACTTTGATGCGTCGTCGCCGTAGAGGTCGTGGATGTCGGTCTGTACGTGTCGGGTCTCGGCTATGTTGTGCGTCGTGAGGAACGTGTTGACGGCGTCGGGCATCCCTCCCGTGAGCAGATAGTTGCGGAAGAGCGACATGACCTTGTTGTGGATGGTCTCTGGCATGGAGGTCTGGTTGACAAAGCCCTCTCGCAAGGCGTCGACAAACGATTCGCCCACGCCGTTTGCCCATAGGAATTCCTCAAAATCCATTGGGTACATACGCTTGCGGTTGATGCTGCCAATGGGGATGGACTGCGTCTTCTTTAGCGTGACTCCCAGGAGCGAGCCGCTGGCTATGTACGTGAAGCGATGGTCCGCCATGAGGAACTTCACGAGCGTGAGCAGATGGTCGTAGGCCTGTATTTCGTCTATGAAGACGAGGGTGTTCTCCCGCTGCTTCATCCTGTTGCCGCCCACAATGCTCAGTGCGAGGTAGAAGTCGTTTACGGTCTTGGCTTCGGCAAAGACGCGGTCGCCCAGCTTGTCGGCCTCCATGTTTATCTCTATGTAGTTGGAGAACATTTGTCGGCCTACTTTTCTGATGACGTACGACTTGCCTATTTGTCGCGCTCCGTCGATGAGCATCATTTTGTTGGAATTGCTTGACAAATAGGCTCTTATGTCGTCCTCTATCTTTCTTCTGAATGCCATGGCTTACACTTTTCCGTTGTTTTGGATGCCTCAAAATTACACTTTTCCTACGTTTTTAAGTGTCTAAAACTACACTTTTCCGTCATTTTGTGGGTCTGAAACTACACTTTTCCTACGTTTTGAGGTGTCTAAAACTACACTTTTCCGTCATTTTGTAGGGTCTGAAATTACACTTTTCCTACGTTTTGGGATGTCCAAAACTACACTTTTCCTATGTTTTTAGGTGTCCAAAACTACATTTTTCCTATGTATAAGACCTCTGAAAACTACACTTTTCCTGCGTTTTGGGGTGTCCAAAACTACACTTTTCCTACGTTTTAGCCCCCCGAAAACTACACTTTTCCTTCGCGATGCTCGGTCTCTCTCGCGTCCCATGCTACATATAACGCGGCAAATGAATATATTTGCGACATCATCAAAAAAACTCAGAATCATGAACGTTGGCGACAAAATTCCCGAGATTCTCGGCATAGACCAGCACGGCAACACGATAAAAAGCAGTGACTTCAAGGGGCGGAAAATCGTATTGTATTCATACCCCAAGGCCAATACCGCCGGCTGCACGGCCGAGGCTTGCTCACTCCAGGCCCACAAAGCCGAGCTTGAGGCGCAAGGCTACGCCATCATTGGCGTAAGCAAGGACAAACAGGAAACGCAGCTGAAATTTGCCACAGCCCAAGGCCTTGAGTTCCCGCTGATTGCCGACACGTCGACCGAACTTCTCCAAACACTCGGGTGCTGGGGCGAGAAAGTGGCGTGTGGACGCAAGACAATAGGTACTATCCGCACCACATACCTCGTCAACGAGGAGGGCGTCATCGAGCGCATCATGGGGCCAAAGGAGATAAAGACCAAAATCCACGCTGAGCAAATTCTCGACGCGATAAAAAAGTAGGTCGGTTTCTATCCAGTATTCAAACGCCGTTCAAATACCTTTTGAACGGCGTTTTGCCGTACAGTGACGCAACGTGAGGCGTAATAGGCTGTTCGTAGAGTTCGCCCTTTTCCTTTGGAATATTGATGTTTTTAGTTATGTTTGCTGTGTGTTTCATTTTTTAACCGTGCCAAACTGATGAAGACATCCTGCATCCTTGCTCTCATCGCGTCAATATGCGTCGCCGAAGCGTCGGCTGTAAACCCTTATCTCCCCCTGTGGGAATTCACGCCCGACGGCGAGCCGTACGTGTTTGAAGACCCCGACAATCCGGGGCGTTATCGCGTCTATGTCTATGGCTCTCACGACATTGAGCGGACGATGTATTGTGGGCGGGACCTTGTCGTATGGTCGGCTTCGGTCGATTCGCTCGACACGTGGCGATACGATGGCGTGATATTCACCTCTTGCGCCGACAGGGACGGGAAACCACTGTCGGCCGATGGCCTCTGCGACGTCCTCTATGCGCCCGACGTCGCCGCCCGACGTGAGGCTGACGGCCGAATGGCATACTATCTCTATCCCAACAACCAGGCATGGGGACGCAACGGCATGGTTGCCAAGAGTTACAGACCCGACGGCCCGTTTGAGGTCTGCAACTGGAGCGAAGCCAACCCGACGGAGACGGATGGCGTCTTGCGTTTCGACCCCGCCGTCTTTGTGGACGATGACGGGCGCGTGTACGGCTATTGGGGCTTCAAACACTCATGCGCCGCGGAGCTTGACCCGGCTACAATGGCGACAGTCCGCCCTGGCACGGACATCGTGGACGGGCTAATCCCGAGTTGCGACGATGATACGCTTTTCCGATTCTTCGAGGCGTCGTCAATGCGCAAGGTGAAAGACAAATACATATTGATATACAGCCGCGTGACGAACAATGGCGAGTGGGGGCTCCCGGCCACTAACTATACCCTCGCCTATGCCTATTCCAATTCGCCCCTCGGCCCGTTCACGTACGGCGGCACCATAATTGACGGTCGCGGCAAGGAGAGGCGGCCCGACGGCACATACGTCCCCACGGCAACATTCTACGGCAATACTCACGGAAGCATTGCCCAGATACGTGACCAATGGTACGTATTCTACCACCGCCAAGCCGATACGACGGAGTTCTCGCGTCAGGCGATGGTTGCCCCCATAACGGTCGACGTGACCGAGGGCGCGGATGGCAAGGTCGTAATCTCCGAAGCCGAATACACATCCGAGGGCTTCGAAATTAATGGCCTCAACCCGCTCCGCACGTACGCCGCCGGCATCGCCTGTTACTATACCCACCCCGAGCCCATGTGGCAAGAGTACCCCAGCATGATATACCCCGGCTCGCACTCCCAGGCCGTGAGGTCGGTCTACAATGGCCATGGAGACCCATACTCGCCCGACATCAACCGCTGCCCGATGGTCAACAACACCGACGGCTCAGTGGTCGGCTACAAATACTTCAACTTTTCTGGCACGCGTGGCGTTAAGGGTCTCAAGATGAATTTGAGCTACGTCCCGTGCGGGATAGGTGGCTCGGTCGATATATGGCTTGACGCCCCCGAAGGACAAAAAGGGCGGCGCATAGCGAGCTTCGCCGTCAAGGCCTCAGACCCACAGACCGAAAAGACAATCAGCCTGCCAGTAGGCCAATTGGCGGGACTTGATGGCAAACACGCCATCTTCCTCGCCTTCCATGCGGACAAGCCCCGCGCCTCGCTCTGCACCCTCCTCACCGTTGGTTTTGGTGAGTAGGCCGGAAGCCTTCAGCGGCCTCGTTTCCGCTGAGGATGTTTGAGGTCTAAAACTTGGCGACCGGGCAAAGATACAGTTTCGTGAGTTGTTTTTGAGAGGAACAGCCAGCTGCGCTTTTGGGTGCGGTTGGCTGTTTCTTTTTGGGGGGCGACGGGGGGGATTGTGGTGGATGGGGCGAAAGTTGGGTTAAGAAATCCAATCTCTCCCACCCCATAACTATCAACTTATCATCTCCTTCCCTTTGACCGTCAAGACGTACTTTGGCGTTTCGCATCCTCGGTTTTGTCATAGTGCAACGCATCAGACACGTAGCCAACCTATCAGCATCAGACTTGGTAATGACTTGGCAATCCGTTCCGCAACTACCTCAATATCAGCCTCATTAACCTGTAAATCGACTAGGAAATTATCAACATCATCCTCCCTCATCCCCCATCAAGCTGTTTTACTAATGGCGTGTCCGCAGCGACTATCTCCGTCCATAATGCCGGCTCGTTTTGACGCATTGGGATACATCCCCCCACATTTATCCTTTTTTAAGCCCCTCCCTTCCCAGCGCCTTGGTAAATTTGCCACATTAAACATCATCATCCAACCAAGACGCAAAAACAATGACTACGGGACAACAACCGACCGGCGAAAAAATGACACCTCGCCATTGGGCCGCACTCGTCAGCCTCACCATGGGAGCCTTCATCTTCAACACTTCCGAATTCGTCCCCATAGGCCTCCTTACAGACATCGCCGCCGATTTCGGCAAGACTGAGAGCGAGACGGGTATGCTCATCTCCGTCTACGCGTGGATGGTTGCCCTCATGTCACTCCCCCTCATGATTTTGGCCAGCCGCATGGAGATGCGCAAGCTCATGCTCCTCCTTACGGGCGCCTTCGCCTTCTTCCAATGCCTCTCGTGGCTCTCCACATCCTACGCCTTCCTTATGGTCTGCCGAATTGGCGTGGCTTGTTGTCATGCCATCTTTTGGAGCATCGTCTCGCCCATGGCCGTCCGCATCGTCCCCGATAGCCATAAGGCCGTCGCCCTCAGCACCATCGTCACGGGTTCTGCCGTCGCCATGATTCTCGGCCTCCCCCTGGGTCGTGCCATAGGCCTATGGGTCGGCTGGCGGATGACGTTCCTCTGCGTCGGCGGATTCGCCGCGTGCATCCTCATCTTCATGAGCCTGACGCTGCCACAGCTGCCCAGCCGTGGCAAGTTCTCCGTACGGCGACTACCTGAGCTCCTTTCCAACAAAGCCCTCCTCGGCATCTACGCCTTCACGCTCGTATGGGTCATTGGCTATTACACCGCGTACAGCTACATTGAGCCCTTCCTCGCGCAGGTCGCCCAGATGCCCGAGGACGTCATCACCCTTACGCTCATGCTCTTCGGCGTGGCGGGAATCCTCGCAGGTCAGATTTTCGCACGTTTCTACACTCGCGGACCTCTGCGTTTCATTGGGTGGATGACCATCGGCATGGCGGTCTGCCTCTTCCTCTTGTGGCCCTCGTGCGTCGCCGTGTGGGTCGTCATTGGCGTAAGCCTCTTGTGGGGCGTGTGCAATACGTGTAGCAACGTGGCATCGCAGAGCGAACTCATCGCCATGACTCCCCCCGAGGGCACGGCCGTCGCCATGAGCATCTATTCAGGAATCTTCAACCTCGGCATTGGCACGGGAGCCGCCGTTGGTGGTGTCGTCTGCGCGGCTGCCACAATCAATTGGATAGGTGTCGTGGGCGGCATCTGCTCCCTTGGCGCTGTCGCAATATGGTTCTTGTGGCTAATGCCGCAATTGAGGAATCTGAGGGAGAAGAAATAAGTCCCCCTACAACCCCATAACAATCACATTCCCATACGCCACGCCAGCCGACATCTGAGAGTCGGCATATCGGCACACGGTCTTAGCCGACGGCGAGGCCGGCTCTATGGCATCGGCCTGCTGGTGCCATACGTCTTTACGCTTGCCCATCAGGCAATTGTCGCGCATCCAACGTGGCGATGCCGTGAGCCTGAATGTCCGTGTGGCGTGTCCCGTGCGAGGCTTAAAACCGAGCGTCATGGCGCACCATTCGCGCGTCGCCTCGTCGCCAATGTCCGACCCCACAAAGCTCCCGCTCACTACGGTCGTGACGCCCGTGGCAATAATGCTCTCAACGTGACGGCGGAAGCCCTCGGTGTAAATGCTGTGCCTAAATCCGGCGTCGCCATAGCTCGTCGTGCGCTGACGGTCGAGGTTAATGCGGACAAATGCATACCGCGTCGTGTCTTGACCCGATGTGTCCGCGTCAAAGAAGCTCTTTGTCACGCCAACAAATGAGTAGCCCTCCAGTCGCATACACATCGCCACACCCGACGGCCCCCCCGACATCGTGGCCGAGCCAGCCATTGCCACGCACTCCATGTCGGCATACGACGCTCCACACCCAGGCTCGTCGTCATCTTTCCACTCGTTATTCGTATCGAAATCATACTGCTCGCCCGTAGTATAACGGTCGCCATGCCACGGCGCGCCCGGGTCTTGGCCCACCAATACGCCCGACCAACTCGGCGAGCGCAATGTGGCAGGGGCCGCCAGTCGGTCCATCCCCTCAACCAACAACGCCTTACGCCCATTTCGCCACAGGCAGGCGGGCACAGCCTCCGAGGGCAGGCTTCGCCCTCCCGGGCCAATGGCTACGACCCTGTACGTCCGAATCTTGCCGTCAAGCGGCTGCCGCACCATTGCCACGGTGTCGCTTGTCGTCATCATGAGACGATCGCCCTGATACACCTCATACCGCTCCGCCACGGCCGACGGCTCAAGGGTGTCGGGCGTGAAGCTCCAATGAAGCGACAGCGTGTCGCCTTGCTCGAAACGAACCCCGACGCGGCTCGGGGCAAGGGGAGAGACGGCGGCATCGTTTCCCGCCAAGTATCGCAATATGCCCTTATAAATCGAGCGGGCTGCGTCGCGCCTAAATGCAGGGTGGAGCGCATGGCTGATGTCCGCCACGTTCTGGTGCGACATCAGTTCGAGCAATAGGGTAGGGACGTCGGGCCGGCGGCTCTCCGAGTAACTCTTGTCCGTAATTCCGCGGAAAAGCCACTTCTTGTTCCAGCTGCGGCGTATGTCCATCCGCAGGGCGTTCAAGACGTGCCACGCCAATTGGCGCGACGTGAGTGTACTCCGCCCGTCGGCCAGTTTGCCCCCCCTCTTTGACGTGGAGACAATGCACAGCGTCCCGATAACGGAGTCGTTCATCGTCACAAAGGCATCGGTATGCAGGGCAAGAGCCATGTCTATGGGGATATGCTTGTCCGCCACGAGTGAGTTGACCCACTCGCCGCGGCAGTTGATGTCGTCGGTATACTCGTTGCGCCCTTCGCTCACGCTCAACACTTTGGCGTAGTCAAATCCGTCGGTCTGGAGGTAATATCGCGCCCCCTCGGCCCATGCCGGCATTCCGCTAATGCTCCCTCCGCGTTCCACGGTCCCCATTCCGCCGCCAATGCGCACCGCGTCGGCCGAGACAAGCCCGCGCCCTTTTATCGTCACGCTCCATTCGCCGCCCTCCCTGAAGGGCGACATCCCAAGCGGCATCCACATCCCGCCGCCCATCCGTTGGTCGAGCGTGTAGTGTGTCGTGCCGACGGCGTGGCGAACCGTGACGCTCACGGGACCCGCGGCCTCGGGTGTCCGGGCATACGCCACGTAGACCATCATCCGCCCCGTGGCTGGTGCCAAGCCTCTAAATGTCAACGAGTCGGCGTCGGTCATGTTGAATGTCTGCGCGTTGCCAAGGGCAAAGGGGTTGGTCTTGCCGCTCAGGGTGCTGTATTTGCCAAAACCCTTTGTCTTGCTTTTCGCCGCGAGGGTGGCCGTGAAGCCCGTTTCCGTGTCGTCCACAATTACGCACGTCTGCGTCGTGTCGCGCTCGCGTGGGGTTAAGACCATTGCCCCGGCGTTCTCCAACATCGGAATCAGGAAGGGCAGGGCTATGGACGGTGTCAGCAGGTCCTCCACGGTCGTGTTGAGCCGCCCGCGTTGCCACTCCCATCGCCCGAGCGATGGCTCATAATAGCGTCCGTGGCTGGGCCATAGGGCAATGTTGCGCCCCGCGAGGGGACGGCCAGCCTCTTCGTCCTGTCGTACCACGGGCTGCGCGTGGGGCGGCATCCCGCAGGTCGTGGTGTCGTCCGAGGCTTGGGCGGCAAGGTCCGTCTTGCCCGTCATGATTTCAAGCCTTGCGTGAGGCATCCCGAGCCACTGACGAAGGCTGTCTTGCGCCGTGGCAATCATTTTGCGCGTCAAGGGGAGCAGGTCCGCATTGCTCGACAGGCGGACGCGTATTGTCCGGTCGCCATCTGCCACAATCGATTTGACCGCAATGGGGCGGTCGAGGCGTATGTAGTCGGGGCGCAAGATGTTCACGAGGCTGTCGGTCGGCACTTTGTCCATCACCGACTTCACCTGTGCCGAGGCAATGGTTGCCACCAGTGCGGCAACAAGGGCAAGTATGGTTTTTCTTATCATCTAAGGCAAGAAAAAAAAGACGAGGCCCCGTGCGCCGCGGCCATGCCTTTTCGGGCTATTGGTCCGCCATGGCGCACGGGGTCGTATATCTTGGGCGTTAATGCGGGGCTATATCTCTATGTGGACAATGCGTTTGTCTTCTGCGAAAAACGGGATGTCGGGGAAGTATGGCGCAATGTCGCACCAAATGGCTTTGCGGCCAAAGGGCTGAAGCTCACCCTCAATGGCCCCGCCTTTCAGGTACAAGACGCCGTTCATTATGGCGTTGTTGTAATGCTTCGTGTCGACAAGGTGACGCGTCATGCGCACAAACTCGCTCAGCCCGCTCACTCCGCGCCCCGTCACGAAGTCATATTTTCCTTTCAAATCTTCCGAGCGGGTCTTGATGGCCTCTACGTTGCTCAGTCCCAATGCCTTAGCCACCTCTTCAACAACGGTTATCTTCTTGCCTATGGAGTCCGCGAGGGTAAAGCTCACCTCGGGAAACATTATGGCAAGAGGTATGCCCGGAAATCCGCCTCCCGTCCCGACATCGACAATCCGTGTCCCGGGCTTGAAATGTGTAAATCGGGCTATGGCGAGAGAGTGGAGCACGTGGTGCGTCATGAGTTCGCCTATGTCCTTGCGCGACACGACGTTAATCTTCGAGTTCCAATCCTCATAAAGGGCCTGGAGCTGGTCGTATTGGCTTTTCTGCGTGTCGCTGAGCTCTTTGAAATAGGTCTCTACAATGCTCATTTCTCGGGGGCGTTTTCGGTGTTTTTCAAGATGTTGTAGAGCAACTCGCGTGAGCGGAACAGCTGCGCCTTGACCGTCCCGAGGGGCATCTGGAGTTGCTCGGCAATCTCCTCATAGCTCAGCTCTTTGAAGTAACGCAACTCGACAAGTGTCTTGTAGCGCGGCTTGAGCTTGTCCACGACGGCGCGGACAGCCTCGACTGTCTGATTCTTGATGAGGCACTCCGATGGGTCGGGCGCGTCAGATGGAATTGTTATCGGGCGCGAGCCGCCCTCCTCCTTGTCCTCCATTTCCTGGTCTACGCTGACGAGCTTGCAACGCTTGCGGCGCAAGAAGTCGATGCCGTTGTTCGAGGCAATCTTGAAGAGCCACGTCGAGAACGCGTAGGTTGGCGAGTAAAGCTCTATGTTGCGAAACGCTTTGCCAAAGGCCTCTATGGTGAGGTCTTCCGCGTCGACTTTGTTCCCCACCATTTTGAGGAGCATGAAATATATGGAGTCGCGATAACGAGACAGCAGGCGGGCGTACGCTTTCTGGTCGCCCTTTTTGGCTCGCTCCACAAGCTCCATGTCATACAGGGCCTTGTCTGAATGTATGCTCTGGTTCACTTCCATGTCTTGCTGGTTTGCGTAAGGCGGCCGGTTATCCATGCTAAGGATTGCATCCACGGCACCATAATATCCATTGGCAGGGCCAAGAGCCACAAGTGACCCTCGCCCATATTGCGCGCGGCCAAGCCCATTGCCGTGTACGTCAATATCGTACGCAGGCCAAATGCCGCGCTTGCCGCAATAAGTAGTATGTCGCTTTTCAAGTATAGGCCAAGGGCAACGGTCGCCGCCGTGCCGAGCCAAAAGAGAAGACGCGTGGCTTGCTCTGTCACGAGCCAAAACTTGACCACCCCCGGATAGAGCGAGGCCGTCGTCAAGTGGCGGCTCTTCTGCGCCGAGTAGGTAAGCCACGTGCGCTTAGGCTCACTCACGGTTTGCGACGATTTCTCGAACACAATGGCCGTGTTTGAGCGATGCCCCATTTCGCTGACGAATAGGTCGTCGTCGCCCGAGAGGACGTAAAGATGCTTGCGGAATTTCGAGCTGCGCTCAAAAAGCTGTTTCGTGTATGACAGGTTTCGCCCAACGCCCATGAACGGCTTGACGGCCCGCGCCATGCCAAAATATTGTACGGCGTTCCAAAACGTCTCATAGCGCAACATGAGGTTCAACAGCCCCGGACGCTTGGCGTAACGCCCGTAGCCCAAGACCAGCTCTACCCCCTTCGTGGCATAGCCCTCCATCATGAGCGTCAGCCAATTCTCCGAGGCGGGCAGGCAGTCCGCGTCGGTGAAGAGGATATGCTCATGCTTCGCGGCCTTGATGCCCACTGTCATGGCCAGTTTCTTGCCATGATGAAAAACGGAGTCGGTTGGGATGGTTGTTGTGTAAAGCTCGTCGGGATATTGAGCCCTGAGGCGGGCAAGAATTAGCGGGGTGTCGTCCGTCGAGCAGTCGTCAACAACGACTATTTGCTTCTTTCCCGCATATTTTTGCGCAATAAGCACCGGAATCAGCCGGCCCAGGTTGTCTTCCTCATTGCGAGCGCATATCACTATGCTTACGTCGGGCAGGGATGAGGCCAAATTGCGTGGCTTGCGGCGGACTCTGAACATGAAAAACGCCCAGTAGAAAAGCTGCCATGCCAGGGCGAATCCCAATACAGAGACGACGATTATTTCTGTCGTGCTCACTTTTTCGCTGTTTAATTTTCGTGTGTATCCAAAAATGACAGGATGTCCCGCCGTTTTATTGTCAAACAGTGGGGCAAATATACACAATTCCGTTAAAATAAAACAGCGCAGTTGTCCGCTTGACGATGTGTCTCGCTATGAGAATCAAGCTTTTTGCGGCGCAGGGGGCGGCGGCGTCTCCTGTGGGTCGGTCGCCATTCCGTCGCGAGGCGATTTCATGCGCTCAATGGCCGTGCTGACCGACCCATGCCGCTCTGCGTAAGCTATTTGCGCCTTTTGTAGCCAACAGGCTATGATGAAATACCCGATGGTCTGAATCCACAGGCAGGTCACCTCATGCCCCACTGTGGCAATGTTGCCGCCCATCGATAATATTTTGACGTGCGCATTCAGCCCAAATGTTGAGGGAAACAGCCAACTGACGAATTTCCACACGGGCGGGATGCTTACTGACGGCCATGACATGCCGCTCAGGAAGAGCAACGGGACCGACATGAAGACGAAAATAAGCATACTGTCCTCGCGGCGGTATATCATGCCCGTGCAAACAATCGTGAAGCATGAGCAGGCCAAGATATAAGGCACCAACATCCCCACCCACGACCAGTAGGAGCCAACATGAGGCAGGTCAAAGCCCAAAATCACGAAGACGTACATATAGAGGGCCATGAAGAAGAACAGCGGAAAGACGACAAACACTTTGCCAAGGATTACGGCCATAGGGTTGTCATAGCCCGACACGCCGCGGTATATGGCCAGGCCGCCGTTCTTCTCGCGGGTGCGCCCCATCGCCATGCCCAAGCCCAAGACCATGGCCTGCTGGATTATGAGCATCAAGATTGGGGGGATGAGGAACGAGGCGTAGCCGCCCTGAGGGTTGAAGAGCATCACGTGTTCGTAGGTTATAGGCTCACGGGCAATGTCCAACTCCCTGTCGCTCAGGGCTGTGGCCCCTATGCTCTCAATCTTGATGCCCTTATTCATGTCTTGCGCAATGTTTGAGCATGGCAAGAGGATGCTCTTGTAGTAAATCAGCGAGCTGACGTCCGAATAGGCGGCAATGCGCGTCTGCCGTCCGTGGCGTATGTCGTCCAAGAACGACGACGGGATGCGGATTATGCCGTACACGTCCGATCGCTCCATCAGCAGGCGGGCCTCGGTCATGTCGGCGCATCGGGCGCGCACTGCGGCGTCGGGGCTCGCGTCGAGCTTGCGGATGAACTCGCGAGAGAGGTCGCTGTGGCTCTCGTCCACAACGGCCACGGGTATGTCGCGAGACAGCTCGGTGCTGTAGACGTAATAATAGACAAGAGGGTAGGCTATCGGCAGGCCGAGGAAGAAAATCAAGACGCCCACGTCGTGCGACATCTCTTTGACCTCTTTCCACCAGACGTTCAGTGTGTCTTGCAATAGGCTCATAGCTAACGTTTTTATGGCTTATATTCCACCGTGTTGAACGCATTGCGATAGCGGCGGAGAAACAAGAGGGGGAGGGCCATGATAATCAGCATGGCAAGGATGGGTTTCCACGCGAAGATTATCGAATAGCCGTTTAGCGCCTGGTTGGCGTAGATAAGGAAGTAGTCGCGCAAGGGGAAGATGTACGACAGGTTTTGCAACAAGCCCGTCATGGCCGGCACGGGGTATGAGAACCCGGCCATCGAGATGGACAAGACGCCCAAGAGGGCGCAGCCCGACATGGCCATGCGCATCTGACCAACAAAGACCCCAAACATCGAGACTCCCATGGCCTGAGCCGTCAAGACGGTCATGAAGCCAAGCAAGAACATAGGCCCGAGCCCGCATTGGCACGGGTAGCCCAAGATGCGGTACAGGTATATGTCGTTGCCAATGAAGATTGTCGTGTAGAGGATTGTCTGCGGCAATAGCTTACCCGTCAGGACCACGGGCACCGAGCCGCCCCCCATCTTGTTCAGGAGGCTTTTCTGCGTCCCAATCTTCCACTCCATGCCAATGGTGTAGGTGGTCGTAATCATGATCAGGATTATGACAATCCCGGGGATTATGAGGTTGTTCAGCAGGATGCCGTAGTTGAGGTAGGGGTTAGACAGCGGGTGGGTCTCCATCACGATGGGCTGAAGTATCCCCATTACGCTGCTCGCGGGTACGCCCTTCGCGCTGAGCGTCTCGCGGGTCACCGCCAGTCCTGACAGCTCCGACAACGTCTTGAGGTCTTTCATCAGCAGGGCGGCGGGGATGTAATACGTGTCCGCCGTGTAGAAGGAGATTTTCGGCTGACGTTGGCCTATGGCTTGCTCCGTCGTGCCCTTCGGGATGTAGAAGAATGCGTAAATCTCGCCCTTCTGCATGGCGCGGCGCGCGTCGGAGAATGTGGCGTAACGGTGGTCAAGGCCCGTGGTCTTCATCGACGAGAGGATGCGGACAAGCTGGCGCGTCGTCGGGCTGTCGTCTTCGTCCACGAGGCCCGTCGGAAGCCTGTCGGGCAGCCCTTGCTCCATGAGCGACGTGAAGTAGAGCGTCACGAAGATGGGGGCCACGAGCATGCAGAAGATCAAGAGGGGACGACGCTTGAAGACGCCTATCTCGCGGCGGCTAATCCGCAAGACCCTCGCAATCCGGTCTTTATATGCCTGGAGCATGGCCTCCTCCTATTTGCCCTTGTTGATTATCGCGCTCATGCCTTCGCGGACGCCCTCCACGTCGGCCATGTTCACGGGCACGGCCTTGACTTCAAATGTCTTGAGGTCATATTGCCCGAGGGCTTTGGTGGCTTTCCAGATGGCGTAGGTCCCCACGTCTTTCATCTTCGTGACGCGCACGCCTATGCTCTTGTCGAGGGCGGGGATGTAGATTTGCGTCTCCGTGCCTACGCTCAGCCCGGGGAGCAGGTCCTCGCGGACGTTGAATACGAACCACACCTTGTCGGTCATGGCGACGTTGAGCAGGGGTGCGCCCGTGCCAACCAGTTCGCCAAGCTCGGGGAAGATGTCGGTCACTTGCCCATCGGCCAAGGCCACGAGGGTCATCTCGTCAATGTATGACGACACCTCGCTCACAGCCCCGCGCGCCCTCTCCACTTGTGCTCGGGCTGCCGCGCGGTCTTCGGCTTGTGCGCCGTGGACTGCCATGTCATATTGGCTCTTGGCGGCGCGTTCTGTGGCCTTGTAGGCGTTGAGTTGTGCGAGGGCTTCGTCGTGCTTTTGTGCGCTCACTACGCTGTCTTTGTACAGGGCTTCTACGCGGGCGTAGGTCTTTTGCGCCACGTCGAGGCCTGCCAATGCCTTTTGCCACATCTCGTAGGCGGCCTGTACCTGCTCGCTGCGTGCGCTGCCCGTGGCTTTGTCTTCTACGGCGCGGGCGGCCTCAAGGGCGGCGTTGGCCTGTCCGTATTTGGCCATCACGTCCGGAGCCTCCAAGATTACGAGGGTGTCGCCCTTGTGGACGAAGTCGCCCTCTTCTACGCGAATCTCTCTGATGCGGCCCGGCACTTTGCTGCTGACGCGGTAGTCGGTCATCTCGGCCTCGCCTTGTATCGTCTCTACGCTTTCGGGCTGGCATACGCCTACAATAATCACTGCCGCAATCAGGCATAGCAATACGACTGCGAAGATTAATGTGATGTTCGCTTTCTTCTTCATTTTCTGGGATTCTTTTTTTTCGAGGCGGAGGCGGCGATGTGTTTGAATCCGCGACACGTCTCGGGGGTATTTATCTCTTTTCTGTTGATATTCTCTAATGCGGATACAAATTACTGAAACATTGCCGTCCTTTGCAAGTCTCTTTTGAGCTAATAATTGGAGAAATGTATCACGTTATGACTATTTTTGCCCCGATTTCCTCGTTTTTTTGTTTCAAAAGCATCATCATCAATACTGCTGCATAAAATGGAGAGCGCACTGAACAATATTTCCATTTCAAAACTTAAGGACATGGGCTTCGACGGTGTCGTGTCCTATGCCGACGATATTATCCTGACCGACAGCATTGACCATCTCGACGTGTTCCGCGACCCGTGCCGTGTCGACGGCATTGTCCTTTTCATCTGTCTTGAGGGTAAGGTCGTGTGCGACATCAATTTAAAGCGTCACGTCCTGGAGCCGGGCGATATGATTGTGAGCATGAATAGCAACATCATTCAGGTTCAAAACGCCAGTTGCTTCAAGGCCATGGCCATTCTCGTCACCATGGACTACCTGAACAGGTTGCGTTTCGACATCAACAGCCGGCTCTCCATCTTTATGAATGTCATTAAGTCTCAGGCCACGGTTTCGCTCCCTCCGTCTGAGATTGAGGGCTTCAGCATGATTTTCCGCCTCATCATCAAGGCCATTGTGGACAACCGCCCCGATTGCCAAGACTTCATCTCCGTAATGTTGCAAGCCCTCTGCAGCTACGTGGTCTCGGCCGTGCAGACCTTCGCGCCACAGTCTTGCGGCGAGCGCAAGCCACAACGCACGGAGCTAATCTTCGAGCAATTCATGCAACTGTTGACCAAGCATCACGTCAAGGAGCGCAACGTAGGCTTCTACGCCGACCTGATGGGCCTCTCGCCCAACTATTTGTCCCAGTCCGTAAAGACGTACAGCGAGCGCAGCGCCGCCGAGTGGATTAATGAATACACCATAACGGAGGCCAAGGTTCTGCTCCGTTTCTCCGAGTTGAGCGTACAGCAGGTGGCCGAGAAGCTCAACTTCTCGTCTCAATCAGCTTTTGGCAAATATTTTAAGCAATACGTAGGTACAAGCCCCAAGACGTTCCGCCGCGAGAGCCGCGAGGGCTAACGGCTCCTGATGTTCGGCGCGCTGTTGCCTTTGCCCTTGTCCAACCAGCTGTTGCCCTGGCTTGTCGATGTGCGTCGGCTGGTGCTTTGGCGGCTCTGCCCGCTCCATTTGTCGGAGCTTGAGCTGCGGCGTGTTGTGCGGGTCACGGGCGACGTCCCGCCTGCCGATGCTCGTGGCTGGCGGTTTTGGTTCAGTGGCTCGTAGTTGTCGGCCAGTGTCTCCTCATCTTCTTTGTTTGGCTGAGCCCCCTTTTCTTTTGTCACCTGGATGTCGGACTGGAATTTCCATCCGTCGTCGGTCAGCAGGTATGCGTCGTAGCTCAGGTCGGGTCCGTAGAACTCGGGGCGACCTGTCATGATGCGGCTGTTGGCCTCAAGGTGGTCAAAGACAATCATTTCGGCTTTCGCGTCATAGCGCATTGTCATGCTGGCGTTTATCGAGTATTTGAATATGCGCCGGCGGAAGCGTTGCTTAGGGTGGATGAACGATTTCGCCTGCCCAAAGGTAAATTGCCCGCCAGTGCCCTCGCTCACAACCTCTATGACGCGCGTCTTCGTTGTCGCGTCCGCCCCTTTGTAGCCCAAGAGGGCGTAGTAGTTCTTACGGTCTTGACGGAACTGTATGATGCTCGTATAGAGGGCCCCGTACCACGATTTTGAGTTCAGCACGGCCATTTCGGGCGCCCCTATCTTGTGCGTCGTGTCGGTCAGTCGCTCAATGTGCGTCCCGTGCTTGGTGCGCATGGCCATCCATCCGCCGCATCGCGAGCTGAAGTCGCTGTATGCCAACATATACGTCACGGTTCGCAAGGCCTCGTCGGGCGAGTCGCAAACTGTCAGTTCGGGCATTCCGCTCAGGTCGCCCGTCAGGGTGGCTGTGGCCTTGTTGAGCCTCTTTATTACCACGGCCTCAGCTGCGTCTTTCTCGCTGTCCGTGCGGTCGGTGGATGATGTCACGATGCGCATGGCCATGCGGCTCACAATGTCGCCTATGGTCAGCTTGGCGGAGTTGCCGAGCGTGTCGGTGACGCATATCCCGTCCAGTCCCTCGTTCACCACGTGGCGGATTACGAAGGCAGAGTCCGTGCTGCTGAGGTCGTCCACGAAGGCCATCGTCTCCCTTTGCTCCCCTACTTTTGCCGTGGCCATCCATACGAGGCGGCTCTGACCCTTGCGGGCCCACGTGGCGCACCATGCCGTCGCGTCGCCACTTGCGGCGTCTATCCTGATTAGGTTCTTCGGCCGCCATTCGCGCAGGGCGGAGTCCGTGGCGGCGGCCATGTGCCTCTCTACTGCCGCCCTCCATGCCGGCTCGTCATACGATATGGCGTGTGCGTCAGGCTGTGAGATGAAGGTGTTGGTCATGCGCTCAACGTCGTCGAGAGGGTTGGGCTGACCCGATGCGGTGAGGGCGGACAAGGCCGTTGCGATTATCGCGCAGAGGGGACGAAGTGTCATTATTTTTTTCTGTGGTTGGTTATTGGGGCTGATGCCGATCGCGCAAAAGTAAGAATGTCTTTGCTAAATTTGTGAAAACAAGATTCATACCATACTTTTTTGCCGACAGAACTTAAATACCTCAAGGGCGTCGGCCCTCGCAGGGCAGATGTTTTGGCCAAGGAGGCCGACATCCACTCCGAGACGGATGTCCTTGAATATTTCCCCTACAAATACGTCGACCGTAGCCGGATTTACAAGATAAACGAGCTTACGGCCGACATGAGCTATGTCCAGCTCATCGGGCGGTTCGTGGCCAAGGAGGTTGTCGGGGTCGGAACGAAGAAACGCCTCTCCGCAAGGTTTGTCGATGGCTCGGGGGCAATGGAGGTGGTGTGGTTCAGAGGGTTGAACTACATTGACGGCCAGATTAATACGGCCGACGAGTACCTCCTTTTCGGCAAGCCCACCTTCTTCAATGGCCGCATGAACATGGCGCACCCCGACATTGAGCGAAACCCCGACCGCCTGCAATTCTCAGGCAAGCTCATGCCCATGTACACCACCACCGAGGGCATGAAGCGGGCCATGATTACGAGCAAGGTGATGCAGTCCATCGTCGAGGCGGCTTTCGAGTCGGTGCGCCTCACGGGAGTCCGCGAGACACTCCCCGCGCAGCTCATTGCCCGCCACAATCTCATGACGCGGCCCGATGCCCTCTGGGCTATCCATTTCCCTCCAGACCTCAAGACGCTCGAAAAGGCGCGTTTCCGCCTCAAGTTCGAGGAGCTTTTCTATATCCAGCTCGCCCTGTTGCGCAGCAGGAACATCAACCGAAGCCAAGTGGCGGGGATAAGGTTTGAGGCCCCAGGCCCAATGTTGGGCAAGTTCTACAAGGAGCACCAGAAGTTTGAGCCGACAGGGGCGCAAAAAAGGGTGGTTCACGAGGTGTGGGGCGATTTCAAGAGCGGTAAGCAGATGAATCGCCTCGTGCAGGGCGACGTCGGCAGTGGCAAGACGCTCGTCGCGCTCCTCTGTATGCTCATTGTCGCCGGCAATGGGATGCAGTCTTGCCTCATGGCTCCCACGGAGATTCTCGCCAATCAGCATTACGAAAACCTCGTCGGCGAGTTGCGTGGCATGGAGGTCCGGGTGGCCCTCCTGACGGGTTCTGTCAAGGGCAAGAAGCGGAAGGAGATTCTCGACGGCTTGGCCAATGGCTCAATAAGCATCGTCATCGGGACTCATGCGCTTATTGGCCCCACCGTCGCTTTCAATAGCTTGGCTCTCTGCGTCATCGACGAGCAACACCGCTTTGGCGTCGCCCAACGCGCCATGTTGTGGGCCACGAACTCATGCCCGCCCCACGTCCTCGTCATGACCGCCCCGCCCATTCCACGAACCCTCGCCATGACAATCTACGGCGACCTCGACGTGAGCGTCATCGACGAGATGCCGCCAGGGCGAAAGCCCGTCTACACCGAGCACTATTTCTATTGCAATCGCAACAAGCTCAACGCTTTCATCCGTTCCGAACTCCAAAAGGGCCGTCAAGCCTACGTCGTTTTCCCCCTCATTAAGGAGAACGAGAAAATGGACTACAAGAATCTTGAAGAGGGGTTCAAATTCATGACGGAGTGTTTCCCCGAATACAAGGTCTGCATGGTTCACGGGAAGCTCCGCACCGACGAGAAGGACGAGGCCATGCGCCAATTCGTGAGCGGCGAGGCGCGGATAATGGTGGCCACCACGGTCATCGAGGTGGGCGTCAATGTCCCCAACGCGTCTGTAATGGTCATCGAGAGTGCCGAGCGTTTTGGCCTCAGCCAGCTCCATCAGCTCCGAGGGCGTGTGGGGCGCGGCGCCGACCAGAGTTTCTGCATCCTCATGACGGCCAATGAGTTGGCTCGCGACACGCGTCGGCGCATTGAGATAATGTGCCAGACTACCGACGGCTTCGCCATTGCCGAGGCGGATATGCGTCTCCGTGGTCCTGGCGACATCGAGGGTACTCAGCAAAGCGGCGTCCCCTTCCGGCTCAAAATATCCGACCTCGCCCGCGATGCGCAAATCCTCAGTTTCGCCCGCGATTGCGCAAAAGAGGTCTTGGCCGACGACCCCATGCTGACCTCGCCCCAGAGCGTCGTCATGACGCAGCGGCTCGCCGAACTTCAAGGCAATGCCATGAATTGGAGCCGTATATCATGACGTGCGAAACAGAAAAAGATATATTTTTGTTAAAAAGGTATTCCTCCCAAAAACACGATAATAGTAATGGCTAAAACAAGAAGTTTCTTATTGACTGTCATCGCGGCTCTGATGATATTCTGCGTCCCAGCTCAAGCGCAGAAAAAGAAGTACAAGACAACCGATGACAAGAAGGCCTACGCCTTCTACAAGGAGGGCAACGACATCCTCATCATGGCTGGCCGAAACAACGTCGACAAGCTCAACGAGGCGCTCGCCAAGTATAAGCAGGCCCTCGAACGCGACCCTGAATATATTGAGGCGCTCTACGCGACATCGGAGGTCTACGCCGACCTCGGGCAGCCGGGAAACCAGATTGGCTATCTCCAGAAAGCCGTAGGGCTGGACTCCACTTATTGGGTGGCGGCCTATTACCGTTGCGCCGTGGCTCTGTGCCAAAAAGAGCGTTATGAGGAGTCCGTCAAGTGGTTCAAACTCTTCGACCGTTTCTCAAAAGTCAAGAAGACCTCGGTGAAGCAAGACCACCAATGGAGGCGCAAGGCCATGGCTATGGTCAACACCATGAGCCACCCCGTGCCATTTGAACCCCGATACCCAAGCCCCCTCATTGAGCAGTCGCCCTACGAGACCTATTGGCCCTCGCTCTCGCTCGACGAGACGGAGCTTGTCGTGACGTCGCGTCTCCCCATCGACACCGTCGCCTTCCGCAACGACCCGACAATGATTAACCGAATCAACAACAACGAGACGCAAGAGGACCTCTACGTCATGACGCGCGAGAACCCCGATGTCCAATGGCGACCGCTTCAACCTATCTACACCGTCAACACCGACTTTAACGAAGGAACGCAGTCCATCTCGCCCGACGGCCGATGGATGTTTTACACGGCCTGCGGCTATCGCGATTCTAAAGGCTCGTGCGACATATATTTCTCGCAGAGGACGGCGCGCGGATGGACTAAGGGCGTCAATGTGGGCGAGCCTGTCAACTCACCCGCATGGGAGTCGCAGCCCTGCTTCTCGGCCGACGGTAAGACTTTGTTCTTTGTCCGTGGCCGCTCCAATTCTTATAAGAGGAATGGCAACATCATGATGGCAAACCTTAAAGGCGTAAGTCCCAAGGGCGTCCCCATCTTCTCCGAAGTCCGCAACCTTGGCGACTCCATCAATACGAGCGGCGACGAGAGCCACCCCTTCATCCACCACGACGGCGAGACGCTCTACTTCTCGTCCGACACGTGGCCAGGCGTTGGCGGCCGCGACATCTTCGTCAGCCGCATGAAGAAAGACGGCACATGGTCGCGCCCCCGCAACATCGGCTTCCCAATCAATAACACTGAGGACGACGACGGCCTTGTTGTCAACGCGAGCGGCACGACGGGATATTACAACTCCGTGCGGATTGTCGACGGCCGACGCAAACGCGAGGTCCGTATGTTCGACCTCTATCCCGAGATTCGTCCTCGGCCTGTCCCCTTCATCCGCGGATACATAAGCGACTGCGACACGAAAAAGAGCATCGCCGCCACAATCCTGCTCGACCGTATGCCCGACGGTGTCAACATTGCCACCGCCCGCGCCCTCGACGACGGCTCGTTCACCCTCGCTGTCCCCGGCCCTTCAGATTATCTCCTCTCCGTCAATGCCAAAGGCTATTTCTTCCGCTCCCATAAATTCAGCGTCGCCGATGTCGAGAAAATGCACGGCCCCATAAAGCTCGAGTCTGAACAAGTCTGCCTTACGCCCCTCAAGGTCGGCAAGAAGATTGCCCTCCGCAACATATATTTCGACACCGACAAATATGAGGTCAAGCCCGAGAGCCAAGTCGAGTTGCAAATCTTGATCCGCATCATGAAAGAGAGCCCGACAATTCGCATCGAGATAAGCGGCCACACCGATAGCCGCGCCTCAGAGCAGCACAACAAAACCCTCTCCCTCAATCGCGCCAAGGCCACCGTGGCATACCTCGTCGAACACGGCATAGACCGCAAGCGTTTCGAGATTAAAGGCTATGGCGAGAGCCAACCATGCGCCACGAACGACACCGAGGAGGGCATGGCCCTCAACCGCCGTATCGAGGCCAAGATCATAGAATAGAATTTCACAAACCCTTTCCCACCACCCTCGTGCTGAAAATCAATTCGGCGCGAGGGTGGGTTGTATTCCGTTATATGTGTTGCGCCCAAAATCGTAGTGTGGCTACGAAATTGCCTTTGTTGTTTAGTTTCTCAAGCTAAATAATGACTATTTTCGTAGCATAGCTACGATAATGATAATCTGATAACGTGCCATGATTAGAGAGTTTTGGGTGAAAAACTACCTGTCCATTCGCAATAGGCAAGGGTTGAACTTTTTAGCCAAAGGTCCTGCTTCTGATTTGGTTACAGAAGTCTCTTCGGGTGTGTTTCTGTATAAGCTGGGTGTCTTGTACGGCTCTAATGCCTCGGGCAAATCAAATATGCTGATTGCGCTCAACGAGGTCTTCCGACTTTTAGTACACCCCTTGTCCGATGCAAATCGGGCAATTAGCGGCTACTTGCCTTTTGTTCTCACAAAGGGCGACCCGACCCAAATGTACGTCTCCTTTTATGCCAACGGCATAAGGTACGACTATTACGTAGAGTTCAACGGCAAGAATATCTTGCGCGAGAGCCTATTCTATTATCCGAACAAGTCAAAGGCCCTGTTTTACGAACGCACCTTCGTCGGCGACAATGTGCAGGCCGAGATTAAACTTGGCGCAAGCCTTAAATTGTCCGTAAAGACGCAGGAAAGCATCCGCGAGAACACGCTAAACAACCATAGTGTGTTGTCCGTTTGCCGAAAAGCCGCCCTGAAAGATGACATTGCCCCATTTAATGCGCTTCATGGATGGATTATGGCGACGTACAACGACGTGGATGGCGATGATAAAAAGGGATTCGTGGAGATCTTAAAGCAAGCTTTTGACGACCCCCGAAAACGCAAGTTCTACAACGTGATGCTCCAAAAGGCGGACTTGAATATTTTGGAGTATAAGCCTACCGTCGAAACGCGTGTCGTGCCTAAAGAGTTTCTTGAACTCATCAAAAAGGAAAACATCCCAGATGGGGTGAAGGCGGCTCTGCTCAAGCCCACTTCCGACACCGTTACGTTTGTCAATCACTCTGCCGACGGTGATTTTGAGCTTCCGCTTGCTTTGCAATCCAAGGGAACTCAAAAATACATACGGATTTTGGAGGCTCTCTATGATATGGTGACAGGCGCCCACGTGTATTATCTGGATGAATTGGGCGAAGATTTGCATTACGACTTGCTCTATTACTATCTCAATGTCTTCATTTTCAACTCACAAAACTCGCAGCTGATTATTACAAGCCAAGAAACAACCCTTCTGTCCCAAGACCTTATAAATGAGAATAGGGGCGTGGTTTGGTTCGTAGAGAAGAATAGGGATACAGCCTCGTCAGAGTATTTCCGTGGCGACGATTTCGGTCTGCACAAGAATCTCTCTCTCTACAATTCCTATCGCATTGGCCGTATGGGGGCTAAACCGGAGCTGGGCAGCATTTTCATAAATCTCGATGATTGACATGGGGAAACTACGGCAAACGGTTCTCATATTAGGAGAAGGGCCTACGGAATTTTTCTATTTCAAGTCCCTATGCGATGAGTTCAAACGCTTGACCATCAAGCCGGACTATCCGAAACATACGAACATGAAAGAGCTTGAGGCTAAAATTGAGGAGGGTATAGCCGTGGGCTTTAGTCACATTTTCTGTATCATTGATATGGACACAAAGGACGCGGAGCCCGAACGCTCTCAATATCAGAGGTTAAAGAGCAAGTACGCCAAGCCTATCAATAAGCCCAAGAAAGGCATATTCTGCCAAGTCGATTTCTTTGAGACACACCGCTGCACTGAGCTGTTCTTCCTCTACTATTTCCGCTATACGGCGCGCCCTTATGACAATCAGGATTTGCTTCTCAAAGACCTCAACCTGTGCGTCGATTACAAGAAATCGATTGATTTCTTCTCAAAGGTAAAAGGGCTGCATGGCTATTTCTTGCGCAACAAGGGAAGTCTTGACACAGCAATAGTCAATGCCAATCGTTCAGTCGAAGAACGGCAAAATGACGGAAGAGAATACACATATTCCGAGCTCGGGCGGTTGATGGCAAGGCTAAAAGAGGATTTTTAAGTACCATCCAGTCCTGTTTGACGTTTTTTGTGAGTATCTTAAAATGACGTTGAAATGCGTGATTTTCAGATTGGTGCCGTCTTTTGCCAAATCTTTCAGACATTAATCTTTGATGAGCAATTGTCTCAGTGGGATGTATTTGAGACTATGTATATTTGCAAAATATTTGCGTTTAAAATATGGAATGTATCTATAACTTGGAAGGGAAGAATAAGGCAATTGTTCTCTTTAAATTCTTTGCCGCATTGCTTATTACCTATTCGCACATGGCAATACTGTTCCCGAAGTTTAATTGGCTTGTAACTGGCGGAGCTATAGGTGACGGGTTATTTTTCTTCTGTTCTGGTTTTACGCTGTTCCTCGGGCGCAAGAGCAGTTTTTCCGATTGGTATGGCAGACGTGTGAGTAGGATATATCCCTCCATCATAATGTGGGCTTTGCTGTCCGCTTTGTTTTTCGGTTGGGAGTGGAGTGTGACAGACCTGTTGACCACACCTAAGTATTGGTTCATACCATGCATCATGGTGTATTACGCCATATTCTATCTCGTCCGAGAGTTTCTTGCTCATCATCTGAATATAGTTTTTTACGTGTCGTTAGCGTTGATAACGATGGTAAGTTTTTTTGTTCTTGATATGGACAATTCTGTCATGTATGCACAGGTGTCGTTCATGAGGGTATATTATTTCATTTTTATGCTGATAGGTGCTGTCACGGCAGTGGATTTGAAGAAAGAACAGAAAGAGAGGGTGTTTGGCTTTTTGTGGAATGGTAATGGAGGAGTGTTAAGGTCTACTTTCCTGTTTGTAATGTCGATTGTGCTGTATTATGCGTGTATGGCAGCCTATAAATTAGGTCCTTTTTATTGTCATTTTCAGATGGTTTCGCTTTTGCCACTCATGGCGGCCATATATTACTTATTTGTGATTTGTAGTGACAAGAAGTTGTTGAAAGTGTTCGACATGCCGATTGTGGGAAATGTTGTATATGTGATATCGTCGTTGACGTTGGAAATATATTTGGTTCAATATGCAATATTCACAGACAGACTGAATTCTATTTTCCCTTTGAATATTTTTGTGGTCTATCTGGCAATATTTGCCGTTGCTTACATTCTAAAATGTTTTTCCAACCTCTTCACCCTCGTCTTTTCAAATAGCCATATCTGTTTGAAGCAGATATTCTCAATATAGCCTTTGCATTGGGGCTACAGTCTCCATTGGCGACTATCTGTCAGTAGCAACAACTGATTACAGATAGTCGCTCTTCGTTTTGTCATGCGTGTCGCTTGGCAACCATTTTTTCGCTAAATTCGTAGACCAATTCAAATCCGTCTAACTACTTAATACAGATTGTCGTGACTGTCGAGGCTGTACTGCTTGGTATATCGTTTCTGTTTTTTCTCAGTATCCTCGCTTGCAAGGCGGGATATAAGTTTGGCGTCCCGTTGTTGCTGCTCTTCCTGGGTGTCGGCATGGTCTGCGGCAGCGACGGCTTGGGCATCAACTTCGCCAGTCTGCCTTTGGCGCAAGGCATCGGCACTGTGGCTCTCTGCGTCATCCTCTTTTCTGGCGGCCTCGACACCAAGATTTCAGACATCCGCCCAGTCCTCGGCCCTGGTCTCGTCCTCGCGACGTTGGGTGTCGTCTTGACCGCCGCGCTTACGGGGCTCCTGATTCACCTGATTTTCAACATCCCCGCTTTCGGCACCATCCCCCTCAGCCTCACGGCCTCGCTTCTCCTCGCTTCAACAATGTCGTCCACCGACTCGGCCTCCGTCTTCTCCATCCTGCGCGGCAAGGGGCTTCACCTTAAGAACAACCTCCGCCCCATGCTCGAGCTCGAGAGCGGAAGTAACGACCCCATGGCCTATATGCTCACCGTGACGCTCATCGGCCTTGTCGGTCAAGGTGGCTCGCCCGACTATGGCTCTGCCGTTCTTGAACTCGTCACGCAATTTGCCGTAGGCTCGCTTGCGGGCTTCGTCTCGGGCAAGGCCTTCGTGTGGCTCATCAACCGCCTGCAAATCGAGAACGCGAGTTTATACCCCATTGCGGTCCTCACGTCGTGCATCTTCGTCTTCTCCGCATCTTATTTCTTGGGCGGAAACAGCTACCTCGCCGTCTACATCGGCGGCCTCGTGGTTGGCAATTCGCGCTTTGTCCACAAACGGTCGTCCGTCAACTTCTTCGACGGTCTGGCTTGGCTCTGCCAATTGCTGATGTTCCTCACGCTCGGTCTGCTCGTCAATCCTCATGAGCTTGTGCCGCTCATCATTCCGGGCCTCGTCATCAGCCTCTTGATGATTTTTGTGACGCGCCCCGTAAGCGTCTTCTTGTGCCTCGCCCCATTCCGCGGAATATCGCCCGACAGTAAGAAGTTCATCTCGTGGGTAGGTCTCCGCGGCGCCGTCCCAATCATTTTCGCCATCTTGGCCCTGGCAGCCGAAGTGCCGCACGCCCGATTCATCTTCAACGTCGTCTTCGTCTGTACGCTCGTATCGCTCATTGTCCAAGGCACGTCGCTCGCATGGATGGCCAAAAAGCTCAACCTCCACGAGGCTCCCGACGAAATCGGAAAGGTCAAGGACTTCGACATGGAGTTCTCCGACGAAATAAAATCCATCCTCGCCGAGCTTACCATCACGAGCCATATCCTCAACTACGGCGATAAGCTCCTCAACCTCCCCCTGCCCGAGAATTGCCTCGCCGTACTCGTCAAGAGGCAAGACAGCTATTTCGTCCCGACGGGCAAGACCGAGCTTGTCCTCGGCGACAAGATTCTCCTCATCTCCGACGACCGCGAGGGTCTCATGGAGGCTCTCGCCCAAATGGGTATCACGCCCGACGAGGCCGATGCCGATACCCCCGACGATGGCAAGTCGGGCTTCGACTTCGTCAAGGGGCTGCGCGGCATCTCCGAGAATATCAAGAGCGGCAAATATCTAAGATTCTGACAATTACGCACGATTAACATAGAACAGTAAACACAAGGTATGATTCACAAACTCCTCAAAGGTAAGCCCGCCGGGCTGATTTTCGACCTCGACGGCACGTTGATTGACAGCCTCGAACTCAATTGGAAAGCCATGGATTCGGCCCTCCGAGAGCAGGGCGTTGTCATTGAGCGTCAGGAGTTTATCGACCTCACAGGTCGCTCCATCGAGGAGATTACGGACATTATCGTGACCCGCCACGGCCGCCCCGATGCCGACCGCAAGGCCATCATAGCCCGAAAAAGGGAACTCGCCAACAGCCACGCCGACGACGTGGTCGAGCATAAGATTGTGGCCGATGTCGCTCGCCTGTGCCATGGCAAGATTCCTCTCGCCGTCGGGACAGGTGCCGATGGCCATCGCGCCCGACTGATGCTCAAAGCCACGGGGCTTCTCGACCTCTTCGACCATATCGTCTCAGCCGACGATGTCGATAATCATAAGCCACACCCCGACACTTTCCTCCGTTGCGCCGAGCTGATGGGCGTAGACCCCGCCTTGTGCCAAGTCTTTGAAGACGGCGAGCCGGGGCTGGAGGCCGCAAGGCGGGCGGGAATGATGTATATCGATGTCCGCCCCTTTTTGTGATTATCCCCTAAAGTCCGCACATCCCAAGCCGGGAACGTCGTCCGCAAAGGGCGAAGTTCCCGGTTCTTTCGTGTTGTCCGTCCCGTCCCGCTCGTTGTTTTGGCTACTTATCCCCGATTTCTGAACAATTCTGCATGTGGGCCGTATAAGTGGGCATTTCTCACATTCTTAATAACTAACCTCTTACTCGTAGTTTATGAAAGAAAAGCTCGGTTCTGCACTGTCGGATCTCATTCCGCAGGCGCTCACCTACGGCAAGATGCTTATCATTGCGCTCATCATCCTCTTCCTCGGCTTCTGGCTCATCAAGAAGCTCATCCGCGGAATGAAGGCCCTGATGGAAAAGCGTAACCTCGACCCGACGCTCACCTCCTTCTCCGTGAGTGTCATAAACATCGCCCTCAAGGTCCTTCTCATCATCAGCGTCGTCTCCTACATCGGAATCCCGATGACCTCCTTTGTCGCAATCCTCGGTGCGGCTTCTCTCGCCGTCGGCATGGCTTTGCAAGGGACGCTCCAAAACTTTGCGGGCGGCGTCATGCTTCTCCTCTTCCGCCCCTTCAAGGTCGGCGATTTCATCGAGGTCAGCGGATATAGCGGAGTTGTCAAGGAGATTCAGATTTTCAACACCTTCCTGACAACGGGCGACAACAAGGTTGTACTGATTCCCAATGGCGGAATTTCCACAAGCTCCATGACCAACTACAGCCGTCTTCCCGAGCGTCGTGTCGACCTCACTTTCGGAATCGGCTATGGCGACGACATCGATAAGGCCTACGAGGCCATCCGTGCCGTGATTGCCCGCAAGCCCGAGATTCTCACTACCCCCGAACCTTTCATGGCCGTGTCCAATCTTGGCGACAATAGTGTCGACATCGTCGTCCGTATTTGGGTGAAGAGCGAGGACTATTGGGCCGTCTTCTTCTACATGAACGAGTTCGTCAAGAAAGAGTTCGACAAACAGGGCATCTCCATCCCATTCCCACAACGCGACGTTCATATCATTAAAGATTAGCCCACACTCTCTAAGCAAATGAAAGCCCTCAAACTTAGGCTTATCGCCCTGGCGGCGATGTCTATCTTGACAACATCTTTCTCCGCTGCCCAAGAAGAGCCAGTTGCCGATACGCCCGAGGCTCCCCCCTCAAAATGGAAGGTCGGCGTATTCTCATCCCTCACGTTCAACCAGATTGCCCTCAAAAACTGGGCTGCCGGTGGTAAGAACTCGTTCTCAGGAACATGGCTCGGCAATGCCTACGCCAACTACAAGAGCGATAAGGCAACATGGGACAACACCCTCGAACTGGGCTACGGCATCATGAGGAACAAGGGCGAGGACCTCCAGAAGTCCGAAGACAAGATACATATCGCCTCCGTCTACGGCTACGATGCCGCAAGGCAGAAGCTCTTCTATTCCGCCCTCTTCGATTTTAAGACGCAGTTCGGCAAAGGCTATAAGTACGATGTCGACACGACGCTCGTCTCCAAGTTCATGTCGCCTGGCTACATCAGCATCTCTGCGGGTATGCTCTACAAGCCCAACGACAAGCTCTCCATCTATTTGTCGCCCTTGGCCGGTAAGGTCACTGCCGTCTCAGACACCGCATTGTCCGAGATCTACGGCCTCGACCCGGGTTCACATTCCCGCGGTGAGTTCGGTGCCATCGCCAAGGTGACCTATAACCACCCCAACCTCGTCAAGAACGTCGACTACTATTTCCGAGGCGATTTCTTCGCCAATTGGAAGGACCATCCCGAGCATATCGATGTCGACATCGAGACGGGCTTCAACTTCAAGGTCAACGATTGGCTTACGGCCCTCATCAAGGTCAATGTCCTCTTCGACGACGATATCAAGTACACGGAGCAATATGTCGATGCCGACGGAGCCACGGTCACTCGCGAGCGCGGCGCACGTGTGCAAGTCAAGGAGCTTTTCGGCTTTGGCCTCGGCTTCAAGTGGGATAAATAGCTCAGACGCTTAAGCACTTAGCCCAATACACGTCCGCCCCCAATCCTGTCAAAAGGGTTGGGGGCGGATGCTTTATGTAGTGTAAGGTAACGTCCTTTTTTGTCTATTATTTTGAAAGTAATTAACATCAATTACTTTTAAATAGAAATGAAATCTATGGTAATCCGTGACGAATCGTTATATTTGCATCGTCAACAGATGATTAACCTCTAAAACACTCTGCGAATATGAAAAAAAGCATCTTTGTTTCAGCGATGACGCTTACGCTCGCTTTGGCTACCCCCGTCTCCTCTTATGCGCAGGATGCGCCAGCCGCCTCCGAACCAGCTGCTGAGGAAGAGTCCTTGTGGTCCTTCTCAGCTGGTGCCGACCTCGTCAGCGCCTACTTGTGGCGTGGCGCGTTCAACGCAGGTGCAAGTTTCCAGCCCTCTCTCGGCGTGGCTTGCGGTCCCGTATCTCTCGGAGTGTGGGGGTCTACTGATTTCTCCGGTGAGAGCAAGGAGGTCGACATCGCCCTCGCTTTCGACAAGGGCGGCTTCAACGCCACTCTCACGGACTATTTCTACCCAGGTGCTGCGCCTTTCTTCACGTGGGATAAGGAGGAGACCTGCCATCAGCTCGAACTCTCCCTCGCCTACAACTTCGGCGAGAATACCAATGTCCCCATCTCAATCCTCTGGGCTACGATGCTCGGCGGCGACGACTTGAAGGAAGATGGCGGCCGTCAGTTCTCCAGCTATTTCGAGCTCGGCTACACCTTCCCTGTGAAAGATATTGAGGTCGAGATTGCGGCTGGCTTCACGCCCTTCGACAGCTTCTATCAGGACGGTACGGATGGTTTCAACATGGTCAACCTCTCCGTAAAGGGTTCCTACGAAATCAAGTTCAACGACAAGTTCTCACTCCCCGTCTTCGCTCAGTTCGTCCTGAATCCCAACACCGAGGATGCCCACATGGCTTTCGGTTTCTCTTTCTAACCCACGTTTTTCCGCATGATGAATCCGCCCTCCGTCGGCCGACGGGGGCGGATTTTCTCAAATACCCTATCTCAAAACCTAATCCCCACCGCAATCCCCGCGCTTCCATCCGTTCCGAACGTGGGCGAGGCCATGAACCTCATCTTGTGCCTGCGGCGAAAAAGACCTCTTGTGACGACGGGGTACAACCAATATGCGGCTTCTACGCTAAGTATGCCAATGCCTGCGCCCGCAATGACGTCGGTGAACCAGTGCCTGTTGTTATACATCCTGAAAAACCCCGTGAACGTCGCGCAAGCATAGCCCCCAATCCCAATCCACGGGTTGACATCCCAATACTCGCGGCGCAAAAACTCCGCCCCCATGAAGACTGTCGCCGTATGCCCCGAGGGAAATGAATTCCGTGCGCTGCAGTCCGGCCTCTCAATGCGTGTCGTATTCTTAAGGCTCAATACCGACGCCCCCATTATCAAGTACGATGTCCCGAGGATAATCGTCTTGTCTACGTAATCATGCCTCCCTTCCAGCCCGCACAGCTGCAGCCCGTAGGCCGACACCATCGGCAAGTACTGCGTCACGTCGTCAATCTTGAACTTCTCGGGATTATCCTCCTGCAGCTCGTCGCGCATCTCCTTGTTTTGGAACTTCAACCCGTCGCTTTCAAGCCCAATCAGCCCGGTGCCTATCAATAGGCATGTGGCAATCAGCTGCGTGGGCTTGAATCTGTACGGCTTCATAGCTACGTCAATCCCTCTCAATGCCGTAGAGTCCATTGGGCTATACTGTGAAAACGCACACAGCTCCGCAACCCCAAAAACAAATAATGCCAATACTCTTTTCATGCCTTTTTTAGGGCGCAATTTCACAATCTGCCATTACAAAAGAATTACAACCCCAACACACTCGCGTTAATTCTGCCCCTTTCTCGTTCTGTTTTCCACGAAACTTTTTTTTAAAGAATAATAATGAGTAAACTTGCAATGCTTTGTTTCGTTTATTCTGAACATCTTTTCAAACGACAAAAGGCATCAATGAAATTATAGAAAGAGATGGCAATCAAGACGATTTGTTCGCTTTCTTGGTTGAACGAAATATTCCGGCAGATGAAATGACTTTGATGAACATTGCGGAAGACTTATTGAAAAATCCGCCGCATGTTGGCTATTTGACTATTTCGAATGCACTGCAATGGAGATTACAGTATGGAAGGATTGTGAGTTTGTCTAAGAAAGTTAACGGTATTACGCGAATTGTGAAGTATGCAGCTGAATGAATTTCTTGGTGGACTTTCGGGAAAAACACTCGAGGAGGCAAACAGAATTGCGGAAGCGGCATGTGGAATTGTTGATTTTTTTGAAGAAGAATCTTACTGCGTAAATACGGATGCAAATCAAGCGAGTAAGATTGAGTACGGCGATTGGCAGACAAACTTAGAATTAGCCCGAAACGTCTGCCTTCTCGTTAAGAGTAAATGTATAGTTTCCAGCGTAATTGTCGAGCCCACATGCGGAACTGGCACGTTTATACTCGCATCAATAGCCATTTTTGGAGACTCTGTTACGGAAATATACGGTATCGAGATATTCAAGCCCTATCTGAATAAACTAAAATTTCGTTTGCTGGACTATGCTTTGAAAAATCCAGGTGTTATTCGTTGCAAGATTCATCTTATTCATCAGAACATTTTTGAATTTGATTTCGGTAGTTTGCGCATTTGTAAGGATAAGAATCTGCTTATTATCGGTAATCCACCCTGGGTTACAAATAGTAAACTCGGCGAGATCAACAGTAAAAACACTCCGCGGAAGTCCAACTATAAGAACGTTAAGGGCTTAGATGCCATTACAGGAAAGGCAAACTTTGACATTGCTGAATATATAACGTGTAAGTTGTTAGATTACTTTCATGATCGAAAAGCGTACTTGGCTTTTCTGATGAAAAATTCAGTAGCCAAAAGCATTGTCTATGGACAAGTGTCCGGACGCTATTGCATGGAGAGTATTACGCAGTATGATTTCGACACAAAAAAAGAGTTTGATGTGTCTGTTGCGGCTTGCCTTTTTGTCGCAAAACTCGGATGTGGACAGGCAAAACAGTGCACAGTAAAGGATTTGTATAGTCACGAGGATAAGTTAAAATACGGATGGGTCGGCGATTGCTTTGTGTCAAATGTCCAGTTCTATTCTCAGAACTCACATGTCGATGGTAGATGCCAACTTATTTGGAGATCTGGCATGAAGCACGATTGCTCTAAGGTAATGGAGCTTGAAAAGAGGGGAGGAAAATACTTTAACGCGCTCAGTGAAGAAGTTGATATTGAGCCAGATCTGCTATATCCTTTTCTAAAAAGCTCAGACATCAAAGAGGAAAAGGTGACGACATTCCGTAAGTATGTTATTGTCACGCAAAGAAGCACGTCCGACGATACGTCAATAATCAAGGAAAAATATCCACGCACCTATAAATACTTAGAGAAGCACGCCGAATGGTTCGACAAGAGGGGAAGTGTTATTTACAAGAATCGACCCAAGTTCTGTATTTTCGGCATTGGCTCATACTCGTTCAAAAAGTACAAGATTGCGATAGCTGGTCTCTACAAATCAACAACATTTTCACTCGTGGGCCCTTTGGAAAACAAGTGTACTATGCTTGATGACACTTGTTATCTTCTTGGTTTTGATAATGAGGAAGTTGCGCTGTGTTTCTTGAAGATACTTAACAGTCCACTGGTGCAAAGGTTAATGCTGTCGCTTGTCTTTTTTGACGCAAAACGTAGTATCAATAAGGATTTGCTAATGCGTATTGATATAGAAAAGGCGGCCAGCTGCCTTTGTAAAGAGAATTATCTAACAAGAGAAGAATACTTAGTCGTGGGTGCTTATTTTAAGTCTCTTAAAAGGTCGAATGCTCAGCAACTAAAGTTTGACTTCTGTATATAGACAAGGCGTATCGGGTGTATTCTGTGCTTCTTGATTGCGTGTCCCGTTTTACTGAGTCATAAAGCCACAGCTGCCCGATTCCGTATCATAATCATTCTCCACCCCCACAAACACAAAAAAAAGGCGACCCCTCCCCCAAGGGAAAGGTCGCCATTATCAATTTAAGCCTTCAGCTTATTTCAGCTTTGCGTAGCCGTACTTAGCGTTTGCGCCGAGCTCCTCCTCAATGCGGATGAGCTGGTTGTACTTAGCCATACGGTCGGTGCGGCTCATAGAACCGGTCTTGATCTGACCAGAGTTCGTTGCGACAGCGATGTCGGCAATGGTCGTGTCCTCGGTCTCGCCAGAACGGTGAGAGGTGACGGTGGTGTAGCCATGACGGTGTGCCATCTCGATTGCGTCGAGAGTCTCGGTGAGAGAGCCAATCTGGTTAACCTTGATGAGGATAGAGTTGCCGGCGCCCATTTGGATACCCTTCTGGAGGAACTTAACGTTCGTTACGAAGAGGTCGTCACCTACGAGCTGGCACTTCTTGCCAACCTTCTCGGTGAGCTTAACCCAGTTCTCCCAGTCGTTCTCGTCGAGACCGTCCTCGATAGAGTCGATGGGGTAGGTGTCGATGAGGTGCTCGAGGAACTCAATCTGCTGAGCTGCGGTGAGCTTCTTGCCGTTAGGATCCTTCTGCTTGCCGTTCTTGAGCTGCTTGTAGTCGTAGTACCACTCGCCGTTCTCCTGGATTGCGAACTCAGACGCTGCGCAGTCCATTGCGATGGTGACCTGCTCTTTGGGCTTGTAGCCTGCTGCCTCGATGGCCTTGACGATGATGCTCAGCGCATCCTCGATGCCGTCAAGTGCGGGAGCGAAGCCACCCTCGTCGCCTACTGCGGTGCTGAGGCCGCGAGCCTTGAGGAGCTTTGCGAGGTTGTGGAAGATCTCGGCACCCATGCGGATGGCCTCTTTCTCGTTTGCTGCGCCAACAGGGCGAATCATGAACTCCTGGAATGCGATAGGAGCGTCAGAGTGTGCGCCACCGTTGATGATGTTCATCATAGGAACGGGAAGAGTGTAGGCGTTGCTTCCGCCAATGTAACGATACAAGGGGATGTTGAGCGCCTTTGCTGCTGCCTGAGCTACGGCGAGAGATACGCCGAGGATGGCGTTCGCACCGAGCTTGCTCTTCGTGGGGGTGCCGTCGAGGGCGAGCATCTTGTTGTCGATCTCGCGCTGATTGAGGACGTTGTAGCCCTTCAATGCGGGGGCGATGACGGTGTTGACGTTGTTCACTGCCTTCTGGACGCCTTTGCCGAGGAAACGGCCCTTGTCGCCGTCGCGAAGCTCGAGCGCCTCGTTCTCACCCGTAGATGCGCCAGATGGAACGGCTGCACGACCGAGTACGCCATTGTCAAGGGTGACGTCTACCTCAACGGTAGGATTGCCGCGAGAGTCAAGAATCTCACGAGCCCAGATTTTCTCAATGATCATTTTGTTGGTTGTTTAATAAAAGTATTACTTGTTGTTCTTTTTTTTGAACTTTCCTCTCGTTGATTTGCCGAGAGGGTGGGGGAGTGTCAATGCCTTGTCTTTTTTCTGCTGAGGCCTTGACTTCGACCCTTTTATCTAAACGGCGAAAATAACCTTTTCCGCTTTATTATCCAAGAACATCCCACTCCCTTTTCTCGTTTTCCGGGCTCTCTTTATATTTCATTCAGAGGCTCGGCTTGGCTTCCTTTTCCCATTTTTTACGTTATTTTTGTAATCATGTTGCGCATTAAGTCTTTTTCGCCGCATTGCATCATCGTGGTGTTGATGGCTTTGCTTTCGCTTGCCGACCTTTCGGCAGGGGCTCTCGCTAAGTCCCGCCGACGGGGTAAGGTCTATGAGAATATCCTCGATTTCGGCTCTTGCGGTCGCCATCTCTTCTGGAAATTCGAGGCCGGTGTCCTCAAAATCAGGGGCTTCGGCCCAATGGACAATTTCCCCACACCCTACGATGCCCCCTACGCCCCTTTCGCCAAAGACATCATCTCCGTTGTCCTCTCCGACAGCGTCACCAGCATCGGCTCCAATGCCTTCGCGCTCTGCTCAAATCTCCAGTCCATCAATATCCCGCGCTATGTCGACCGCATCGGCCAACGGGCTTTCTACGGCTGCTCCCAGCTCGCCCAGCTCGATATGCCGCCCTTCATCGACCGCTTCGGCGACTACGCCTTTTTCCGATGCCTAAAGCTCACTACGCTCCCCATCCCTAAGAAGGTCCGCAAGATTCCCGCCGGCTGTTTCCAAGGCTGTGCGGGCATCACCAGTGCCGATGTCCCCGCAGGCGTCACGTCAATCGCGTCCCTCGCTTTCGCAGGGTGTAAAAATCTCTCGTCGGTCTCCATCCCAGCCTCGGCAACGTATATCGACGGCACAGCCTTTTCAGATTGCCCCGCCCTCGCCGATCTCAAAGTGGCGTCCGGAAATCCCGAGTACGAGACTCCCGGAGGCATCCTCATGACCCGCGACCACACTAAGCTCCTCCTCTATCCGTCGCTCCTCGCAGGCGAGTCGTATACCATCCCCGACGGCGTCCGACAAGTGGCGCAAGGCGCTTTCTATGCCGCTTCAAACCTCAAGGAGGTGACGTTCCCCCAAGGAGTCGACAGCATCGGAAACGGTGCTTTCTCCCATTGCGAGTCTCTTTATAAGATAACCATCTACGAGCCTTTCGATAAGTTCGGAACCCACGTCTTCGCCAATTGCCCAAACATCTCCGAAATCCACATAACGTCTACGGGCGAGTCCTACGCCATCATCGACGGCGTCCAATTCTCGGTCGACCGCAAGAAGCTCCTCGCCTATCCCATCCAACGCAAGGCCGAGGAGTATGTCGTCCCCGATGGCGTCGAGGTCATCGGTGCCAAGGCTTTCGCCTCATGCCCCAATCTCCGGACGGTCAAGATATCGCAGTCCGTTCACACCATCGAGAACGGTGCTTTCCACAAGTGCGGACTCCTGGAGACTGTCGCCCTGCCCGAGCAACTCGATAGCATCTGCCGCGGCGCGTTCTCCGAGTGCCCCTCGCTTAGGAATATCCAAATTCCTGAGACGGTCACGCTCATCGGCCCCTATGCGTTCTACAAGTGCGTGTCGCTCCGCAAGATTGTCCTCCCTCCCGGCCTCGGTCGCCTCTCGCAACACGCCTTCTCTTCTTGCTCGTCGCTCGAGACGGTCAGACTGCCCGAGGATATGGCGACAATCGATCCCTACGCCTTCGCGCAATGCTCAGCTCTGAAAAATTTGGAACTCAATCCCCTTCTCGATTCCATCGGCAATTTTGCGTTCCAAGATTGCTATTCCCTCAATTCCATCGAGTTGCCGGCCGAGCTTCATTTCGTCGGGCGTGGCGTGTTCGAGAATTGTGTCGCGCTTACGTCCGTCACGCTCAATGAGAATATCCAGGTTTTCCCCCAACGCCTTTTCAACGGCTGTCGCTCTCTGGCGCAGTTGGTCGTCCCTACCGTCGCGCCGCCAAGGCTTGACCAGTCTCCGCTCCAAGGCGTGAATCTCGATAGGCTTGTCGTCGTTGTCGACGAGGAGTTTCTGAGTGCCTTTAAGAAAGATCTCTTTTGGGGTAAGATTCCCAATTATGAGACGTTCTCTCTGAAGTAAATGGTCAGGTTCACCTTCTCCAAGCGAGGTTTTGCTGTTGCGTTCAAGCTCTTGGCCCTTCTTTTGGTCATGCCCTTTGTCGGGGTCTTTCTCTGCGTCCTTATCTATCGTTTCGTCCCCGTCACCGACACTGTCTACATGAGGCAGATGGCCGAGAAGAATAATGCCGAGGTGCGTCAGCAGTGGGTCCCGCTCTCACAGATTTCCACCAATCTCCCGCTGGCTGTCGTTTCGTCCGAGGATAATCTTTTTACAAAACATAACGGTTTCAGCTGGACAGCCATCGAGAGGGCGTATAACGAGAGCAAGAAGGGGAAGCGTGTTCGTGGCGGAAGCACCATTTCGCAACAGACCGCCAAGAATGTCTTCCTTGCCAATAGCCACTCTTTCGTGAGGAAGATTTGCGAGGTCCCAATAACGCTGATGATTGAGCTCGTTTGGGGAAAACAGCGGATTATGGAGGTCTATCTCAATGTTGTTGAACTCGGCCCAGGGCTCTATGGTGCCGAGGCGGCTTCAAGAAAATATTTCAAACATCCGGCCAAGAGTTTGACCCCTGCCGAGGCCGCTCTCATGGCCGCTGTCCTGCCCAATCCCGTAAAGTTCAAGATTTCCGCCCCTTCGCCTTACATCCGTCGCCGCCAAGGGCAAATCGTTGCGCTAATGCGCAAGATTCAAAAAGTTGACTATAATCGAGGCGACAAAGATTGATTCCTCTTGCCTCGCTATGATGGGCGAACGCGCAAATTCTTACCGCTCAAGTTCCACCTTTTTCTGCAATATTTTAAACAAATTTATTAAAGGCTCGTAAAAACCGATGATTTCGACACTTGCGAGCTTCTTTGCCGTTTCCGCAAGTGCTTTTATTCAACTTTTTCGGTTTAACTGATGACGTTAAGAAATAAAATACTCTGTTCTGTCGTGCCGACAATGGCCGTTGTTATGCTCATTTCCGCCATTGTCAACTTTTATACAATTTTTAACCACCAAAAGGCGTCAAGCGAAGCGTCGCAACTTCTCCTGTCACGGCTCACCGCAAGACAGGTCACCGAGAGTCTCGATAATTTGGTGGAAGAACTGACGTGGATGTCAATGCGTCCCGAGGTTCAAACTATGGATTGGGACCAGATGTCAGGATACCTCGGCCGAAAGTCCGCCGATAGCCAAGACAAGTTCTCAATGCTCATGGTCATAACTGCCGAGGGCGAGTATTATGTCGCCGGGCGAGGCTTCGTCCCCGACAGAAATCTGTCCGATCGCAAGTATTTCAAGCAGGTGATGTTCGATGGGAAGGCTTCCGCAATGACGAGCCCAGACCTCTCCAAGTCAACGGGCGAGATGAAGTATACCGTAGCCGTCCCCATCTGCGATGCCGAGCACAATGCCGTGGGTGTCCTCGCCGCCAATGTCAGCCTCTCCACGCTCTCGTCCCTTGTCGCCGCCGATACCACTTCCGCCGATAGCTTCGTCTGGGCGCTCGACGAGAAGACTACGGTCATCGGCGCGTCCGACCGCTCGCTCCTCATGAAGTGCAATCTCGATTCGCTCTCCATGACCTGCGCGGGTGTCGATTCTATCGCCCAAGCGGTCAAGATTCAGCAAGTCAAGAGCGGATACATCACCATGCCCGGCGGAAACACCTATTTCGCCACTTGCCAACCTATCGGCAACACGCCGGGTTGGTCCCTGCTCACGGCCGAGTCCAATAATAAGCTCCTCGAAGTCGCGCGTGTCACGTTGTCCCAGTCGCTCATCATGCTCTTCATCATGCTCGTCATAGTCGCTGTCCTGGTCTACATCTTGCTGAGGGTTTGGCTCTCACGCCCCCTCGATAAGCTCTCCAGCGTCATAGCCCAAGTTGCCGACGGAAATCTCAATGTCGAGGCTGATCTCAAGAGCAATGGCCGCGACGAGATTTCACTCATCTACACCTCTGTGCAGCTCATGTGCGAAAGGCTTTCATATATTGTGTCCGATATTAAGAAAGCGTCGGAGTCGCTCGCCTCATCAAGTCAGCAGGTCTCTTCGCTCTCGCAAAATCTCTCTTCCGGAGCCAAACGCCAGGCTGTGAACATCAAGGCCCTGACAGAGTCCACAACCAACATGGTCTCCGACATCCAAGCCAATTTTGCCAACACCCGAAAGGCCGATAGTGCTTTCTCTCTTTCTTACGAAAAATGCGTTAGCCTGGCCGAAAGCCTTAAGCCGCTCTTCGCCATCAATAACGACATCGCGCGCCAAACCTCCATCGTCAACGACATCGCGCGTCAGATTAACATTCTCTCCCTCAACGCATCCGTCGAGGCCGCACGTGCCGGCTCCGCAGGTTTCGGTTTCGCCGTCGTCGCCAAGGAGGTTCAAAACCTTGCCGGCCTCAGCCGCTCCGCTGCCGAAAAGATTAGCCAACTCACGTCAGAAGGCATATCCCTCAACGCTGCCGCTCGCGACGTGTTCAGCGAGGCCATGCCGTCCATGGATCAAACCAACAAACTGATTGGCGAGATAACAAGCGCAAGCTCCCAACAGTCCGCCAACTCAGAGCTCATCAACTCCGCTCTCGTCGACCTCGACACTTTCCTCTCCGACAATGCCGACAATGCCGAATCCCTCGCCGCCAACGCCGAAGAACTCGACAGCCACGCAAAAAAACTCTTCGACGTCGTCGACTTCTTCCACACCAAATAACCCATAACAAAACGTCTTCCACAGTCCCAAACCCCCATTAACCCAAATTAACACCCCTCCCAACCACCTGACACTCACCCCCATAACCCCGCCCAATAAAAAATATTCCCCGCCACCCCTTGCAAATCCAAAACTTCCCCCTACCTTTGCACCCGCTATCACGAAACGACGGCAAGCAGGTTGAAAAAAGATTTGGAGCGAAAGCCCTAAAATCACTAACTTCGCAACCCGTCGGCGGCTCCAAAAGCGGGGCCGAGCCAAACAGACAGCAAAGCACATTGACATACTGGGAGAGACGCACAAACAAAAGTGCAAGCGAGAGCCCGGCCCGGGGCGGAGAACGGCGCGA
>JALEMI010000029.1 GCA_022768325.1 Bacteroidales bacterium
AAGAGTTCACTAAAGAGTTCACTAAAGAGTTCACTAAAGAGTTCACTAAAGAGTTCACTAAAGAGTTCACTAAAGAGTTCACTAAAGAGTTCACTAAAGAGTTCACTAAAGAGTTCACTAAAGAGTTCACTAAAGATGTCGCAAAAGATGTCGCAAAAGATGTCGCAAAAGATGTCGCAAAAGATGTCGCAAAAGATGTCGCAAAAGATGTCGTAAAAGATGTCGTAAAAGATGTCGTAAAAGAGTTCACAAAAGTTGTGTAGGCGAATCATTAACAGAATGACGTCCTAAAAGAAACTCTCACAAAAAAGGCCACACCCCCGTTACCATACCAAGCGATGAAAGACGGAGAATATACAATTCCAGCCCTTGACGAATACATCCGCCAAAGCGAACCCGGACGAAGAGAACGCGGCGAGGCGTGGCAAGTGGCCATTGGCCTGCAGCAAGTTGACGGGCTGTCGCCGTCGCACTACTTGCTCAACACCGCCCGCCAACACATTGACGGAGAAATTAGCATTGGCGAAGCCAAAAAGCTGATCGACTCTTACTACGAATCGGCAAAAGGCCGCGGTGAGGCTGAAAACGACAGGACGGAAGAAGCGGACAAGGTTTCCGCCCGCATCACGGAGATTCTTTCCGAGAGGTCTTTCAATTTCTCCCCGGCACAGCTCACAACCATCCACCGCCGGCTTTTCGAGGGCATATTTAAAAATGCAGGCCGATTCAGGGAATACGACATCACGAAAAAGGAATGGGTGCTGAGCGGCGAAACGGTATTCTACGCGAGTCACGCGACCATTGGCGAGACTCTGGACTACGACATGCGGGCTGAGCGCGAATTCTCATACGCCAACGTGCCAATTGACAACGCCATACGCCACTTGACAAGGTTCTGCGCCAATATATGGCAAGTACACGCTTTCGGCGAAGGCAACACACGCGCCACGGCCGTCTTTATGATTAAATACCTTCAGACGCTTGGCTTCAAAGTGCAGAACGACGTCTTTGCCAGCAACTCATGGTATTTCCGCAACGCCCTTGTACGCGCCAACTATTGCAACCTGCAAAAGGGAATTGCCGAGACTACCGACTTCCTGGAGCTTTTCTTTCGCAGTATGCTTCTGGGCGAGAACCACACCTTCCGCAACAGGGAGCTGCACATAGATTGGGCTGCCACTAAGGAGGGGGAGTACAAACCCGCTTCTGAAAGAGAGCCCCAAAGTGCAAATTTTGCACTAAATCTTCCGCCAAAGTGCAATATTTGCACTTTGGAAGAGATAGCAATCTTGCGCATAATACAAGCGAACCCCAATGCCACGCAAAAAGAAATGGCAAGCGAAATACACAAATCGGAAAGAACCGTCAAGTCCATCACGATTGCACTACAAGAAAAAGGCATATTGAGACGCGCCAATGGCAAGCGTGGCGGAAGATGGGAAATAATTAACGACGAGAACTAATCACCATGAACACCACAACCAACACACGCCCATTCGACAAAGAGCTTGACTTTGAGAAAGCGCTATGCGAACTCCTCTGCCAACACGGCTGGAACGAGGTCCTGATGAACAAAACGGAGGAGGAGCTTATCCAGAACTGGGCCGACATAATCTACGACAACAACCGCAAGTTAGACGAGCTGGGCAACTATCCGCTCACAAAGACGGAGATGAAGCAGATTCTCGACATCGTCGAGAGCAAGCCCCTTCCGTATGACAAGAACATATTCATCAACGGAGAGCAAGTCATTATAACGCGCGACAACGCCGCCGACACCGTCAACTTCGGTAAGCCCGTATACCTCAAGATTTTCGACGCTAAGGAGATTAGGGCCGGGCAGTCGCGTTATCAGATTGTACGCCAGCCCCGCCTCCGCACCTCCCATCCATTGGCTGGCAACCGGCGTGGCGACATAATGCTCCTCATCAACGGAATGCCCGTCATCCACATCGAGCTGAAGCGTTCGGGTGTCGACGTGTCTCAAGCGGCCTTCCAGATTAAACGATACACCCACGAGGGCGTTTTTGCGCATGGCATCTTCTCGCTCATCCAAATCTTCGTGGCCATGACGCCCGAGAAGACCCTCTACTTTGCCAATCCCGGCACGGAGGAGCGGTTCTCGCCCCAAAACTTCTTCCATTGGGCAAACTTCAACAACGAGGAGATGACCGACTGGCGACAGGTGACATCCGACCTGCTCTCCATCCCCATGGCCCACATGCTCGTGGGGTTCTACACCATTGCCGACGATAAGGACAAGACGCTCAAAGTGTTGCGGTCATACCAATACTTTGCGGTCAACAAGATTGCCGACGCCGTCCAGAAACACTCGTGGGACGACCACCAGCACCGCGGCGGCTTCATTTGGCACACAACAGGCTCGGGCAAGACCATGACATCCTTCAAGTCCGCGCAGCTTATTGCCAAGTCGGGCAACGCCGACAAGGTGGTCTTCGTGCTCGACCGCATAGAGCTCGCCATCCAGTCGCTCGATGAGTACAGGGCCTTTGCCGACAACCCCAACTGCGTGCATGATACCCAAGACACGCAAATGCTCATTGCCAAACTGCTCTCCACAGACTCCAACGACAAGCTCATCGTCACCTCCATCCAGAAGATGGGCAAAATCAAGGCGGGCGAGAACATATCGGACGACAACATCAAGAAGCTCAACTCGAAACGGCTCGTCTTCATCATCGACGAGTGCCACCGCAGCACGTTTGGCGATATGCTGCTCAGCATAAAAAACACCTTCAACCGCGCCCTGCTATTCGGCTTCACGGGAACGCCCGTATTCCCCGAGAACGCCCACAACGAGATAACCACCGAGACCATCTTTGGCAACTGGCTCCACAAATATACCATAGGCAGAGCCGTGCCCGACGGCAACGTCTTGGGCTTCGACCCCTACATGGTCAACACCATGCCCGACGACACGCTGCGCGACATTGCCGCACGAAACTCCCTGAAAACCAACAACAAAGAAGAGATAGAGGCCGACGAGGAGAAGAAAAAGGTATACGACCGGTTCATGAGCAACGAGATGCCCATGGAGTCCGACTATCTTGAAAACGGGGAGATGCGCCACGGCATAGAACACTACCTGCCCAAAGACCTCTACAAGCAAGAGTGGCACCACTTGAAGGTGGCGGACGACATTGCCAAATCGCGCAAACGGCTGAGCAAAGACGGCAAGTTTCACGCCATGCTCGCCACGAAGACAATCGCCGAGGCCATAGAATACTACCACATTTTCAAAAACAACTACCCCGACCTGAACGTAGCTGCCGTTTTCGACAACAACATCGACAACGACGACGAGGGAACCAAGCGCGAGGACGCAATCATCGAGATGCTCGAGGACTACAACGCCAAATACGACACCTGCTTCGCCCTCGCCCAATACGACAAATACAAGAAAGACGTGGCCAAACGCATGGGCCACAAGATGCAATACGCCAACATTGACGGCAAGCACTCGCAGCAGATAGACCTCCTGATTGTCGTAACGCAGATGCTGACGGGCTACGACTCCAAGTGGATTAACACGCTCTACGTCGACAAGCTGATGCGCTACGTTGACATCATACAGGCCTTCTCGCGCACCAACCGCCTATTTGGCCCCGACAAGCCATTTGGCACAATCAAGTACTACACCCTGCCCTACACGATGCGCCAAAACATTGACGACGCCCTGGACGTCTACGTAGACAGGGGTTTCAGCGTCTTTGTGGACCGGCTGGAAACCAACCTTACGCGCATCAATTCGCTCTACATCCACATAAAAGAGGTTTTCGAATCGTTCGACATAAGGCACTTTGAGCGACTGCCCGAGTCACGCGAATCGCGCAATATGTTCGCCAAGGACTTCTCCGACCTCACGCACACCCTTGAGAAAGCCAAGCTGCAAGGCTTCATGTGGGAGAAAACGAGCTATGAGTTCCAACATGGCGAGACGTATCACCAGGTGGACGTACTGATCAACGAGACCACGTACAACACCCTCCTGATGCGATACCGCGAGTTGTTCACCCGCAAGCCTGGCCCGAACGACCATGTCGACATAGACTACCCCGTCGACCCCTATATTGCCGAGAAAGGCACGGGAACCATCGACGCGGAATATCTGAACTCAAAATTCCGCAAATACATCCGCGAGCTATACGTCGACGGTCCCGAGGGCAATGCCACAAACGACGCCTTCGAGAGCCTCCACAAGAGCTTCGCCACACTCTCTCAGAAAGACCAGCGGACGGCCATGCTCATAATCCACGACCTCCAGACGGGCGACCTGCGCCCCGACGAGGACAAGTCGATTACCGACTACATTGCTGAATATCAGCTCCGCGAGATTCACGGCCTCGCCCTAATACTCTCCGAAGCCACGGGCCTCAACAGCAGCCAGCTCGACCACCTCCTGAAGGCAGACGTCACCGAAGAGAACCTTGACGACTTCGGGCGCTTTGAGAACCTAAAGCTCACCGCCAACG
>JALEMI010000091.1 GCA_022768325.1 Bacteroidales bacterium
AGTGGTAAATGGAAGATGATGGACGGTCAGGAGACCGTCCTTCACAGTGCGGGTGTTGCTGTTCAGGGACGCGGGGAGGGGCGTGGGCGGTATTTCGGCCTGGCACAGTTGCTGCGCTTTCGGCCTGGCACACCCGCTGCGCGTGTGTACCAGGTTAGTGGAGGTATGGCCTTGCAGGCCAGTCCAGGGTTGGGCGTGGGGAAAGTGGTAAATGGAAGATGATGGACGGTCAGGAGAGCGTCCCTCCCAGTGCGGGTGTTGCGGACTGTGAGGTTTTTTGGGGGCTGTTCAAGATGATGGACGGTCAGGAGAGCGTCCCTCCCAGTACAGGTGTGCGGACTGGGGGGCTGAGCGGTGGCTGAGGGGGAGATGAGAAAAAGGCTCGAAAGTGGGACTTTCGAGCCTTGAGGTAGCCGATAAGAGAATCGAACTCTTATTGCCAGATTGAGAATCTGATGTCCTAACCGTTAGACGAATCGGCCGTGGTTAGTGTCGTTTTGTTTTGACGATGCAAAATTAGGGTAAAGGATTTGGATTTGCAAGTGTTTGGAGGATTTTTTCTGCGGCGGAGGAGGGGTCGAGGTGGGAATAGTCGTGGTCGGCGTTGATCCAGGTGAGTTGTTTTTTGGCGTAATGGCGTGTATTTCTTTTGATTAGCCTAATGGCCTCGTTGATGGGAATCTCGCCGCGGAAATGGGAGAAGAGTTCGCGGTAGCCGACGGTTTGGAGGGCGGGGAGGTGGGCGAGAGGGAGGAGCGAGCGGGCCTCGGCTTCGAGACCGTCGGCAATCATCTGGTCGACACGGGAGTCGATTCGGGCGTAGAGTTCTTCGCGTGGGCGGACGAGGGCGAACTTAAGGATGCGGAAGGGGCGCGGCTTAGGCTGGCCCGTGCGGAGGGCGGAGACGGGGACTCCACTGACGAGGCAGAGCTCGAGGGCGTGGAGGACACGGCGTGGGTTGCGGAGATCGGCAGTGCGGCAATAGAGGGGGTCGAGGGATTGGAGGCGTGAGACCATGAAGGAGAGGCCACGCTCGGCAAGCTCGGCTTTGAGTTGGTCGCGGAGGGCGAGGGGGACATCGGGCATGGCATCGATGCCGCGGCAGAGGGCATCGACGTACATCATGGAGCCGCCAGCGAGGACGGCCACTCCCCCACCCCGCCGGAAAGCATCCGAGAGAATGGAGAGCGCGGACTGCTCGAAATCGAAGGCGTTTAGGGGAGAGAGGACGGAGCGGCAGCGGACGAGATGGTGGGGGACACGGGCCAAATCGGCATCGGAGGGTGCGGCAGTGCCGATGAGCATCTCGCGATAGACCTGTCGGCTATCGGCGGAGACGACCTCACAGCGAAGAGCCTCGGCCACACGGATGGCCACCTCGGACTTGCCTACGGCGGTGGGGCCGGCGATGACGATTAGCGTATCGGGCATGGGAGATTAATTGAAGCGGATGGCCTTGACGGGCGAGATGCGGGCCACCATGCCCGACGGGCCGAGGAGGAGGAGGAACGCGAGGAGAGCCGTGCCGAGATTGAGCAAAAGGAGATGGGGGACGGAGAGAAGCACGGGGACGGTATCGAGATAATAGTTCTCGGGATCGAGAGAGACGACGCCCGTGAATTTTTGGATAAGACAGAGGCCGACACCGATGACATTTCCGAAGAGGAGACCTTTGCCGACGATGCGGAGGGCCATGAGAATGAAGACATTGCGCAGCAAAGAATTGGACGCGCCGACAGCCTTGAAAATGCCGATGGCATTGGTATGCTCGAGGATGAGGATGAGGAGACCAGAGACCATATTTAGCCCCGCGACGGCGATGATTAGCACGATGATGACGAGGATATTCTGATCGAGCAGCGCGAGCCATCCGAAGATTTGGGGCTGGAGGCGGCGGATGTCGGAGACGCGTATTATAGCCTCGTCGGACGAGACGTGGGTTGTGGCGATGGAGGAGAGTGCGTTTGTGACATCGTCCATCATGTCGAAATTGTGGAGCAGGATCTCGTAGCCCGAGATGGTGCCGGGCTTCCAATCGTTGAGTTGGACGAGATGGCGCATATCGACATAGGCGAGGCTTTTGTCGAACTCGTCGAAATGGGAGTCGAAGATGCCGCAGATATTGAAACGGCGCGCGCGGACGCCATAGGCATTGACGAAAAACATCCGCACAGGGTCGCCGAGCGACAGGCCGAGGAGATTGGCGAGGGAGCGCGAGAGGAGTATGTCGTCGGACTTGGCACTATCGGGGAGGGCGAGAGAGTGGCCCTCGACGAGGCAGGAATTGATGAAAGACCAGTTGAACGAGGAATCGACGCCCTTGAGAGCGATGCCTTGGAAAGCATCGTCGGTCTTGATGATGCCCGGCTTAGTGACATAGGGTTGGATCCCCTTGACCCCTGGGACACAGGAGACCTCGGCGACGAGCATGGAATCGTAGGGCAAGGGGGGAGTCTCGAAAGAGCTGTTGAGTGAATAGCCCGTGATCTGGACATGAGAGCCGAAGCCGACAATCTTGTCGCGGATCTCCCTCTTGAAGCCCAGGCCTACGGCGACGGAGACAATCATGACCACCATTCCGAGCGCGACGGCGGCCGTGGCGACACGGATGGCGGGGCCTGAGAAACGGCTGCCCTCGGGGGAGCCATCCATGAGCCGCTTAGCGATGAAGAAATTGAGGCTTGCCAAAGCTAAGGAGGGAGGGGATTAGAACTTACCGGCCTCGCGTTGCCTCTTCTCGAACTCGGTGAGCGGGGAGCCACTCTCGGGCGTACGTCCGGGATAGAGACGGAGGGCTCGGGCGAGGAGATCGAGTGCGATGGCGAGGTCTTCGCAATTGAGCGTATAGGAGATGCGGACCTCATTGCGTCCGAGGGTTCGGTTGGAATAGAAACCGGCGGCCGGGGCGAGCATGACAGTCTGGTTATTGTAGCTGAAATCGGCCAAGAGCCACTTGCAGAACCTGTCGGAATCGTCGATTGGGAGACGCGCGACGGTATAGAACGCGCCACGTGGCATGGGGGAATAGACGCCCGGAATCTTATTGAGACCGTCGAGAAGGAAATTGCGCCGCTTGCAATACTCGCGGTTCATCTCGGCGAAATACTCGTCGGGGACATCGAGGGAAGCCATGGCGGCGATTTGCCCGAAAGTGGGTGGGCAGAGGCGCGCCTGAGCGAGCTTGAGCGCGGAAGAGATGACCGCCTTATTTCGCGAAGCGAGGAGGCCGATGCGGAGACCGCACTCGCTGTAACGTTTTGAGACGGAATCGACCATGATGACATTGTCGGCGACGCCGTCGAGATACATTGACGAATAATATTTTGCGCCGTCGTAGCAGAACTCGCGGTAAACCTCGTCGCAGATAAGGAAAAGGTCGTACTTGATGATGAGGTCGCGGAGGAGGTGCATCTCCTTCTCGGAATAGAGATAGCCCGTTGGGTTATTGGGATTACAGATCATGATGGCCTTGGTCTTGTTCGTAATCACCTTTTCGAACTCCTCGATGCTGGGGAGCGTGAAACCGTTGTCGATGGTGGCGGTGATGGGGACGACACAAGCGCCGGCGGCTGCGGCGAAAGCCTCGTAGTTGGCATAGAACGGCTCGGGGACGATAATCTCGTCGAGGGGGTCGAGGCAGCTCATGAAGGCGAAGAGGACGGCCTCGGAGCCGCCGCACGTGACGAGCATCTGGTCGGGCGTGAGATTGATTCCGACGGACTGATAGTATTTGGAGAGTTTGCGCCTGTACTCGGGCATACCGGCTGAATTGGTATACTCGACGATGGGGATCTTAGCGTTCTTGATGGCGGAGAGAGCCACGTCGGGGGTGAGGATGTCCGGCTGACCGATATTGAGGTGGTAGACATGGAGACCGCGAGCCTTGGCATCGTCGGAGAAGGGGACGAGCTTACGGATTGGAGACGATGGCATGATGATGCCGCGCTGTGATATTGAAGGCATAAGAATGGATTTCGAAAGAAATTAGAAAACAAAGATATATAAAAAAGCCCCACGGGAGCAGAAGCTCGTGGGGCTGTGTGGGATAGGAGACTCGAACCTGAGAGAGATGCGGCCGCCTCACGCCCCTTGACCAAGGGACGCCGCCGCCGCGTCGATGCGAGCGAGAGCCTCATCTTTGCCGATGAAGGCGATGATGTGGAAGATGCTGGGGCCTTGGCTTACGCCCCAGATTGCGATACGGAGCGTGTTCATGAGCTGTCCCATGCTGTACTCGTTGGACTTGATCCACTCGTGGACGCGGGCCTCGGCGGTTGCGGGGTCGGCGAGGTCTTCGGAAGCGAGGATTTGGCGCAGCTCGGCGAGGCGTGTGACATTGTCGGCCTTCCAGAACTTGGCGACGGACTTCTCGTCGTAGGCATCGGGGCGGATGAAGAGCTTTTGGGTGAGGTCGACCAAATCGACGGGGAAAGTGGCTCTCTCCTTGATGAGGGCTATGGCCTCGGCGGCACGTTGGGGCGTGACGGAGATTCCGCGCTCGGCGTAGAGTGGAGCGATGATGTCGGCGAGGCGGTTGTTGTCCGCCATGCGGATATACTGGGCATTGAACCACTTGGCCTTATCGGGATTGAAGCGGGCGCCACTCTTGGAGACCTTATCGAGCGAGAAGGTGTCGATGAGCTCTTGCATGGAGAAGAGCTCCTGCTCGGTGCCGGGATTCCATCCGAGGAGTGCGAGCATATTGATGAAGGCCTCGGGGAGATAGCCGCTCTCGCGGTAGCCCATGGCTGTGGAGCCGTCGGGTGCGTTCCACTGGAGGGGGAAGACGGGGAAGCCGAACTTATCGCCGTCGCGTTTGGAGAGCTTGCCCTGGCCTTGTGGCTTCAGGAGAAGCGGGAGATGGGCGAACTCGGGGCGTTGCCAGCCGAAAGCGCGGTAGAGGAGATAGTGGAGGGGGAGCGAGGGGAGCCACTCCTCGCCGCGGATGACGTGGGTGATCTCCATGAGATGGTCGTCGACGATGTTGGCGAGGTGGTATGTGGGGAGTTGGTCGGCACTCTTATAGAGGACCTTGTCGTCGAGGGTCTTGGTGTTGATGACGATATGTCCGCGGATGATGTCGTCCATCTGGACATCCTCGTTCTCTGGCATCTTGAAGCGGATGACGTAGTTGTCGCCGCGTGCGATGCGCGCGTCGACCTCTTCTTTTGGGAGAGCGAGGGATGTTTGGAGTTGCTGTCGGACGGTGTAGTCGTAGGCGAAGGTCTTGCCGTCGGCCTCGGCTTGTTTGCGGAGGGCGTCGAGTTGGTCTGCTGTGTCGAAGGCGTAATAGGCGTTACCGCTTTGAACGAGTTGCTGCGCGTAGGTGAGGTAGATCTCTTTCCTCTCGCTTTGGCGGTATGGAGCGTGTGGGCCACCTTGCTCGACGCCTTCGTCGGTTTGGATGCCGCACCATTTGAGGCTCTCGATGATGTATTTCTCGGCGCCAGGGACAAAGCGTTGGCTGTCAGTATCCTCGATACGGAGGATGAAGTCGCCATGGTGCTGTCGGGCGAAGAGGTAGTTATAGAGTGCTGTACGGACGCCACCGATGTGGAGAGCGCCGGTAGGGCTTGGTGCGAAGCGCACCCTTACTTTGCTGTTGTCTGCCATGAGGCGTAAGAGTGAGATTTGTACGAAAAAAGCCACCTCTGGGGAGGCAGCTTTGTGGTAGCCGATAAGAGAATCGAACTCTTATTGCCAGATTGAGAATCTGATGTCCTAACCGTTAGACGAATCGGCCGAGAAGCGTTGTCGTTGGAAGACGATGCAAAGGTATGGAAATGTTTTGGATTTGCAAGGGGATGGAGTGGATTTTTTGTTTGTGAGTTTTTGCCACAATTTGGGTTGTGATTACTCACGCCGGGCGGACCCGCTGCGCATGTGTAGCTGGTTGGTGAGGTATGGACCTGGGGGGGCGTGGAGTTGAGGACTGGGGGAATCTGCTGGCTCTATGGACTAACACGTCCGCTGGGCTTTCGGCCTGGCACACCCGCTGCGCGTGTGTACCAGGTTAGTGGAGGTATGGCCCTGCGGGCCAGGCTGGGGTTGGGGAATGGAGATGTGAGGCTCTTTGGTCGGGAGACCTTCCTTGGCGGGCGGGAGAGCTTCCTTGGCGGTGAAGACTTACCAGTGGGTTAGAGGAGGATGTAGGCGAGGGTGACGAGGGAGATGATGATCCAGAGGATGACGCCTTGGAGCATGGGTTTGAGGCCTACGGACATGAGGGTTTGGCGGGTGAGGGAGGCGCCGATGAAGAAGAGGCTGAGGGTGAGGCATTTGCGGGCGAGGCCGTTGATGGCGTTGCCGATGGTGATGCCGGCGTCGAAGTTGGAGAGGAGGTATGTGTTGATGACGATGGCGACGATGAAGAAGATGATGAAGAGGGGGATTTTGACCTTTTGGTCTTTGGACTTGAAGATGAAGGATGTGACGAGGGCGAGGGGTATGATCCAGAGGGCGCGTGTGAGCTTGATGGTGGTGGCAATCTCGAGGGCCTCGTTGCCGTAGGCGGCACCGGCACCGACGACGGAGCTGGTGTCGTGGATGGCGATGGCAGCCCATGTGGCGAAGTCTTTTTGGGAGAGGTCGAGGGCATGGCCGATGGGCGGGAAGATGAAGAGTGCGACGGCATTGAGGACGAAGACCGTGACGAGGGCGACGGACATCTGGCTATTGTCGGCCTTGACAACGGGACCTACGGCGGCGATGGCACTGCCGCCACAGATGGCGGTTCCGGAGCTGATGAGGTATGAGGTCTTATTGTCGACGTGCAAGAATTTGCGCCCGATGAGCCATCCGATGAGCATTGTGCCGATGACGGAGGCGATGGTGAAGAGCATACCGTCGCTGCCCGACTGGAGACATTTCTCGACATTCATGCCGAAGCCGAGGCCGACGACAGAATACTGGAGCATATATTTGGACATCTTGCTGTTGAAGGTGGGGAGCGCCTGTCCGCAGATGAGGGCGAAGACGAGACCGCAGAAGAGGGCCACGGGGGGCGTGATGAGGGCGGAGACGGGTTCGCAAGCGGGGACATATCCAAGAAGCAGAAGGATTGAGAGAGCTATGAGCAAGGTCAGGTAGATGGGCTTGCTGTTCTTCTCCAAGATGTTCATTGTGGTTGTCAATAATTTGTTTGCGGCAAAAATAGTCTTTTTGTGGCTTGGGTGTTATCGGGTGATATGGAAATAGGAAAAGCCGACCTGCGGGGAGGTTGGCTTTGAGGTATGGAGAGAGGGTAAGAATCTCAGAATGAGGCTATTGCCACGAGAGGGAGTAGGTGGTTTCGGAAGTGGTGGAGTCTTGCGTCTTGGCGACTGTGCATGAGGTGACGTAGCCGTCGGCATCGAGGGAATAGGAGAAGGTGTATTGGGCATTGGCATTGACCATCTTGTCGGGCAATTGGGCTGTGCGGAGGCATATAAGTTCGGGATGCGCGAGGAAGAGGGCCTCGTTGGCGCAAGCGCAGAACTGGGTCAAGGGGAAATAGCCTTTGCAGACCTTTCCGCTGTATGAGAAAGAGACAGTTGACTGGGAATCGCTGACCTCCACTACCCTATCGTCTTCCCACTTGAAATTGACCGTGCGGGAATGGCTGTCGTGGACCTCGGCGGACTGGAGCCTATTGGCGGAGTTGTAGTTGTAGGTGGTGGACACGTAGGCATCGGAGATGCTCTTGACGATGACGCCATCGGCATAGAGGTATGCGACTTCCTCATCGTAGTTTGAGGTGAGGATTGCGGCACCGGCCCAGCTGTAGGTTGTGGGGAGGATGTGGAATGCGGGGCTATTGACCTCGGAGAGCCTGGAGACGGCGAGTTTGCTGTCGAGGTAGTATGTGAAGTCGATGACGGAGTAGCGGTCGTCGTCTTGTGCGGCCTTGAATTGGACGAGCTTCTTTTGTGAGGTTATGACTTTGATTTCCTCGTAGATGATCATCTCGTCTTCTTCTTCGTCGTCGCAAGCGGTGAAAGAGAGTGAGAGCGTAGCGGCGAAGAGAGCTGTGGCGAGGACTTTAAATGATTTCATGGTATGTTTTTTTGCACTTGATTTGTGTCGCAAAG
>JALEMI010000113.1 GCA_022768325.1 Bacteroidales bacterium
GCAGGGCGGTTCCTACGGCGTCGGCGTCAGAGCAAGCCTCACAAAGGAGCCCGACCAGCAATACTCCGTCACCATCTCTTTCGACACCGACCCCAAAGTCTTCGACAAACTTGAGCCCATCATCATGCAGGAGATCAAGAAAATAGCCGACAACGGCCCTCTGCCTGACGATCTCGACAAGGTCAAGAAGAACCTCGTCAAGGCTCGCGTCGAGGCTCTCCAAAAGAATGACGCGTGGGTCACCCTCCTCGAAGGCCTCGCCCTCCGCGGCACGGACGACACAGACTATCAAAAGCTCGTGGAGTCCATCTCCGCGGCTGATGTCCAAGAATGGGCTCGCCTCCTCACCACCGAGGCCCACAAAGCCACCCTCATCATGAAGGCAGAGTAACATCCGCGCCATACAAAAACCTTCATCCCACCCCGCAGGCCGTCACAACCTGCGGGGTGGGCTTTTATCTGCCAAACGAAAACAAAAGACTTTTGCCATACCTCGCCATCAATACGGATTGCTATCTTTGCGACTGAGTGACAAGAAAAAGACTATGACCACAAGCAATCCCACCCCATCCATTGCCGCCATAATCCTCACAAAAGACGAGGAGATGCACATCGAACGATGCATCAACTCGCTAAAAGGTATTTGTTCCGAGATCTTCGTTGTTGACAGTTTCAGCACAGACCGCACCACCCAACTTGCTGAGGCTCTTGGTGCCAAAGTGTTCCAACACCCGTGGAAAAATTATGCCACACAGTTTAATTGGGGCGTTTACAATTGCCCCATAACAGCCGATTGGATTTGGAGAATTGATGCCGACGAATATCTCGACAAGAACCTCGGGCAAAACGCTATAAACGCTATCTCCAATTGCCCAGACGACGTTAACGGTTTCTACGTCCGTAAACGCATCGATTTCATGGGGCGCCCTCTGCTCCACGGCGGATGGTATCCAAGCCAACACCTCAAGATTTGGAGACGCGGACACGGCGAGTGTGAAAACAGATGGATGGATGAGCACATCAGGCTCTTTGACGGCAAAGCTCTCTCCATACCTACCGGCGACCAAGTCGACGCCAACCTCAACAGCCTCACATGGTGGACTAACAAACACAACGGCTACGCCACCCGCGAGATGGTGGATATGCTCATGATGAGCTACGGTCTCGATGCCACAGCCGAAGAGGTCACGCCAAAATTCTTCGGCACCGAAGAGCAACGCAAACGATGGCTAAAAATCAAATACATCAAGATGCCCCTCTTCCTCCGTCCCTTCGCCAACTTCACATACCGTTACTTCCTCAAACTCGGCTTCCTCGACGGCAAGGAGGGCTTCGTATGGCACGTCCTCCAAGGCTTCTGGTATCGCTTCCTCGTCGACGCTAAAATCTTCGAAATCAAAAAGCAGTTCAACTTCGACGACGAAAAGATAAAACAGCACATTAAAGATAAATATTTCACCCCCCCCCGAAAAACAACATAAATGTAATAATTCTCAACACAGCATGGGCATTATTCACTGGAAAGGAGGTGCGCCATGCCGCTTGAACCATCCGTGCGCCTTGCATCTTTCGATGGCTCAAGCTTCGATAAGGGTGCAGGATTCACAAAAACAACCATCTGGTATATTGTCAACGCATTGTTTGTCAAAGCCTCGTGGAATCCTTTCATGAAGGTCAAAGTCACACTCCTTAAACTATTCGGCGCCCATATCGGCAAAGGACTGGTTATAAAGAACAATGTCAACATCAAATCCCCTTGGAATCTCACCATTGGCAACGACTGCTGGATTGGCGAAAACTGTTGGATTGACAACATCGACCAAGTCCATATCGGTAACAATGTTTGCGTGTCTCAGGGCGCAATGCTCCTCACAGGAAACCACGACTACACCATTCACTCCATGCCCTACCGTAACGCTCCTATCACGATAGAAGACGGCGCATGGATTGGAGCGCAAACCACGGTCTGCCCAGGAGTTACCGTCCACACAAACGCCATTCTCACGGTTGGCTCTGTCGCAACCAAAGACCTTAAACCAAATCTCATTTACCAAGGCAATCCTGCGACACCAATCAGAAGGCGCAACATCTCTTCGTGACACCCATTCCGCCCATATCAACCCACTGGATGCGCTCGGGGCTAAAAGAGCCGTCCATGTAACCCCTCTCCCTTTCACTACTCCCCTTTTTCCCCTACCTTTGCACAAAAACCAAAATCAATGAACCTCACCATAGTCAAAGTCGGAGGCAAGGTCGTCGAAGAGGATAACTCCCTCAGCGCCCTCCTCGACGATTTCGCGTCACTCACCGGCGCAAAAGCCCTCGTCCACGGCGGCGGACGCTCCGCAACGAAGCTGTCCGAGCAACTCGGGATTCAAGCCCAAATGATTGAGGGACGCCGCGTCACCGATGCGCAGACGCTCCGCATCGTCACCATGGTCTACGCAGGCCTCGTCAACAAGAATATCGTTGCCCAGCTCCAAGCCCGAGGTGTCAACGCCCTCGGCCTCACGGGTGCCGATATGGGCATCATCCGCTCCGACCGACGCGCACCTAAGATGATGTCCGACGGTCAACTCGTCGATTTCGGCTTCGTTGGCGATGTCCGCGAGGTGCATACCGACACCATCTCGTCGCTCATCAAGCAAGAGGTCGTCCCCGTCCTCTCCCCCATCACTCACGACGGCAAGGGCAATCTCCTCAACACCAACGCCGACACCATCGCCAGTGAGTTCGCACGAGCTATGGCCGGCATTGCCAACGTCAAGCTCGTTTTCTGTTTCGAGAAGCCCGGCGTTCTCCTCAATCCCGACGACGACAACACTCTCATCCCTGACCTCGATTTCGACACTTTCAAGGACTATCAGGCCAAAGGCATCGTGGCCGCAGGAATGATTCCCAAACTCGACAACGGCTTCGAAGCCCTCCGCAAGGGCGTTCATAGTGTCGTCATAACCAACGTCCAAGGCCTCAAGTCCGGCCGTGGAACAACCCTCAAACTTTGAACAATTCCCTCCTCGACTCCCTCACTGCCGATAGCATCGACCTCTTGAAGCGCATGATTGCCACGCCGTCTACTTCAAGAGCCGAGGGCGATGTCGCCAATCTCATTCAAGCCCAACTTGCCGCATGGGGCCTGCAAGCCTCACGCAAAGGCAACAACCTCTGGGTCCGCGAGGTCGATTGTCCCGATGGTCGTCCCGTCGTGCTTCTCAACTCTCACATCGATACGGTCAAGCCGGCCGCTGGGTACACGCGCGACCCTTTCACGCCAACGGTTGAGGACGGGAAGCTCTTCGGCCTCGGCAGCAACGATGCCAGCGGCCCTCTTGTCAGCCTCCTCGCCGCGTTCCGCTATCTCCTCACCACGTCGCCAGACCGCCCCTATTCCCTCGTCTTCGCCGCTTCGGCCGAGGAGGAGGTCAGTGGCAAGAATGGCCTGGAGAGCATCATTCCCGAACTCGGCACAATAGACCTCGCCATCGTTGGCGAGCCAACGGGAATGCAGCCCGCCGTAGCCGAGAAAGGCCTTATGGTGCTCGACTGCACCGCCTTCGGCAAGAGCGGACACGCCGCCCGAAATGAGGGCGTTAATGCCATCTATCAGGCTCTCCCCGCCATAGAGTGGTTCCGCACCCACGTCTTCGAGAGGATCAGTCAGTTCCTTGGCCCCGTCAAGATGTCCGTCACGCAAATCGAGGCCGGAACGCAGCACAATGTTGTGCCAGACACGTGCCGCTTCGTCGTCGATGTCCGTGTCAACGAGCTATATAAGAATCAAGAGCTGCTCTCCCTAATCAAGAAATCGGTGAGTGTCAATGTCCAAGAGCGGTCTACGCGTCTCTCCAGCTCAGCCATTCCCATGTCGCACCCCGTTGTCCGCCGGTGTCTCGACCTCGGCCTCGTGCCTTTCGGCTCGCCTACAATGAGCGATCAGGCTCTCATGCCTTTCACGTCCATAAAAATCGGACCTGGGCAGTCCGCCCGCTCTCATACGGCCGACGAGTTCATCATGCTCGACGAGATTCGCTCCGGCGTCAAGACATACGTCGAAATCCTCGACGGCCTCAATATTTATCAAGCCTAAACTTCATATTCTAAAACTCTTACGACCAATGAAACTGTGGGATAAAGGCTATTCCGAAGACGAGCGCATCGACCGCTTCACCGTCGGCCGCGACCGCGAACTCGACCTCCATCTCGCGCCGTTCGACGTCATGGGCACCATGGCGCATATCACCATGCTCGAGACCATCGGGCTTCTCCAAAAAGATGAACTCCAGACGCTCCTCGCCGAGCTGAAGAAGATATACAAGACGGCCGAAGAGGGCAATTTCATTATCGAGGACGACATCGAGGATGTCCATTCGCAAGTAGAGCTGATGCTCACCCGCTCGCTCGGCGACATGGGCAAGAAGGTCCACAGCGGACGCTCGCGCAACGACCAGGTCCTCCTCGACCTGAAGCTCTACATCCGCGCCCAGATTGAGGATGTCGTCTCACGCCTTATGAAGCTGTTCAACGTCCTTCAAGCACAAAGCGAGAAGTACAAGGATTTGCTCATCCCGGGCTATACCCACCTCCAGGTCGCCATGCCCTCCTCGTTCGGCCTCTGGTTCGGGGCTTACGCCGAGGGCCTTACCGACGATATGACGATGCTCGCCGCCGCATGGGATGTAGCCAACCAGAACCCTCTCGGCGCGGCAGCCGGCTACGGCTCTTCGTTCCCGCTCAACCGCACTCTCACCACTCGCCTCCTCGGTTTCAAGGACTTGGCCTACAATGTGGTCTACGCCCAAATGGGACGCGGCAAGACGGAGCGCATTGTCTCCTTCGCTCTCGCCTCCATTGCCGAGACAATCGGGCGACTTGCTTTTGACGGATGTCTCTTCACGAGCCAAAACTTCGGCTTCATCCACCTTCCCAAGCAGATGACGACAGGCTCCAGCATCATGCCCCACAAGAAGAATCCCGATGTCTTCGAGCTTGTCCGCGCCCATTGCAATAAGATTCAAGGCGCGCCAAACACCATCCGCCTCATCAGCGGCAACCTCCCAAGCGGCTATTTCCGCGATATGCAAATCATTAAGGAGGTCTTCATCCCCCTCTTCGAGGAGATGAAGGACTGCATCGACATCACCGCCTACGCCATCGAGAATATCGAGGTGGAGAAGGACATCATGAAAGACCCCCGCTACAAATACGCTTTCAGCGTCGAGGAGGTCAACCGCCGCGCACTCGCCGGAACACCTTTCCGCGACGCCTATCGCCAAGTGGGCATGGAAATCGAGGAGGGACATTTCGATTTCAACGGACAGATTAACCACACCCACGAAGGCTCCATCGGCAATCTCTGCAACGACAAGATTCGCCAAAAGATGGACAATATCCTCGCGCGTTTCTCGTTCAAAGAGGTTAACGACGCTCTCGCAGATCTCGTCAGATGATTAAGCTCCGTCTCACACTATTTTCCCTCGCCGCCTCCGCGCTCTTTTCGAGTTGTGGGGGCGACGATTTTGATGGACGTGTATTTATCGACCTCAATCGCACAACGTCCATCCCTCTGACTTTCACCCCATTAGTGGCAACGGACACCGTCCCGTTCTCCATTTCGCCCGATGCCAATGGCGTCTACTCTTTCGCCACCGATACCATTGCCGCAGGCCTCTATGTCGCTCGTTGGGATGCCGACCACGCCCTCCCTATCGTCTTGCGCTCCCATGAGTCCCAACGCCTTTGCGGCACGTTCCAGTTCCTCGACAGCCTAACGGCCTCCAACTCTGAGTCCCGCGCCGTCATTGCCGCCGAGAGGCTCCGCTCCAAGCTCAAGGTTCTGACCGATTCCGCCCTTACCGCCGCGCCTCTCTCTTTCCCCGACGGCCGCCAGGTTGTCGCCGATAGCCTTACGCTCATCCGACAGACCGCCCGCGCTCAGGCCGATACCATTCTCGCGTCGCTGCCCGATTCTTCCATCGCGGCTCTGCCCATCCTCGGTCTCCCTGGCTTGTACGACGACGTGGTCGACAACGCCCTCCTCATCTCCCGTTTCGAGGGCATGATGCGCTGTTTCCCGTCGTCCGCGTTTCTCCGCTCCCGCCGCGATGCCCTCTCCCGCACGGCACGTCTTGTGGCCATTCGCTCGCGCCTCTCTTCAGGCTGCCCCGCACCCGATTTCTCTTTCATGACTGCCGCTGGCGACACTGTCTCCCGAGGCTCTCTCGCCAACCGGCGTTTCGCCATAGCCCTTTTACCCGATTCCGCATCAGCTTCCCACTCGCTCGATTTCATAGCTTACCTCGCTGCCGATGGCCACCGAGTCCTCGTCCAGTGCGCCGCAAATGTCGAGCTGCCCAAGAAGTACAATGTCCTCCGCGGGCGTTTCATTTCGCTTACGCTCAAGAGCGATGTCGAGGCTTTCGCGCCGGCCGTCATAGCCGTCTCGCCCGATGCCACCATTTCGTCACTGCGTCTCGGTTCTAAGGCGCGTTCTCAACATTAAAAGGAAGACCTTTAGCAAATTGACTATATTTGCACTCCGAAAAGATAACCTTCATTGATGAAACAATTATCATTCCGCGCCTCCATCTGCGCCTCCATCTTTCTATCTCTCATCGTTTTATGCCTCACCGCTTGCGACAATAGCAAGGGGCGTTCAGCCGTAAACGGCGTAATCCCAGGAGCCGAAGGACAAAAGGTCTACATGGAGCCCATCACCCTCTCCGCGCAACACGTTGTCTGCGATTCCGCCACCGTAGCCGCCGACGGCTCTTTCTCTCTCCAAGGCCAAATCCAGTCCGAACCCACTTTCTACAATATCAGCCTTGCCGACGGCCGCTCACTTACCGTGATTCTCGATTCCGCCGAGGTCGTCTCTTTCAAGGTCAATGCCGACGCCAAGGCTCTCGTCGGGAATGTCAAGTTCGACAAGTCCCCCATCAACGACTCCCTCCAGTCGGTCATGAAGAGGGCTTCGTCCGTCCTCGCCAAGTACGACGCCAATACCCTCACGTCCGACGATGTCCGCCAGTTCAAGGATGAGCTGACAAGCCAAGTCTTCGCAGACCCGCGCTCCATGGTCGGCTATTACATCGTCTTCCAAAAAATCGGCGGTCACCCCCTCTTCGATGTCATGGACAAGCGCGACCATCAGCTATACTCAGCTGTCGCCACGTCGCTCCAATTGGCCTACCCCAACAGCCAACAGGTAAAATATCTCTGCGACTACGTCCTCGGTGCCCGCGCCGCCCGTAAGTCCAATGCCCGCCGCGATTCCCTTTTCCAAAAGGCCGTCGAGCTCAACTCGCCCGACCTCTCCCTCCCCAATAAGGACGGCAACGAGGTGACACTCACCTCGCTCCGCGGCAAGACGGTCCTCCTCTTCTTCTGGTCCGCCGCCAACAACGACTCCCGCAAGGCTTACGCCCAACTTGCGTCAATCTACAAGAAGTACGCCTCCCGAGGTCTTGAGATTTACGCCGTTTCTTTCGATACGAGCAAAATAATCTGGGAAGCCGCAACCAAAGACGCCAATTGGGTCAACGTTTGCGACCTCAAAGGCGCAGCGTCGCCCGCCGCCGTCACCTACAATGTCACAAGCCTTCCCTCCAACTACATCCTCGCCCCCGACGGCAAGCTCATCGGCAAGGACCTCTTCGGCACAAGGCTCGACAACAAGCTCAACGAGATTCTCCGCTAACGCCCGGCCAAGCAGACCCCCACAATGCCAAAGGTCTACTTCGCTTCCGACCTCCACCTCGGCGCCCCATACATCGCCGACCACCATGCGCACGAACGCCGCATAGTCCGTTGGCTCGACTCAATAAAAGCCGACGCCTCGGCTCTCTATATCCTCGGCGACATTTTCGACTATTGGTTTGAGTATAAGACTGTTGTCCCACGGGGCTTCGTCCGTTTCCAAGCCAAGATTGCCGAATTGGTCGAGGCTGGCGTACAGGTCCATTTCTTCACGGGCAATCATGATGCCTGGATGTTCGACTATCTTCAGTCCGAACTGGGCGTAGTGGTCCATGAGGGGCCAATGAGGCTCTCCCTCAATGGGCGCAATTTCTTCATCGGACATGGCGACGACATCGGCTTCGACCGCTTTTACCACGTCATGCTCTGGTGTTTCCACAATCGCTTTCTCCAAGCCTGCTACCGCTGGCTTCATCCCGACCTCGCCGGCCTCATCGCGTCAACATGGAGCCGCAAGAGCCGTGCGTCGCACGATGCCGACGACCAACGCCGAGCCGGCAAGCCGCTCGACCTCGATCGCGAATGGCAGGTCCTCTTCGCCCGGAAACAAGTCGAAAACGGCGATACCACAGATTTCTTCATCTTCGGACACCGCCACGAGGTCATCGACACCGTCCTCAGCTCTCGCGGACAACGACTTCTCGTCATCGGAGACTGGATTCGCAATTTCACCTACGCAGTCTTCGATGGCAATAATGTTGAAATTCAACGATATAACAATGATTAGTGAATCGTCAAGAACTCTCGCTTGCGCCGCCTACATCACCCCCGTCGGGTGGATGGTGGCTCTCGCCGTGCGCCATGTCACCGACGACTTCACGCCTTTCACGACGTTCCACCTCCGCCAGGCTCTCGGCCTAAGCATCATCGAGATTCTCTGCTGGGCCATTCTCTATCACGCCCTCGACGCCTGGGTGGCTTGGAATCTTACCAACATTCCGCTGCTCATCATGATTATCCTCGGCCTGCGCGGCGCCAATAGCGGCCTCATGCGCTATCAGCCCTTCGTTGGCCGATTCTTCGACAAGACGTTCACTTTCATCAACGATAGGCTCTAAGCCTCACCGCGCCGCCTCAGCTCGTTCTGTATCTCCTGGGCCCGCTCGTACTCTTCAGCCGCCACGGCCTGCTCCCTCAGCCGGAATAGCTCTTCGTCCTCCATCTGGCTCACGTCCTTCGGCTTCTCCATCTCCACTTCGTCTCCCGACACCATCCTCAGCAGGCTCTCCCGCGCCAATATCGGCGCACGGCTCCTAATGGCCAACGCCACTGCGTCGCTCGTCCTCGCGTCAAGAATAATCGGAACTCCGCCGTCAATACGGCTCACCACAACCTGAGTAATAAACCGTCCGCCCTCCAATCCCCCAATTATCACGCGGCTCACGCTGCACCCCATTCCCTCAACAATCTGGGCCATAAGCTCATGCGTTATCGGGCGGCTCATCTTCACCCCCTCCATAAACACGGCTATCGCCTGCGCCTCGGCCGAGCCTATCGTCATCACAATCCTGCGCGTCCCGACAACCTCTTGCAACACAAGCGTATACCTCCCCTCGCCGCTGCCAAGCAATATCCCGGCAACACGCATCGCCACGAGGGCGTCCATTCCGTCTTCCATATTTCCTTGCCTCCTTTCTTGCGGCTTCCTGAGCCTTTTAAAACCTCAATTATAGCAAAAAATCAGAACTCTTCAGCCCCTCACGCTTTCAAATCTCACTTCTTCATACTAACTTTGCGCAGTTAAGCCTGTATGGCATTCAAGAGCCTCAACCCGATAGAGGGAAGAGCCGCCTGCAAGCACAAATCTTTACGTCATTAAATCAAAATGTACGCAATCGTAGAAATTGCTGGTCAGCAATTCAAAGTCCAAAAGGACAGCAAAATCTTCGTCCATCACCTCTCCAACAACAACGAGGCTTACAAAGAGGGCGATAGCGTCGAATTCGACAAAGTTCTCCTCCTCGACAACGACGGTCAAGTAACCATCGGTGCTCCCACCATCGCCGGTGCCAAGGTTCAGGCCAAGGTCCTCGTCCCCCTCTTCAAGGGCGACAAGGTCATCGTCTTCAAGAAGCGTCGCCGCAAGGGCTACCAAAAGAAGAACGGACACCGTCAGCAGTTCACCCAAATCCAGATTGAGAACATCGTCGCTTAATCTCCCCCTCACAACTTAAAGATTTTACAGAAATGGCACATAAAAAAGGCGTCGGCAGCTCCAAGAACGGACGCGACTCTGAAAGCAAACGACTTGGCCTTAAGCTCTTCGGAGGACAGGCCGCTAAGGCTGGCAACATCATCGTTCGTCAGCGTGGCACAGTTCATCATCCCGGCGCTAATGTCGGCATGGGCAAAGACCACACCCTCTTCGCTCTCGTCGACGGCACGGTTCAGTTCGTAAAGAAGGCTGAGAACAAGTCCTTCGTCTCCGTCATCCCCGCGCCCGCCGTGGCAGAGGCTGCCGAATAGACGAATCCGCCTTCGCTCTACGCAACAAAAAGACAAGACAGGCTCCCGCCTCGGCAGCCAGCCCTAAAGGCGGCGCGTGGCGGGAGCCTTAGTGCTTTCCTCTAACTTCCCCTTTTCCAACAAATCAACATTCTGACAATGCTTACCCTAAAGCTTATTCAGGAACAAAAAGACTTCGTCATCGAAAGGCTCAAAGTCAAAAACTTCGACGCCACAGCCATCATCGACGAAATCATCGCGCTCGACAACCAGCGCAAACAACAGCAAGCCGACGCCGAGGCCCTCCAGCAAAAGATGAACGCCATCTCCAAGACCGTCGGACAGCTCATGAAGGAAGGCAAAAAAGACGAGGCCGAAAACGCCAAGGCCGAAACGGCTAAGTTCAAAGAGCAAATCCGAGAACTCACACAAAAACAAGCCGAGACAGCCGACGCTCTCCAAGCTAAACTCGTCCTCCTCCCCAACCTCCCCGCGCAAATCGTGCCTCCCGGCAAGAATGCAGCCGACAACCAAATCGTCTACTGCTCTGTAAGCGAGGAGCCTACTCTCCCCGAAGGCTCTCTCCCGCACTGGGAGCTCATCAAGAAATACGACATCATCGACTTCGACCTCGGCATCAAGGTCACCGGCGCCGGATTCCCCTTCTACAAGGGCAAGGGCGCTAAGCTCCAAAGGGCTCTCATCTCCTTCTTCCTCGACCAGGCCATCGCCGCAGGATACAACGAGGTCCAGCCGCCCCTCGTAGTCAACGAGGCCTCCGGCTTCGGCACGGGTCAGCTCCCCGACAAGGAGGGCCAGATGTACAACGTCACGGCCGACGGCTTCTACCTCATCCCAACAGCCGAGGTCCCCGTCACCAACATCTACCGCGACGTGATTCTCAACAGCTCCGACTTCCCCGTCAAGAACTGCGCCTATTCGCAGTGCTTCCGCCGCGAGGCAGGCTCTTGGGGCGCCGATGTTCGCGGCCTCAACCGTCTCCACCAGTTCGACAAGGTCGAGATTGTCCGCCTCTCCCACCCCGACCACTCCTACGAGGCCCTCGATGAGATGGTGGCCCATGTCCGCGGCCTCGTCGAGAAACTGGAGCTCCCCTTCCGCATCGTGCGCCTCTGCGGCGGCGACATGAGCTTCACCTCCGCTCTCACCTACGACTTCGAGGTCTTCTCCGCCGCACAGGGCAGGTGGCTTGAGGTCAGCTCCGTCTCCAACTTCGAGAGCTATCAGGCCAACCGCCTCAAGCTCCGCTTCAAGGAGGCTGGCGACAAGAAGACGCAGCTCTGCCACACTCTCAACGGCTCGGCTCTCGCCCTCCCGCGCATCGTGGCTGCGCTCCTCGAGAACAATCAGACCCCGCAGGGCATCAAGATCCCCAAGGCACTCGTTCCATACACGGGCTTCGAGTACATAGACTAACAAGCGGGTCAAAACCATAGGCGGACGAGCGGACATGACGGTGAGATATTGAGCACCGCTTGCCGCCCGTCCGCCTTACTTAAAAACACAAACAGCCTCCAAAGATGGCAAACTACCTCTTCAACACCACTTTCACCGTCGACGACAAGTATCGCGACGCCTGGCTCAACTGGATGATTGCCATTTACATCCCGGCAATGAAAGCCGTCTCCGGCGGTGCAAGGCACGAACTCTACGCCATCGACGGCACCATCTCCCAAGGGTCGCACTCATACGCCAGCCAATGGCGATGCGACGACATCCAAAGCCTCGGCAACCTGCGCTCCACGAGTGCGCAGCTGTGCCAAGATGTTGTCGAGACAATGGGCGAGGCTTGCCTCGGCTTCTCAACTCTCATGAAAGGCATCGACATCGAATAATGAGCGCAAAGAGACGAATCCTCGGAATAGACCCCGGCACCAACGTCATGGGCTATTCAATCCTCGATGTCGAGGGAAACCGTGCCAGTGTCGTAATCCTCGGCACGGTGCAGATGGGGCGTGTGGCCGACCACTACGCAAGGCTAAAACGCATCTTCGAGAGGATAAACGTCATAATCAACGAGTTCAAACCAGACGAACTCGCCATAGAAGCCCCCTTCTGTGGAAAAAACGTCCAAACAATGCTTAAGCTCGGGCGGGCGCAAGGAATATGCATGGCCGCAGCCCTCGCCAACGACATCCCCGTGGCCGAATATGCCCCCCTTCGCGTGAAGCAGGCCATAACAGGCAATGGCGCAGCCTCTAAAGAGCAAGTGGCCGAGATGCTCAAACGGATGCTCGCTTTCGCCGAGATTCCCAAATTCCTCGACGCCACCGACGCCCTCGCCATTGCATATTGCCACTTCCTCACCTCGCAACTTAAAGCCACAATTGGCGACACCGACAAGGGTGGGGGCGTGAAAATCCCTAAATCACACGGAAACTCCGCGTCGTGGGAAGATTTTGTCAAGCAAAACCCAGGACGCGTCAAGATAAACTGACCAAACCCCTCCATTTTCATCATCATGAAGGTCTACGACTACCCTCTCCCCGACGACCGTATTGCCAAGTATCCGCTCCCTAAACGAGACGACTCCAAACTCCTCGTCTACGACCACGGCAAGATTTCCGACGCTCATTTCCGCGATGTGGTCTCTTTCCTCCCCGAAGGTAGCCTCCTCGTCCGCAACGACACTAAGGTCATCCGCGCCCGCCTCCGTTTCCATAAGGCGACAGGCGCGGCCATCGAGATTTTTTGCCTTGAGCCGACTCTCCCCGCTGAGGTCGAGCAGGCCTTCACGGCCCGCGGAGAGAGCCAATGGAAGTGCATTGTCGGCAATTCAAAACGATGGAAAGAGGGGGCGCTGACGACCGAGGTAGAGACGTCCAATGGTCCCGTATCCCTCTCCGCCACTCGCCTGTCGCAAGATGGCAATACGTCCGAAATCCTCTTCCAATGGTCCGAGACGGCAACATTTGCCGAGGTCATCGAGGCGGCGGGCGTAATGCCCATTCCCCCATACCTCAATCGCGAGACAGAGCCCATCGACGAGACCCGCTATCAGACCGTATACAGCGAACACAAAGGCTCAGTAGCCGCCCCTACGGCAGGGCTTCACTTCACGCCCGAGGTCCTCGCCGATGTCCAGAGCCACGGCCATGATATTCTCTCCCTCACCCTCCACGTCGGGGCCGGCACGTTCAAACCCGTGCAGACCGAGGAGGTTGAGGACCACGTCATGCACACCGAGCACATCGTCGTGACGCGCCACGTCGTCGAACGTCTCGCATCGAAAAAGGGTAAGACCGTAGCCGTAGGGACTACATCCGTCCGCACCCTGGAGAGCCTCTATTGGCTCGGGGTCAAACTCTTGGCCGGACAGGACATCACGGACGGCCTCGGGCAATGGGAGGCCTACACCCTCCCGTCGGACACTCCCGCGCCCGATGCCCTCAACGCAATCCTCCGCCATCTCGACGCCACGCAGTCTGACGAGCTCCATAGCCAAACGCAAATCATGATTAAGCCCGGCTACAAATACCACATGGTCGATGCGCTAATCACCAATTTCCATCAGCCGCACAGCACCCTCCTCCTCCTCATCGGGGCCTTTGTGGGCGACGATTGGCAACGAATCTACGCCCATGCGCTCGCCAACGACTACCGTTTCCTGAGCTACGGCGACTCGTCGCTCCTGATGCCATAAGCCGCGGTCAAGACATCGTACCCAAATCAGAAAAGGGTCGCCCTGAAAAGAGCGACCCTTTTGTTGGTATTATGACCTACGGGAATTGGTTACTTCTGCTTGCCACCGCGGTCGCGATGACGACGGTCGGCGCGGTTGGGACGTGGCGAGGGGTAGTAGTCGTCGCGGAAGTCGCGTCCATCGCGGCGGTCGCTCCTGCGCCCGCCTCGGCGGCCTCCGAAGCCTCCACCAAAGCCACCTCGCGAGCGGCGGGAGTCGCCACCCTCGGAGTCGTCGCTGTCAGAACGTGGTACGGCTACCTCGCAGATGATGCGGTATCCGTCGACGACACGCCCGTTGAGAGCGGCTACGATCTGGTCGGAATACTGGCCGTCGACATCGACAAACGAGAAATTGCGCATGATGTCGATGTGACCGATGTTGACCTTGGGGAGGTCGCGCGTGAACTCGTTGATGAGGGCGATGATGTCGCCCGGGCGGACGGCGTCAATCTTACCTACATTTATAAAGAGGCGCGACATATTCTCGTCGCCAAGCTGACGCTCGCCCTTCTTGCGAGGCTCTTCAACGGCAACGTTGAGGTCGTTGGCGGACTGGTAGTACTTGTTGACAGACTCGAACTCGGCGGAGATGAACTTGGCGATGACCTCCTCTTTGGAGAACTGGGCAAGTTTCTCAATGGCCTCGGGGATGAACTTGGCTACGGCAGACTCCTCGTCGACCTGCTGGTCGGCAATGCCTTGGACGAAGTATTGGAGTTTGAGCTGGCAAATCTCGTCGGCATTGGGGACCATCTTGCGGATGAAGGTCTTGCCCGAGATTTTCTCAATCTGCTTAATCTTAGACTGTTCCTTTTTGCAGACGATGGCTGCGCTGATGCCAGTCCTTCCGGCACGCCCCGTACGTCCGGAGCGGTGGATGTAGACCTCGATGTCGTCGGGGAGGTTGTAGTTGATGACGTGCGTAAGCTCGCGGACATCGATGCCACGTGCGGCCACGTCGGTTGCAACGAGAATCTGGAGGTGCTTCATCTTGAAGCGTTGCATGACCATGTCGCGTTGCGCCTGCGAGAGGTCGCCGTGGAGGGCATCGGCGTTATATCCGTCGGCAATGAGTTTCTCGGCGACTTCCTTGGTCTCCTCGCGAGTACGGCAGAAGACGATGCTGTAAATGTCGGGCACCATGTCGACAATGCGCTTGAGGGCGAGGTAGCGGTCGCCGGGGCGGACGAGGTAGAAGTGGTGCTCCACGGTGTCGGCGCCCTGATTTGTACGGCCAATCTTAATCTCGATTGGGTCGTTCATGTAGTTGCTGGCCACCTTTGCGATGAACGGGGGCATGGTGGCGGAGAAGAGGAGCGTCTGGCGGGTCTCGGGCGTAGAGCTGAGAATTGTCTCCAGGTCGTCCTTGAAGCCCATGTCGAGCATCTCGTCGGCCTCGTCGAGCACGAGCCAGCGTATTTGGTCAATCTTGAGGACGTCCCTCTCAATGAGGTCGATTACGCGGCCTGGGGTGCCTACAACAATCTGCGCACCTTGACGGAGTTGGCGAATCTGCTTACGGATGTCGGAGCCACCATAGACGGCGCAAATCTGGACCTCGGGCTTGTATTTTGCGAAGTTGGTGAGGTCCTTAGAGATTTGGAGGCATAGCTCGCGCGTCGGGCTGAGAATCATTGCCTGGACATGGTCGAGCGAAGGGTCGGCCATCTGCACGATAGGCAGGCCGAACGCACCCGTCTTACCCGTGCCAGTCTGCGCGAGGGAGACGATGTCTTTGCCGCAATTAAGGATTTCTGGGATGCTTTTCTCCTGGACGGGCGTAGGCTCTACAAAACCGAGCTCGCCAATGGCCTTCAGTATTTGCTCATCAAGGCCTGTTTCTTGAAATGTTGCCATTAATTAGGGATGAATGGGAAAAAGAGGTTTGTGGTCGGGGCATTAGGTCTATAACCCGCAAGGTGAGACTCTCGTCTCTCCGACAGCCCTTCAAAAAACTGAGCGGTCGTTCACAGAAACATTCAGACTCTACCCTCATCTCCGACGTCCTCCCCCTGAATCACCTAACGGAGGCCTGTACCTCCTCGCGACGAATAAGAAATCCTAAGAATTGCGGGACATGACCCTGAATCAAGAGGCCGTCGCCCCACTCCACCCGAAGACGGTGGCCAATAGAAAATGGAAGACGCGGGAAAATCGGCTGCGCCGACGTTCTATAAAGACGGCGCAAAGATAGTTGGTAATGATTGAAAAAGGGGGACACGCATCGGCGCAATTGTAGATATTTAACAACATATAGCTATATTTGTAGGCAAAACCACACGGAATGGCATCGTTGATACTGGCCGCCGGGCTAATATACTTCGCAGGTCACTTGCTGACCCACTTTTTCGAGCGGTCGAAAATACCCGACGTGTTGCTGCTCATAATCATCGGCATCGTTGCCGGGCCATTAACCGGGATAATGACTGTCGAGAGGATAGGCTTTGCCGGCGACCTCTTTACCCAATTTGCCCTTATCATCATTCTTTTCGAGGGAGGCTTGAACATTGAGCTTCCTACGCTTGTGCGTTCGGCGCGTCGGAGCGTCATCTTGTCGACGACGTTTTTCGGCGTCTCGGCCCTCACGGTGAGCCTGATTATGCTGTACGGCTTCGACTACTCGCCCATGGCGTCGGCCGTGACGGGCTTCATCTGCGGCGGCACGTCGGCGGCTGTCGTAATACCGTTGCTTCGGATGATTCGCGCGAGCAAGAAAGTCAGCGCGATGCTCGTGATTGAGTCAGCCCTGACGGACGTGCTCTGCATTGTCTTCACAATCGGCGTGTTGCAGAGCATCGACAGCGGCGAGTTTAAGGTGTGGCGGATTATCTACACGCTGTTGATGTCGCTCATTGTGGCGTCGATTGTTGGCATAATATGTGGCGTTATTTGGCTGAGGATAATCAACTGGATACGCAAATTCAGCAACACCCAATTCGCGACGTGCTTCGCCATGTTCGTCATCTATGGCGTGTCGGAGCTTGTGGGGCTTAGCGGCGCAATTGCGGCCTTGGCCTTCGGCATCGTGATTGGCAACGCCGAGATCATCGCTCGGAAAATGTATAACCTATACCTTACGGCCAGCCCCGTCGGCGTGTTGAGCGATGCGGAGAAGAAACTGTATGAGGAGCTTGCGTTCCTCGTCAAGATATTCTTTTTCTTGTACTTAGGATTGAGCATACCGTTTGAGAGCACGAGCATCGTCTTGATTGCCCTCACCATCGTCTGCGCCTTGTTCGCCCTGAGGCCGTTGTGCTCAATGTTCCTGATGGGGAGCAGGGTCTCGCCTCATGACAAATCCATCGCGTCGGTAATGCTGCCCAAAGGCCTTGCCGCCGCCGTCCTTGCGGGACTTCCGTCGCAATATGGGATGGTCGAGGGTGGCGACATCCAGGCGGTTACATTTCACGTCGTATTGTACAGCATCATTGCCACGTCGGTCCTTATCCCCATTATTGAAAAAACAAAATTTGGCTCTCATTTGGACAGCTTTTTCAGCAAGAGTTTCTTCAAGAGAAAGCCAGAAACACCCGACTGACAACGAGAGATGCAAAACGAGGCGAAAAAGCTGCTGGCCATTGTCGGACCTACGGCGTGCGGAAAAACCGCACTGGCCACGCACGTGGCTTTAGCCACCGACGGAGAGATTCTTAGCGGCGACTCGCGGATGGTCTATCGGGGTATGGACATCGGCACGGGCAAAGACCTGGCCGAATATGAAATTGACGGACAGAGAATCCCGTACCACCTCATCGACATTGCGGATGCGGGCGAGAAATATACGGTCTACAACTTCCAACAAGATTTTGCAGAGGCGTACGCCGGAATCGTAGAACGCGGGCGACAACCCATCTTGTGCGGCGGCTCGGGCCTATACGTCGAGGCGGTAATTAAGAACTACGGCCTGCTGAGCGTCCCGCCCAACAGGGAGCTCAGAAACGACCTCGCGGAGAAGAGCCACGACGAGCTGGCGGCCATCTTGGCATCATACCAGGAGCTGCACAACGTGACCGACCTCGACAACCGCCGGCGGACAATTCGCGCCATAGAGATTGCGGACTACCTGAAGCAGCACCCCGAAGAAAAGGGGCCTCTTGAGGGAATGGAATGCACCGTTGTCGGCATCGACGTGAGCCGCGACGTGAGGCGCGAGCGGATTACGCGCCGACTGAGGGCACGACTGCGCGAAGGCCTCGTGGAAGAGGTACAAGGCCTGCTCGGCAAAGGCATCAAGGCGGAAGACCTGATATACTACGGCCTTGAATATAAATACGTTACCATGTACTGCACAGGGCAAATGAGCTACAACGAGATGGAGAGCCAACTCGAAATAGCCATCCACCAATTTGCCAAAAGGCAGATGACGTGGTTCAGAGGCATGGAACGCCGCGGAACCAAAATCCACTGGATTGACGGGAGTCAGCCAATGGAAAGAATGGTAGACGACGTGGTGAGAATAATGAGCGAAATCAACAGTAACACAACAATATAGAGATGAAAACTACTAACACATTCCTCAGGTGGGGGATTATGCTCCTTGCGGCCATGGCAACGACACTTTTTACAAGTTGCGAGACCGACGACGATGAGAAACTGAGCGACGAAGAGGTTGAGGCCGCATTGGCAATCTTGGAGGGCGACCTTGTCGTCTCGTCCCACGTAACTGTAGGCGGAGTGGACAAGACCCTCTTGGAGAGCGGCGCGCCTGCCAAATTCACCATTGAACGCGCGGGCGGGAACCGCTTCAATATATGGCAAGACGGCTTCCAACTCGGCAAAATGCCCTTCCCCATAGGATTGGGAATCAGCGTCGAGCTGGTGCCCGTCCTGTCGTTGGAATCGGACGACCTGAAGGGCAGCGGGTGGGTACGTTTTTACGGGAAGCGCGGCACGATAAGCACCAACGGCAGCCGCCCCGAATCGGCAGTCGACACGAACGCATCGGGCGACGGAACTACCATAACGGGCTACCTGAACATCTCGACCAAAGAGATCCAGTTCAAGATTAGCTACGCAATGATGACCGTAGAGCTGAGCGCCCCACGCCAAATTGTGGACCCGAGCCGTGCGGAAAACTTCGAGCAGGAAAAAGAGGAGTACGAAGCGGAACTCGAAAAGTACAAAAAAGAGCACGGATTGGAGTAGAAACACAGCGAAGCCGTCGCGAGAGGTCAATAATGGCGCAATGAATTGGAATTAGTGAATTTTCATACTAATTTTGCCGCGTCGTGAGATGAAGTGTCGCTTGCGGTCAACAATACAAAATGGGCAAAACCTTACAGAATTTCATTACTCGCGCTGTCACGGGCATCTTATTCGTGCTCGTGGTGGCGGTGATGTTTGTCTTAGGCTCAGTGACACACGCGCTGACCTACGCCGTGGTGATGTTGGCCATCATAAGCCTTGCGACCCACGAGTATTGCAAAATGCTGCAAGCCGGGGGCATGTCGCCCCACTTCCGCACCGCCCTGTGCACCAACAACCTCACATTCCTACTGAGTTTCCTTACTTGCAATTATGGCCTTGACACCCGATTCCAGCTCTGCACGGTGGGATTGGTGTGGCTGATGTTCTTGATTGAGCTGTTCAGCAAGAACAAGAACCCTCTGGCCAACATTGCGCTGACGATATTGGGCTGCGTGTACATCGGCATGCCGTTCACGCTGTTCAACCTGCTGGCGTTCAAGACCGGCACGTATGACTACTGGCCCATCATCGGGTTGTTCGTCCTCGTATGGGTGAACGACACGGGGGCTTACCTGGCAGGCGTCACTATGGGCAAGCACAAGCTGTATGAGCGCATCTCGCCCAAGAAGACCGTCGAGGGCTTCATTGGCGGCGTTGTGCTGACGGTGGTTGTGGGCCTTGTCTCGTATATGTGCTTTGGCGACTGCTTCTTCCATGCGGGCTTGACGTTTACGCTGATCTCGACGGCCGTCGTGGCCATCATTGGCACGTGTGGTGACCTTGTGGAATCGATGTTCAAGCGTTCGGTGAACATTAAGGACACGGGTCATCTGCTTCCTGGTCATGGCGGCGTATTGGACCGTTTTGACGCCGTGATGTTCGCAGCGCCCATGGTAAGCCTACTGTATTATTTCTTCGTATAAAAAATTCATCTGGACAAAATAATGACACTACACAAGGAGGGACGGGCGACAATAATCATCTCGCTGTTGCTGTTTTTCGTCATCAACGGATTGGCATGGTGGGGGCTGCCCAAGCAAGTTGCGCAGATAGTCACCGTGTTGACCCTCGTTCCCCTATGCATAGCAATCAACTTTTTCCGCCGGCCTGTGCGCCATAAGGTGAAGAAAGAGGGTTACATAATCTCGCCATGCGACGGCACTGTCGTGACCATTGAGGAGACGTATGAGCCCGAGGTCTTGAAGCGCGACGTGCTTCAGGTCTCGATATTCATGTCTGTCCTAAACGTCCACATCAACTGGTTTCCCGTAGGCGGACTTGTTGAATATTACCGACATCACGACGGCAAGAAAATGGCGGCCTACCTGCCCAAATCGTCAACGAACAACGAGCGCTCGTCAATCCTCATCAAGACAAAGAGCGGCAAAGAGGTGCTTGTACGCCAAGTGGCGGGCGCAATGGCGCGTCGCGTCGTGACGTATGCCAAAGAGGGTCAGATGGTGAGCCAGTCTGAAGAGATGGGCTTCATCAAGTTTGGCTCGCGAGTAGACTTGTATTTGCCAATAGGCACAAATATAGACGTCAAGCTGAAAGACAAAGTGACTGGTAGTCAGACAGTCATAGGCTGGCTCGAATGACGGCGGCACGAGTCAAGCTGACAACAGAAACCACAAGACAAAAAAGCCCGTCTCCGAAGAGCCCCTAAGGGCATGGAGTACCGGGCTTTTTCTTTTATTCTTTAACTTACCAATTAAAACTAATCACATAGAATTGTGAAAACCAGGGGCAGCTATTTTGAGTTGATAGACCAGACCTATTATTTCCCTCAGGATGGTTTTGATTTGGAGAATGGGAACCTGTTCTTCAACAACATATCGCTCAGGTACATAATAAGCAAATACGGGACACCCGTAAAGATAACGTACCTGCCCAAGATTGGAGACCAGATAAAACGGGCTCGCAACCTGTTCAGCAAGGCAATCCGCAGCAACGGCTATCGCGGTGAGTATAAGTATTGCTATTGCACAAAGAGCTGCCACTTCAGCTTCGTGATAAAAGAGACGCTGCGCTATGGCGTTCAGCTGGAGACCTCGTCGGCGTATGACATCGACATTGTCCACGAGCTGTATGAAGAGGGCTGCATTGCGAAGGACATCATAATCATCAACAACGGATATAAGAGCGACCTGTATCTGAAAAAGATAAAGGAGCTTGTGGACATGGGCTTCACGAACTGCATAACCGTCTTGGACAGCATGGACGAGCTGGACAGGCTTACGGCGGTCATGGACGGGAAGCACGTCAACGTAGGAATCCGCATGGCCATTGACGAAGAGCCTCAGTCGGCATATTACACGAGCCGCCTGGGCATCCGCCCGTCGGAGATTGTGAACTTCTACAACACCAAGATTAAGGACAACCCCGCGGTCAGCCTGACCCTCTTCCACTTCTTTGTGGACTCGGGCATCAAGGACACGCTCTACTTCTGGGGCGCGTATCAGAAGGCAATATCGCTGTACGCCGAGCTTAAGAAGCAGTGCGACACGCTCCACATAATTGACCTTGGCGGCGGCCTGCCAATACGCAACAACCTGGCCTTTGACTACGACTACAAATACATGGTCAACGAACTCGTGCGGAGCTTGAAAGAGACCTGCCAAAACGAGGACATTGACGACCCCGACATTGTCACAGAGTTCGGGAAATACACAGTGGGCGAGACTGGCGCGGTAATCTTCAAAGTTGTCGAGGCTAAGCGGCAGAACGACACCGAGTTGTGGTACCTGATTGACAACAGCCTCATGACGACAATCCCCGACAGTTGGGGAATTGCGGAGAAATTCATCTTGCTGCCGATAAACAAATGGGACAAGCCATATCAGCGCGTCAACATTGGCGGCATCACGTGCGACCACGCCGACTATTACAACACCGAGGACCTGAACCAGCAGGTGTATATGCCCTGCGTGGACTCGGACGACAAAGAGCCGCTGTACCTGGGCTTCTTCCACACGGGCGCATATCAGGACTCGCTGAGCGGATATGGCGGCATCAAGCACTGCCTGATTCCCAGCCCGAAGCACGTCGTGATTGACCGCGACGACAACGGCCAAATTGTAGACTACCTATTCAACGACGAGCAGAAGCCCGAGGATATGCTCCACATCTTGGGCTTCAACAAGAAATAGCCTCGGGGGCTAAGCCTCCTCCTCCCCCACCCTTTCGCATTGAATATGGACGAAATCAAGACATTGCGCGGCACGTCTCAGACGTACGTCATCGACGGCACCATGGGCCGCCGGAGCAAGTTTGGCGGCGTCATGACGGGGCGGGATGAAAACGGGGGGCGCGTCACCGTGAAGGCCTTGGAGCGATGGGGCGACGGACTCAGGAACGCCCTGGAGCGCGTCCGAGGCCTCGACCGTCGGGACGTGGCGCGGATTGTAGACGTATTTGAGGGTGGCGACGGGCGGCTTTACGTGGTCCGCGAGATGGTGGAGGGTACGGACCTGAAGAGCATCTTCGCGGACAAGAAGTTGTATGGCAAGATTGACGAAGACGCTTACCTCGCGATGGGCAAGAGCGTCCTTCGCGCATTGGAGGCTGTGCACGGCGTAGGGGTGGTGCATCGCGACATCAAGCCCTCGAACATCGTGCTGCGTCATGCTGAGGGCGCGGACATTGTACATTGCGACTTTTCGGACATCGCCCTGATTGACTTTGAGCAGGGGATGACATTGCCATACGACGGGACGGCGCGGACACAGTTTGCGCTGATATACTCGCCGCCCGAGATGCTGCTGAAACACAACGAGCTTGTCGGGCCTGGGGCTGACCTATTCGCCCTCGGGACGACGATATACCACCTCGTGATGGGTAAGACTCCGTATACGGATTGCAACCCCGAGGTCCTTATAAACCTTCAGCTTACGTATCCGATGAAAAAGCCTGGGCGCATGACTGAGGAGCTGTTTGGCGTACTTAGCCATGCGGCGTATAAGGAGGCCTTCCGACTTCCTCCGCGCAGACTTGGGCCTGAGGAGATTGTGGAGACCCTGCGTCGGGGCGTTGAGGGGCGATATGCGTCGGCTGGCGAAATGCTGGCGGACCTTGAGAAAGTAGGTCACGCATTGCATCCCGCAAACTGGTTTGAACGGACGTTTGGCTCGTAGGGAGTCGCCACGAAACAAGCCATGATTCACCGGAAAAAATTGAGGATTTGAATGAAACAATATCTTGACCTTGCCCGCCGAATCTTGGACGAAGGCAATAGGCGCGGAGACCGCACAGGAACAGGCACAATAAGCGTCTTCGGGCATCAGATGACGTTCGACTTGAAAGAGGGCTTCCCCCTCTTGACGACTAAGAAGCTACACACGAAATCGATAATTTACGAGCTGCTCTGGTTTTTGAAAGGCTCGACCAACGTCCATTGGCTTCAAGAGCATGGCGTGAGAATATGGAACGAGTGGGCCGACGCGGACGGCGAGCTTGGGCCCGTATATGGGCATCAGTGGCGTTCGTGGACGGGAGCCGACGGGCGCACCATTGACCAGATAAAGGAGGTGATAGAACAGATCCGCACGACACCCGAATCGCGGCGCCTGATTGTAAGCGCATGGAACGTTGCGGAGATTGAGGAGATGAAGTTGCCGCCGTGCCACGTAATGTTTCAGTTTTACGTTGCCAATGGCGAATTGAGTTGCCAACTGTATCAGCGGAGCGGCGACGTATTCTTGGGCGTACCGTTTAACATTGCATCATATTCGCTCTTGACGATGATGGTGGCGCAGGTTTGCGGCTTGCGTCCCGGGAAATTTGTGCATACGCTTGGCGACGCACACATCTACGTCAACCATCTGGACCAGATTCATGAGCAATTGACGCGCGAGCCTTACCCCCTGCCGACCATGAAGTTAAACCCAGAGGTCCGCAACATTGACGACTTCAAGTTTGAAGATTTTGAGCTTGAGGGATACAGGGCGTGGCCGCACATTAAGGGCGTCGTTGCAGTATAGGTCTTCAAAACGAGAATAACCAAAACGAAACGAGATATGAAAAGACTCTTTGCAACGGCCGTTGTGGCAATGATGGTCACAGCGGGACTGGCTCAAAACATCACGAAACACGTGGAGCCCGTCGAGACATTCATTGGGCAGACGCAAATGGTAGGAAGCCTGAGCACAGGACTTCAGGCAGACTTCAAAGCGACGTATGGCATAACAATCAACGCCTTTGACGACAAGCCCAAAATCTTCAAGACGGAAATAGTAATACAGACAATAGCCAGCAAGGACTACGCCGGCATAAACGCCGGCTCGAAACTAATCTTGAAGTCCGGCGGAACGACCGTATTCTTGATTACACCCGACGGCAGCCAATGGGACGGCGGAATGGTGACAGTTGTCGAGACCGACGAAAAGGGCGAAGAGCACGTGGAATACATATCGGAGGCGCACTACCCGATAACAGCCCCCGACTTGGAACTCTTGATGAAGAACGGATTCACCAAATACAGGCTCCAGACGGCCGCAGAGGTATTCGAGCATGAGCTTGACGAGAGCAAGGCTCAGAAATGCTCAGAGAAGCTGTCTGAGGCGTATCAGAAGATACGTGAGGAGCAGCTGAAAATGGCGAAAATGGTGAACGACTTGTCGGACTTCTGAGAATAGAGGAGCTACGAGAAACAGAATCCGCCCCGTGCCACAAGACACGGGGCGGATTCTGTGTTTTAAGGGGCATCCGAAAACCTTGAAGTGAGGAGGTCACTCGGACCTGGATTCAGGCTCTCCTGGGTCGTCGTTGGGGTTGAGACGGCGGGCGATGAATTTCGCGTTGTATTTATCTCGAACCCGCTTGCGGCATTTTTATGGTTGATAGTCAGTGTTGTCCTCTTCGGTGGTATTGACTTCGGTTGTTGCTGGGGATTCGGACTGGGAAGTTGCCTTGGCCTGCTCCTCTTCCTTCTTCTCGTCGGCGAGTTCGTCGGCGCGGTTCTTCCAGGGACGGGGGCCGAAGATGCGCTCGACATCCTCGGTGAAGATGACTTCGCGTTCGAGGAGGAGGTCGGCGAGTTGGCGATGCTTATCGGCATTTTGCCTGAGAATCTCCTTGGCCCTCTCGTATTGGGAAGAGATGATGGCGCTTACCTCCTCGTCGATTATACGAGCCCTCTCCTCGGAATATGGGGAGCGGAAAGCGTAATCTTGCTGGCCTGTTGAATCGTAGTAGCAGATGTTGGGCAACTTATCGCTCATGCCGTAGTATGTGACCATGGCGGAGGCGAGTTTATTGGCACGTTCGAGGTCGTTGAGCGCACCTGTGCCTACTTGTCCGAAGGTGATGTCTTCGGCAGCGCGTCCGCCGAGGACTGACGTTATGTCGTCGAGGAGGTGTGCCTTTGTGGTGAGCTGACGTTCCTCGGGCTGATACCATGCGGCACCGAGAGCCTTGCCACGCGGTACGATTGTGACCTTGACAAGAGGATTGGCGAACTCGAGAAGCCAGCTGACCGTGGCGTGTCCGGCCTCGTGGCAGGCTATGGTACGCCTCTCTTCGAGCGTCATAATCTTGTTCTTCTTTTCAAGACCGCCCACGATACGATCCACGGCATCTTGGAAGTCTTGCTTATCGACAAACTTCTTGGCCTTGCGCGCGGCGGTCAGAGCCGCCTCGTTGCACACATTGGCGATGTCCGCGCCAGAGAAGCCAGGGGTGAGCTTGGCAAGGAAAGAGCGGTCGAAATCGGGGGCCAGCTTGAGGGGGCGGAGGTGGACATTGAAGATTGCCTCACGCTCGTTGATGTCGGGCAGCTCGACTTGGACTTGCCTATCGAAACGACCAGCCCTCATGAGAGCCGGATCGAGGATTTCGGACCTGTTGGTTGCGGCAAGGATTATGACACCTGAATTATTGCCGAAGCCGTCCATCTCTGTGAGGAGCTGGTTGAGGGTATTCTCGCGTTCCTCGTTGGAGCCGAAGCCTGAATTGCGTCCGCGGGCACGTCCGATGGCATCTATCTCGTCGATGAAGACGATGCTTGGGGCTTTCTCCTTTGCTTTCTTGAAAAGGTCACGGACACGGCTTGCGCCGACACCGACAAACATCTCGACGAAGTCGGAGCCTGACATGGAGAAGAAGGGGACGCTTGCCTCACCGGCGACGGCCTTGGCGAGGAGGGTCTTACCCGTGCCTGGAGGGCCTACGAGGAGGGCGCCCTTGGGGATCTTACCGCCGAGCTCGGTGTACTTATCGGGACGGCGGAGGAACTCGACAATCTCCTCCAGCTCTTGCTTTGCGCCGTCGAGACCAGCCACATCCTTGAACGTGACATTGACATTGGTATCTTTTCCGACCTCCTTGGCCTTTGAATTGCCAACTCCCATGACACCGCCGGAGCCGCTGCCCATTCGACGGAACATGAAATAGTACAATATGCCGAAGAAAATGATGGGCCAGATAAACATCATCGCGCCTCCGAGGAAATCGCTGCGTTGCTCATAGAAGACGGGTATGGAGCGGTTTGCGGCCACCTCGGCAGCCTTTCGGCTTGCCTCGAAGCTATCGATGGAAGGCAGGTCGACAACGAAATGGGGGCCTTTGACGGGCACGGGGACATTGCTTGCGAAGAGCTGCTTATACTTCTCGACGGAATCGGCGACGAGCGTCACCTCGGCTTGCAACTCGTTCCTGACGACCACAATCTTCTCGACACCTTGTTTGCCGAGCAGTTCGCTCTCGAAACGAGTATAGGAGAGGCTGTGGGGCGCAGTGCCGAGTCCGAACGTGCTAATGACGATAAGCGCGGCGGCCACTAAGCCGTAGACCCAGTAGGGGTTGAAGGCGATTCGTCTTTTTTTTCCTTTATTGTCGGCCATTGGTCGTGTGGTTTAAGAATTGATGTGTATTGAATTGCGAAGGCGACTTTTAGATGTCGTCGGGGATGTCCTCACGCTTGGCATCGGACCAGAGGCCCTCGATGTCGTAGAAAGCGCGTTGCTCGGGCATGAAGACGTGGGCGATGACATCGTGGTAATCGACGAGAATCCATGTGGCGTTGCCACGGCCCTCGTAGTGGAGGGGGCGATCGTTGAGGTCCTCACGAACCCTGTCGACGATTGACTCGGCGATGGACTCCACCTGAGTGTTTGAAGTGCCGTCGGCGATGACGTAGAAATCGGCAGAAGCGCCGTCGAGACCACGGAGATCGAGAATCGTGATATTGTGGGCCTTATTGTCCTTCATTCCCTCGACGACAGCCTCGACGAGCGGGTTGTTTATTTTTTCCATTAGCTATTGATGATCGTTTTGAGTGTTATTAAGAGGTTCGGCTTCGAGGGCGAGGTTTACGACCTCGGCGATGTGCTTGACATAGTGGAAATTGAGGCCTTCGACGTAGACGGGCTTAATATCCTCGATGTCCTTCTTGTTCTCGGAGCAGAGAATTATGTCGGTTATTCCAGCGCGTTTTGCGGCGAGAATCTTCTCGGTGATACCGCCCACGGGGAGCACCATTCCTCGAAGGGTGATTTCGCCCGTCATGGCGATACGTTTCTTGACGCGTCGGCCGGTGAGGGCGGAGACGATGGCCGTGACCATTGTTATGCCCGCTGAGGGGCCATCTTTTGGTACGGCACCTTCGGGGACGTGGATGTGGAAATTCTCGTTGTCGAAATCGACGTCCTTGATATGGAAATTGTCGGCATTGGAACGGACGAACTCGAGGGCGAGAACAGCGGACTCCTTCATTACATCGCCGAGATTGCCCGTGAGGGTCATCTTGCCCTTTCCCTTACTGGCGGCGCACTCGACGAAAAGGATCTCTCCGCCTACGGCAGTCCAAGCGAGCCCCGTGACGACACCGGCTGGGAGGTCGTCGTGCCAGATGTCGTGGTCGAACTTCTCGTTTCCGAGGAGGCGTTTGACATCGGCGGGTTGGAGTTCGGCTGGGGTGTCGGACTTAGCGTCGTCCTTTCTTGCCACTTCGAGAGCCACCTTTCGGCAGAGATGGGCGATCTCCTTGTCGAGATTTCGGACACCGCTCTCGCGGGTGTATTTCTCGATGAGATAGGCTACAGTATCGTCGGAGAGTTTGAGTTGCTCGGGCTTCAGTCCGTTGTTCTCGATCTCCTTTGGGAAGAGGTGTCTTTGGGCGATTTGGACCTTCTCTTCGAGCAGATAGCCGTCGACTGGGATTAGCTCCATGCGGTCGAGGAGAGGTGCGGAGATGGAAGCCACATTGTTGGCCGTAGCGATGAAGAGAACCTTTGAGAGGTCGTAGTCGAGGTCGAGGAAATTGTCGTGGAAGGCGGTATTCTGCTCGGGGTCGAGGACTTCGAGGAGAGCAGAGGCGGGGTCGCCGTGGTAATCGCTGCTGACCTTATCAATCTCGTCGAGAATGAAGACGGGATTTGATGAGCCAGCGATACGGATATTCTCGAGGATTCGGCCTGGCATGGCACCTATGTAGGTGCGGCGGTGGCCACGAATCTCGGCCTCGTCATGGAGACCGCCGAGCGACATACGGACATACTTACGCCCGAGAGCCTCGGCGACACTCTTTCCGAGAGACGTCTTGCCGACACCTGGAGGGCCGTAGAGACAGAGGATAGGGCTCTTGAGGTCGCCTTTTAGTTTGAGGACGGCGAGATGTTCGAGGATGCGCTCCTTGACCTTGTCCATGCCGTAGTGGCGTTGGTCGAGGACCTGCTGGGCGCGATTGAGATCGAGATTGTCTTGGGTATAGTCGCCCCAGGGGAGGGCAACCATCGCATCGAGGTAGTTTTGGCAGATTCCGTACTCGGGGGAGTTGGAATTGAGGCGTGCGAAGCGTTCGAGCTCCTTATCGAAAGCCTGTTGCGCGGCTTCGCCCCATACCTTCTTCTCGGCTGCCTCGCGATACTTGGCGACGAGGGCATCTTGGGGATTGTCGCCGAGCTCGTCTTGGATTGTGCGAGTCATCTCTTGGAGCATATACTCGCGCTGTTGGCGGTCGATTCCTTGCCGGGCCTTAGACTGGATGTCGTCGCGGAGCTGGAGGTATTGGAGTTGCCTCTCGATAATCTCCATGAGCTTCTCGGCACGGTCGTAGATGTTGGTGCACTGGAGGAGCTGGAGCTTGGCATCGGTCTCGGCGTTGATATTAGACGCTACGAGATTTATGAGGAAATTATCGTCGTTGATATTGCGGACGGCGATGGCGGCCTCGGGGGGGGCGGACTCCATGAGGCGGAAGACCTCGGCGGCCTTATCGCGAATGGAGGAGATGAGGACCTTGAGCCTCTCCTTTTGCTCGTCGGAGATTTTGCTTTCGCGGGAGCGGCGTATTGTGGCCTTGATGAAAGGCTCGCTTTGGGTCTGTTCGAGGAGATTGACACGCTCGATGCCGTTGATGATGACAGTGAGCGTATTGTCTGGCATATTGACAACCTTGACTACTCGCGCCGTGACACCGACAGGGTTGAGGGCGTCGAGTTCGGGATTCTCAATGGAATCGTCGAATTGGGCGGCTGCGACAAACAAAGAGTGCTCACGCGTCACGAAATCGATGACGGCGCGGGAGCGTGTCCGGCCGACGGAAATGGGGAGGACGGTATTGGGGAAGAGGACAGCATTGCGCAACGCCATGACAGGCAGTTCCTTAGGGATGGCTGTCTTCTTGCTGTTGCTGCTGATGACGATGGAATCGCCCCCGATGACATGATTATCGTCGAAAGGCTCTTGGTCGGCGGATTTATTTTTCTTGTTTTTAGGGTTGTCGCTCATCTGATGTTGCTGAGTGGTATGCGATGGGTGGTGTCGTGACTAATATCGTGCCATTATTCCCCGAAGGGGTTAAAGGCTGACAAAAAGTCATGAATCGTGTCGCTGTCGGCAGACATTGTGTGTTGTTATGCCTCCTTAAGTTTGGCGGCGCTGAGGTGGCTGATTCTTTCGCGAGCGTAGTCGAGGCCGATGGTAAGCGTCGTCTCGCCGGACGTTGGGACGGAGTACATCTTATCCATCATGATTGTCTCGCAGATAGCCCTGAGGCCGCGGGCGCCAATCTTGAACTCGACAGCTTTGTCGACGATGAAATCGAGGGTCTCGTCGGGGATGACGAGGTCGACATTGTCGAGCTTGAAGAGCTTGGTGTATTGCTTAAGGAGCGAGTTCTTGGGCTCGGTGAGGATGCGCCTGAGGGCATCGCGGTCGAGAGGTTGGAGACTGGTCAGGACCGGGAGGCGGCCGATAATCTCGGGGATGAGGCCGAAAGACTTGAGGTCTTGCGGGGCGACGTATTGCATGAGATTGCTGAAATCGATGGAGTCGCGCGCCTTATCGGAATTGTAGCCAACGACACGAGAATTGAGGCGTTGTGCGATGCGGTCGCGGATGCCGTCGAAAGCGCCGCCGCAGATAAAGAGAATGTTGCGGGTATTGACGGCAATCATACGTTGCTCGGGGTGCTTGCGTCCGCCCTGTGGTGGGACATTGACGACGGAGCCTTCGAGAAGTTTGAGGAGGCCCTGCTGTACGCCCTCTCCGCTGACATCGCGTGTGATGGAGGGATTGTCTCCCTTACGGGCGATCTTATCGATTTCGTCGATGAAGATGATGCCTCTTTCGGCGCGTTCGACATCGAAATCGGCCTCTTGGAGGAGTCGAGAGAGGATGCTCTCGACATCTTCGCCGACGTAGCCGGCCTCGGTGAGGACGGTGGCATCGACAATGGTGAAAGGCACATCGAGCAGTCGTGCGATGGTCCGCGCGAGGAGCGTCTTACCCGTACCCGTGTCGCCGACCATGATGATGTTGCTCTTTTCGAGTTCGACACCGTCTTCGTCGTTGTTGTGGAGAAGCCTCTTGTAGTGGTTGTAGACGGCTACGGAGAGGTACTTCTTGGCCTCGTCTTGGCCGATGACATAGTCGTCGAGGTAGGCCTTTATTTCTTCGGGCTTACGGAGTTTGAGTTGCGGGGACTCGGGCTGACCTAATTGTTTGAGGGCCTCAGTCGCGATTTGGTGGGCTTGCTCAGCGCAATCTTCGCAGATGAAGCCGCTGACGCCGCTGATGAGAACAGAGACCTGCTTACGCGTCCTGCCGCAGAAGGAACATTTATCGTCGTTGACTGCTTTTGCCATTTTGGAGTAAATTGATGTCGCTTAAAGGATGGAGGGCGACGTTATCAATCTCATTAAAGATGAAAGGCGCAGTGCCGTATCGATATTGTGACACGGCGCCGCACCTTTGTAAGCTATATTATTGGCACTTGCGAAATGTCAAAGTGTCTTTTTGTGTGGGAGTGCTATTTTTTCTCTCTACGAAGGACCTCGTCGATCATACCGTAGGCTTTGGCCTCCTCGGCGATCATCCAGTAGTCGCGGTCGGAATCGCGAGCCACCTCGTCGAAGGGCTTGCCGGAATGCTCGGCGATGATGTCGAAGAGCTCCTTTTTGAGCTTTTGGATCTCTCGGGCTGTAATCTCGATGTCGGAAGCCTGTCCTTGGGCGCCGCCCATGGGCTGGTGGATCATGATACGAGAGTGCGGGAGCGCGGAACGCTTGCCCTTGGCACCTGCCACGAGGAGGACGGCGGCCATGGAGGCGGCGAGACCAGTGCAGATGGTGGCGACAGAGGAGGAGATGTATTGCATGGTATCGTAGATTCCGAGACCTGCGTAGACGCTGCCGCCAGGGGAGTTGAGATAGATGGAGATATCCTTGGAAGAATCGGCGGACTCGAGGTAAAGGAGCTGCGCCTGGACGATGTTGGCGACATCGTCGTTAATTTCGGTACCGAGGAAGATGATGCGGTCCATCATGAGACGGGAGAAGACATCCATGCTTGCGACATTGAGCTGCCTCTCCTCGATGATGGTTGGCGAAATGAAAGAATCGGTGACTCGGGAGTAACCGTCGAAAAGGTTGCCGCTAATGCCGCAGTGCTTAACCGCAAACTTGCGGAAGTCGTCATTGTTTTTCATATCAGGTTTAGTCTTTAAGATTAAAGGCATAGGCAGCCTTGCTTGCCAAAGAATGGAGCAAGGCTGCCAAAGCCGTTATACCTGGATAAGAATCCCGTGGTTAGTTATTATTGGCAAAGAGCTTGCCGAAGTCTTCTTGGCTAACGGTCTTCTGCTCGATGGAAGCGTTATTCTTAACGACAGCGAAGAGTTTCTCCTCGACAGCGCCCTCGGCGAGGTGATTCCTCTGCTCCTCGTTTTGGAGCATATTGCGGCCGTATTGTTCGAGTTGCTCCTCGGGGACGTTGGTGAGGCCGTATTGCATGAACTGTGCGCGTGCGGTCTTCTTGGCGAAGTCGAGGACATCTTGGAACTCGATCTTGACTTCGAGAGCCTTAGCGACATGGTTCTTGACGACTTGCCACTTGAGGTCGTTGACGAACTTTGGGAACTCGTTGGTGAGGACATCGGGGGTGAACTTGTCGTTGTCCTTGTTGACGATGGTGAGCCACCTCTTGAGGAACTCCTCGGGGAGCTTGACGTCGCCAGCGGCGTTCATGATGGCTTGGCGGGCATCGACATTGAAGCGGAAGTCCTCAGCCATCTTGTTGGAGGCTTCGATTTGCTCCTTGACCTTAGCGCGGAAAGCGGCCTCGTCGGCTACGTTGCCGCCGGGGTAGAGCATCTTGAAGAACTCCTCATTAAGCTCGGCGGGCTTGAACTCGGAGACCTCGGAGATGGCGATGGTGGCCTTGGCATCGGCAGCGATGGAAGCGGCCTGCTCTTCGGAGATTTCGAGGAGGTACTCAACCTCTTTAGCCTCGGGGCAAACCTTGTGGAGGTCGAACTCGACGGTGTCGCCAGCCTTCTTGCCGACGAAGAGAGCCTTTTGCTCGTCGTCCTTGATGACGGTGACGGAGAGGAGGCCCTTCTCGTTCTTGAACTCGCCGACGGTTACGACGCCCTTGAGGAGAGAGTCTTGCGTAGCGGCATCGGTGGGGACGTGGCTTCCGTGGCGGGAAGCGATGTCCTTGACCTGCTCATCGATGTTGCTTTCGTCGATGGAGATGGTGTATGCTGGGACTTTGAGACTGTTGTCGATGGCGACATTGACTTCAGGAGAGAGGCCGAGATCGAACTTGAAAGAGATCTTGTCGAGGTCGGCGTCGAAGTCGATGGGCTGTTGGTCTTTGTTAGGGAGCGGCTCGCCGAGGATGTCGATATTATTGTCCTTGATGTAGTTGGAGAGCGTCTCGCCTACGAGAGAGTTGATCTGGTCAACGAGGATGGACTTGCCGTAGAACTTCTTAACCATTGCGACTGGGGCATGTCCGGGACGGAAACCCTTGATGGCTACACGCTTGCCGTAGTCCTTGATAGCTTTTTCTACCTTTGGCTCGTAGTCGGCCTTGTCGAACTCTATGGTAAGGATGGCGTTGAGCTCATCAATGTTTTCTTTTGAAATGTTCATTTCAACCAGTTGTTGGGATATACGTGATTATGAGTAAGTACGGATGAGGGGACTCGAACCCCTACGCCTTTCGACATCAGATCCTAAGTCTGACACGTCTACCAATTCCGCCACACCCGTGGGAAGGTTGCCTTTTGAGCGAGGCAAAGTTAAGGCATTTATCCGCTCAAAAGTCAAAAGGGTTATATTTTTTTGGTTTTAGGGTTAAGAATTAGATAGTTAGTCATCGAACTTACGCCTTCGGAGAACGAAATCCTTGCCGAGGTAGACCTGTCGGACCTTCTCGTCGCCTGCGAGTTGTTCGGCTGTGCCGGCACGGAAGAGCTTGCCCTGGACCTGGATGTAGGCGCGGTCGCAGATGGCGAGCGTCTCGCCGACATTGTGGTCGGAGATGAGGACGCCGATGTTCTTATCCTTAAGGTGCGAGACGATTTTCTGGATGTCGTATACCGCGATGGGGTCGACACCCGCGAAAGGCTCGTCGAGCATGATGAACTTGGGATTTATGGCGAGGGCACGCGCGATCTCGGTACGGCGACGCTCGCCGCCGGAGAGCTGGATACCCTTGCTCTTGCGGATATGCCCGAGGCCGAACTCGGAAATAAGCTCTTCGAGACGTTGCTTCTGGTAATCCTTTGGGAAATTCGTCATTTCGAGGACACCGAGAATGTTGTCCTCAACACTGAGAGTGCGGAAGACGGAAGCCTCTTGGGCGAGGTATCCGACACCGAGCTGAGCGCGGCGGTAGACGGGGAGACTTGTAATCTCCTGGTCATTGAGATAGACGTGACCCTCTTTTGGCTCGATGAGGCCAACGGTCATGTAGAACGTTGTGGTCTTGCCGGCGCCATTGGGGCCGAGGAGACCGACAATCTCACCTTGGCGCACCATGATGGAAGGGCCGTCGACGACCTTTCGGGAGCCGTAGATTTTGACGAGCTTCTCGGTGCGGAGGACCATGTGGTCGGGGTCGGGCGTAGGGTCGGGTTCATCGTAGATTGTGCCGACTTTTAGCTCACCGGAGATGATCTTGGCCCTAATCGCATCGGACTCGCTCATGGACTTAAGTCCCTGTTGTTTGGCGTCTTGGCTTGTTTGTTCTTCCATTGTGGTGGTAGATAGAGGTATGGAGACTTAGGATTCGGACGTATCGGGGGCGCCGAACTCCATGAGGAAAGCCTTGATGAAGGGGTCGATGTCGCCATCCATCACAGCTTGGACGTTGCTGGTTTGGTAGCCCGTACGGTGGTCTTTGACCCGTCGGTCGTCGAAGACATAGCTCCTTATTTGGGAGCCCCACTCAATCTTCTTCTTACCCGCCTCGATTTTGGCCTTAGCGGCGTTACGTCTTTTGAGTTCGCGGTCGTAGAGTTGAGAGCGTAGAAGCCTCATGGCGTTCTCTCGGTTCTCGGTCTGCTTGCGTGTCTCGGTATTCTCGATGAGAATCTCCTCAGTCTCGCCTGTGTCGGGATCGGTGTATTGGTAACGGAGACGGACGCCCGTCTCGACCTTATTGACATTCTGACCACCAGCGCCGCCGGAGCGGAAGAGATCCCAGGAGACCTTAGCGGGATCGACATAGACCTCGATGGTATCGTCGACAAGGGGCGTGACGAAGACAGAGGCGAAAGATGTCATTCGCTTGCCTTGGGCATTGAACGGCGAGACACGGACGAGCCTATGGACACCGTTTTCGCTCTTAAGATAGCCGTAGGCGGTATCGCCCTCGATCTCGAACGTAACGGTCTTGATGCCGGCATCGTCGCCATCTTGGAGATTCGTGACTGTGACCTTGTAATCGTGCGCCTCGGCCCATCGTTGGTAAAGCCTCATGAGCATTTGCGCCCAGTCTTGGCTCTCTGTGCCGCCAGCGCCTGCGACGATTTTGAGGACCGCGCTGAGCTGATCTTCCTCACCTTGGAGCATATTGGCCAGCTCGGCCTCCTCGGTAAGTCTTATTGCCTCGGCGTATGCGGCATCGACATCGCCCTCTTCGACGATGCCCTCCTTAAGATAGTCGGAGGCGAGGGCCAGCTCCTCGACAGCGGAATGGACACGGTCGTAGGCGGAGACCCACTTCTTATTGGCCCTTACTCGCTTCATGACCTCGTCGCTTCGGGACCTATCGTCCCAGAAACCTGGCTCTTGAGAACGGAGATCGTCCTCTTCTAACTCCATGCGTCGTCGGTCGACGTCAAAGATACCTCCTTAACGCTAACTCGCGTTGGTTCAGGTCCTTAATTTGGTCCTGTGTTACCATTTCCTCTTAATATATGGTTACGTGTTTGACAAAGGGGGGGTACGGTGAAGACCGTGAGCGCGAAATTAGTCAATATATTTAGACCTAAGCCATCTCGGCATTCTCAATGTCGAGGAGGCCGCCTGGGAGCTTAAGGGTGAGCGTTTGGGCATCGTCGTCGATGGCGACAACGAAATCGTCGGTTGCGGGCAGCAGCACCTCGCAACCATCGGCACGTCGGACGACGAAAAGCGGATTGGCGGCGACGGAATCGTCGACCTCCTCGATTACGCCGACCTCGCCGGAATCGACACTAATGACAGTATAGCCGACGAGAGGCTGCACGACCTCGACATCGTCATCCTCATCGGCGTTGGAGAGCTCGACCTCGGCGTAGACCTTGCATCCGACGAGCGACTGCGCCTGAGAGGGGGACTTCACGGAAGCGAGCGAGACAGTAGCGGAGCGGTCGCCACGCTTGGTGACGGACGCCATGCGCATTGGCACGACACCGCCGTCGACCATGACGAAAAGGAAATCGGAATCGAAGAGAGAATCGGAATCGACCTCGGGGGCAACCTTGACGAGGACGGCACCCGTTGTGCCGTCGGTCTTAGTTATGGAGCCGACCTCGGCGAGTGAGAGCTTGTCGTCATTGTCCGAGGGGGAGAAAATGGAATCTATGTTTGTGTTCATCAATTAGTTGCGTGTGTGTATGTGTGTGTTAGAGCTTGATGTAGTTGAACTTGGCGTGACCTGTCCACTTCTCGCGGTACTCCTTGCGGGCATTGCGTGGGATGCTGACCCATACGGACTCGGGAATGGCATCGCGGCCGAGGGCTGGTGGCTCATTGCCGAAAGAGAATAGCTCGTAGAGGCTACTGCAATCGTCGAAAGCGTAATTGCCTATGCGAGTGACCGTTGCGGGGATTGAGATTGACTGGAGCGACTGGCAGGCTCGGAAAGCGTCGTCGTCGATGACGATGACAGTATAGGGGATATTGACCTCGGCGAGAGCCTTGCAATCGGCAAAGAGGGCATCGGAGATTGTGGAGAGCGACTCAGGGAGACGGGCGGAGACGAGCGTCTCGCATCCGGCGAAAGCATTACGGCCGACGGAGGCGACGGAATTGGGCAAGACGATGGCGCGGAGGGACTTGCACTCCTCGAAAGCGCGGTCGCCCACCTCCTCGACACCATCGGGAATCTCGATTTGGGCGAGAGCGGAGCAAGAGCGGAAAGTGCCTTGCGCGATGGAGTAGATGGACTTAGGCAATTGGAGCGTCGGGAGCGTGGAGCAGCCTGCGAAAGCATAGTCGCCGATGGATGAGACGGTCTCTGGGATTTCGACACTCTTGAGACTTGAACAGCCCTCGAAGGCTTGAAGCCCGATTTCCATCACGCCATTCATGATGACCACACTCTCAAGAGACGAGCATCCGCTGAACGCCTTCCAATCGACACTGGTGACGGACTCGGGAATTACCACCTCGCGGAGAGCCTTGCATCCGCTGAAGACCTCCCACCCGAGCGACTGGAGACTCTCGGGCAGGGAGAGCTTGACGAGGGACGTGCAATCGGCAAAAGCGCCATCGGAGACGGACTCGACACCGCCGGGGATGACCACCTCGGAGAGAGCTGAGCACCGGGCAAAAGCGGCATCGGCGATGAAAGTGGCGGCAGGGATGATGACTGGGCGACCATCGACACCGCCCTCGTATTGTGTGGAATCCTCGGTAAGCACGACGCGGCGGAGCTGTGAACAGCCCTCGAAAGCGGAACTGCCAATCTCCTCTACACGGCCGCTCATGCTGACACTCTGGAGACCCGAGCATCCGGCGAAAGCACGGGCCGGGAGACGGCGCAAGCCATCGGGGAGAGTGACAGCCACGAGACCCTCGCACTGCCAAAAAGCGGAGGGGGCGAGACTCGTGACACGGCGCGGGAGATAGAGAACGAAAGTCTCGCGGCTCTTGGGGCAGAAAATGACACGTGACGTATCGGAAGTGAAGAGGACGCCCTCGCGTTCGAAGAAAAAGCGATTGGACGGGGCGACGGTGAGGGAGACGAGACTGCGGCATCGGCTTATGGCCTCATCTTGAATGGTTTGGAGCGAGGCGGGAATGGAGAGCGAACCCAGGGAGTCGCACTCGGCAAAGGCAGAATTGCCGAGATAGCGGAGGGTCTCGGGGAGAGAGACCTCGGCAAGACTTGTACAGCCTGCGAAAGCGGCACCGCCCACACTGACGACCCCCTCGGCGAGGACCACCTTGCGGAGAGACGTGCAACCGCTAAAGGCGGCAGCGGGGACATGGGTCAAGGAACCAGGGAGCGTAACCTCGCGGAGAGCCACGCACATATCGAAAGCATTGTTGCCGAGCGTCTTAAGACCTTCGGGCATCTCGATGGAGCGGAGGGACGGGCAACGGGCGAAAGCCCTTGCTCCGATGGAGCGCACCGTGGACGGGATGACGACCGACTGGAGGGTTTGGCAACGGGAGAAAGTGCCGTCGGCGATATTGTCGACAGACGCGGGAATGACGTAACGCACCAGATCGGCGGCTTTGGGGTAGAGCAGGATACGGGTCTTATCCTTATTGAAAAGGACGCCCTCGGAAGTGCAGAAAGCTGTATTGGCCTCATCGACCGTCACGGACTGGAGGAGCGAATAGCCGTGGTCGCCGCCGAAATCGGCATCGATTTGGGAGACAGAGGCGGGGATTGAGAGAGAGCGCATCTGGCTACACCAGCGGAAAGCCTCGGCATCGATACGGGTCACGTGACGCCCGGCGACGGTATCGGGGATTACGACATCCTCGACAGCATCGACGAAAGAGAGCGCGACAGTGGAATCGGACGTGAGCGAAAAGGTGAGGTATCCACTCTTAAACTTTCCTAAAACGGTAGAAGACGCGAGCTGAGCGCAAACAAGCGTTGGGAAAGAGAGCGCGAAAAGCAGAAATATGGAGGCGACGAAGCGATTCATGTGAAAAAAATCGTGACAAACGTGCAATTTTTGATGATGTAGGCTTAAAAAGCGAGCTTGTGAGTGTTACGATAAACTTGACAATAGAGTTTCACGGCAAAAGAGGCATAATTTCGAGGAATTAGTCCAACCATTAAACGGGGTTAAATATAGCCAAATATACAGAAACAGCCGCTTACGGATTCGGCAAAAAGCCCTTAACTGCTTATATTTGAACAGGCAAACAGAAAGCCACCTTATCACTACTTCACTACCTAAAAAAACGGGGCCTACCCTCATGGGCGATGTATAAAATTACAAATGACCCCCTCCATGACGGGCACTGGCCACGAGAAAACCTCATTTTTGAAAACAAACGTAAAAGAGAAGCACCATGAAGAGAATCGCCTTCATCATTGCCGCTCTGTTGCTGGGCTTTGGAGCGGCCTACGGGCAACACGCGAAAGTTCGCGCCATCTTTCTTCTTCAACTGAGCCGATACGCCTCGTGGCAAATCGGAGAGGAGTCCCGCAAATTCATAATTACCGTTGTCGGTGCGGACGACGTGGCACAAGAATTAATGTCAATCACACGGGGGAAGACCGTACAAGGCATACCCATTGACATCGTGACATCGAGCTCGCCACGAAACCTCCCGAAATCTGACCTCATATACTTAGACTCGCGATTTACAAGCAAGACGCGCACCGTAATCAGCGACCAATATGGCAACAAGACGCTCGTGATAGGCAGCGAAGAGGGGATGTGCGCCAACGGGGCTCACGTATCCTTTGTTGACGACGGGACGAAAGTCGGCTTTGAATGGAGCAAGCACAACCTGGAGAAGAGCGGCGTAAAGATCTCGCCCAAAGTATTGACCATGGGCAAAGAGCTATATTAGCCCACAAGAGCCAGGCGAAGAGACAGACCGCCCCGTTCCCTCGGAGAGAAGAGGAGCGGGGCGGCTTCATTCTCGGCGTGTGGAGATTGGGACTGTGGGGAAAAGAGTGTATTTTTGGAGGGTTGTACCTCTGTTTAACAAAAAGGAAAAGAATGCTGATAATAGGAATAGCGGGCGGCTCGGGCTCGGGCAAGACGACCGTCGTAAGGAAGCTCGTGGCGGCGATGGACGTAGACCGCGTTGCCGTGATGAGCCAAGACAATTATTACAACGACAACAAACACCTTACGCTTGAAGAACGCCGGAAGATAAACTTCGACCACCCGGACGCCATAGAATTCCCGCTGTTGGTCAGCCACTTGCAAGAGCTGCGCGCGGGGCGTGCGGTAGACATGCCGACGTACTCGTTCGTGGAGAGCACCCGAATGGCGGAGACGGAGACCGTGACGCCTCACGACGTAATTATTGTGGAGGGCATCCTCGTCTTGGCGATACCTGAATTGCGTGAGCTGATGGACATCAAGGTCTTTGTTGACGCGGACGCAGACGACCGACTTGCTCGACGCATAAAGCGCGACGTGGCGGAGAGGGGGCGCGAGCTGAGCGGCATCTTGCGTCACTACGAGACGACCGTCAAGCCGATGCACCTGCAATTTGTGGAGCCCTCGAAGCGATATGCGGACCTGATAGTCCCCCAGGGTGGCGACAACGAGAAGGCCATAGACGTCTTGCGCCACTTCATAGAGAAAAAAATAGGCTAAATTCGCGGCATGGATGATTTTTTCAGAATATTGACGGGCACGGAGACCTCGGAAGGCACGTGGAGCTACACCGTAAGCATAAACCCGGAACACGATATTTTCAAGGGTCACTTTCCTGGCCGCCCCGTAGTGCCTGGCGTCATGACACTGATGTTGACCCGCAAATGCGCGGAACACGCCAAGGGGCTGGGCAAGACGCGAATATGCTCCGTCAAGGACGCCAAGTACATCTCGCCAATCACGCCGGACGGTGTTGACGTTGTCATCACATTCAGCATTGACGAGAGCCTGAACATCAAGGCAGAAGTCCGCTCGGCCGACGGACGGGACTACACCAAAATCCGCATGACCCTGGCGCAAGAGTAGGCCGGAGCATCGAGAGACTTTTTTCAAAAAAAAATCCCCACCCCACACTTTTCCCACTCACCATCCCCCCGGTACAAGTGACTGCTGACGAGTGCAGAGACTTGGCCAGCGAGTTGCGCTGCGCACTGATAATCCCGACGTACAACAACGTCGGGACGATAGGCGCGGTGTGTAGGGAAGCGTCGCGATGGTGTCGGGACATCATCGTCATGGACGACGGCTCGACGGACGGGACATCGGACGTGCTGCGGGAGAAGCCTGGCGGCGTGAGCGTAATCAACCATCCTGACGGCAAGAATCATGGCAAGGGGGCGGCACTGATTGCGGCGTTGCGTCACGCACGGGCGATGGGATTTGAGCGGGCCGTGACCATGGACGCCGACGGACAGCACTTTGCGGAAGACATGGGGACCCTACTGAAAGACGAGGCGGCACACCCCGGATCGTTCATCATAGGGTCGCGCAACATTGAGGCCGACGGGATGCCTCGCAAAAACACCTTTGCCAACAAATTTTCCAACTTTTGGTACCGCCTCTTCACCCTTGTGGACCTTAGCGACACGCAGAGCGGCTTTAGGCTTTATCCGCTTGGCGCGATGGAGGGGATACGATTTTTCACTCCTCGGTATGAGTTTGAGGTGGAAGTGGCGGTTCGGATGGCGTGGCGCGGCATACGCGTCGTGAACGTCCCGATACGGGTGGCGTATCCTGAGGACAGGGTGAGCCACTTCCGTCCGTTTGCGGACTTTGCCCGGATAAGCGTCTTGAACACTGTTCTGTTCTTGATAGCCTTGGTGTGGTTTTACCCTGTAAGAGCGTGGCGGTGGCTGCGCGACGGCGAGTGGAAAAGTCAGCTCCCGAAGGGCGAGAGCGCGTCGCGCTCGGCATCGGCTGTGGCCTTTGGCGTAATGATGTCCGTAATGCCGATATGGGGATTTCAGACCGTGGCCGCCCTTGGGGGAGCCCAGCTGCTGCGGCTGAACAAGATAATTGTGGCGGCGGCGGCCAACGTGAGCCTTCCTCCGTTTATCCCGTTCATTGTGTACGGGGCGATGCGTCTTGGCGGATGGGTGTGCGGAATTGACGTGCATCTGAGCCTTGCTGACGCCTCGATGGAGAACACGGGCGGAAATGCCGTGGCGTATGCCATAGGGTCTGTAATGCTGGGGATTGCCATGGGCATCGTGGCATGGCCAGTGACATGGGTGGTGCTAAGGCTTGTACGCCGATGAACGAGTTCTTCCTGAAGATTTACGCATGGCTCGGCAAGAGCCCGTGGCGGCTATGGCTGACGATGTCGGTCGTGGTCGCCGCAGTCGTTTCCGGCGCCAGCCGTATGAGCGTATCGGAAAACATAGCGGACTTCTTCCCCGCCAAAGACGCTCAGAACCTCGGCATCTTGGGGCGGCTGAAAGCCATGGACCGCATAACATTCATCTTGGAAGGCAACGACGAGACGGGCGGAATGCCCCAAGACGCGCAACTGATAGAAGCCGCCGAACGCCTTGCGGAGCGACTGCAAAACGAGATTGGCGACGACGGGGAGATAGAGCTATTCTACGGGCCGGAGCTGACCGACTCGATGGCCAACTTTGTATATCGCCACCTGCCTATCCTCTTGAACGCCAGCGACTATGCCGCCATAGACAGCGCATTTTGCCCGGAGCAAGTGGCGACACGACTGCGGACGATAAAGGGAATGCTGATCTCCCCGGCGGGGAGCGAGATGGCAACACACCTTGGGCGGGACCCGCTCATGATGGCATTGCCAATCTTGGAGAGACTTAGGGACCTTGGCCTTGCGGAGACCCTGAGAATGGACGACGGCTACCTCTTCTCGGCCGACGGGCGACGAGTGTTGATGTTCATGGACCTCAAAGCCGACTTCATGAGCCGCAGGGCTGGCGTGAGCCTGAGCCGCATAATTGGCGAAAGCATTGAGAAACTGCACATTGAGGACGGGCATCATGGGGTGGAAGTGTATGCCTACGGAGCGCCTCTGGTGACGGAATCGAACTCGGAATGCGTCAAGAGCGACGAGATATTGACCCTTTCCATCTCGTTGAGCATCTTGACCGTGGTGTTGCTGCTCGTCTTCCGCAGCATCCGGTCGGTTGTCCTGCTGATTGTCCCCGTGGTATTTGGCGCAGCCTTTGCGGGCGCGGTAGTCGCGGCCATGGGCATTGAGCTGTCGCAAATGGCACTTGGCACGGGGGCGACAATCATGGGATTGGGGCTGAGCTACTCGATACACATGGTGACGCATGGGCTGCACGTGGAGAGCGTCCGTCAGCTTATACGGGAGATGGCGTGGCCGATGACCGTGGGGAGCGTCACGACGATTGGCGCGTTCTTGGCATTGCTGTTCACGGGGTCGACCGTCTTGCGGCACCTTGGGCTATTTGCGTCGCTTACCCTTGTTGGCACACTGTTGTTTTGCCTCGTCTTCTTGCCCCACATGATGAAAGTGGGGCGGAATTGTGGCGGCAGAGCCTTCCGCGCCGTGGAGCGTATTGCGGGATATGACTACTCGGGGAACACGTGGCTGAGCGTGGCGATAGGGTGTACATTCGTGGTTTGCCTCTTTTTCTTTGGCGACGTGAGATTTAACGCCGACATGGCGGCACTCAACTATCGGGGCGACGAGCATTTGCAGAAATCGCAGGCCGTGATGAACGAGACGCTCGGCATTGGCGGACACCAATCGGCCGCCATCGTAACGGGCGAGACGAGCGAAGAGCTTGCCGCCAACTCCCGAACTTTCGTAGAACGGGCGGACAGCCTCAGGGGCATGGGACTCCGATTTGCGAAATCGGCAGGGCGAGACTTTCTCCCGACAGAGACGGAAGCGAGGGAGAGAGCCGCCCGATGGAACACGATATTCACCCGTGAGCGCATTGACGCCGTGAGCCGCGCCCTGCGGGACAGCGGAGCGGTGATGGGATTCTCGCCCAACGCATTTGACAGCTTTGTGGAGATGGCGAGCCAAAGAGCCGAGGGGCATTGCATAAGCGCGGACGAGATATGCGCCTCGCCCCTCTTTGCCGACTGGGTGACGCGAGACGGCGACAACATACTCCTCAACTATCGGCTTGAGACAGAAGTGGCGAACCGCGACGAAATACTGACGGAACTGGGGCAGACGCCCCACACCATAATTGCGGACATGGGGTATTACAGCCGGCGCGCCACTCGCCTTATTGTAGACGACTTCAACTGGCTGCTGTTGCTCAGCTCGCTGATTGTCTCGGCGGCACTCATTGCGTCGTATGGGCGAGTGGAGCTATTCTTGCTGACCTTCATGCCGATGGTCGTCGGGTGGGTGATAATCCTTGGGCTGATGGCCATCTTTGGCGTTGAGTTCAACGTTGTCAACATAATCTTGTCGACCTTCATATTTGGCGTTGGTGACGACTACTCGATATTCATCATGGACGGCCTGCAGAACGGTTACTCACGGGGGAAACGGATTATGAGTGGACACAAGACGGCCATCTTGCTGAGCGCATTTGCCGTCATGGGGGGACTTGGGGCGCAAGTGTTTGGTAGGCACCCGGCGGTCCACTCATTGGGACTGATCTCGATATTTGGGCTCATGGCCGTCATTGTGACCAGCTTCGTGGTGCAGCCCATCCTGTTCCGCCTGTTAATCTCGGGGCCTGTGAGCAAGGGGGGCCTGCCGTATACCTTGCCATCGTTGACGCGCGGGGTGGTCTCGACGACGCTCTTTGGGATTGCCTGCGCGGTGTGCCAGATTGCGAACGGCGCGATGTGGCTGGCAGTGCGCAATGGAAGTCGTAGGCGCAAAGCGGCGCGGAGCGTGGCTCACAACGTGATGAGGGGCTACCTCGGCTTGTGCCGCCCGATATTGCGAGTGGAGCGGCCTGAGGTGGAGAGCGGAGGACAGGCCGTGATTGTGAGCAACCATCAGTCGTCGCTTGACATCTTGGCCTTGATGGCATCGTCGGACCGGATAATATTTGTCGTGAAGGGATGGGTGAGCCGCTCGGTCGTATTGGGGCCTGTTGTGGAATCGATGGGCTTCGTGAGCGTAGGCGACGGGTTGGAAGAGACGGGCATGGCGAAACTGCGCGCGGCTGTTGACGAGGGTTGTTCGATAGTCATATTCCCCGAAGGGAAGCGGAGCTCGGACGGCAGCGTAGGGCGATTTCATAAAGGCGCGGCGGCCTTGGCGGCGGAATTTGGTCTGCCCTTGCGCCCGATAGTCTTCTACGGCAATGGGCTCGCCGTGGCTAAAGGTCAGCCGCTCAACCTGATGCGTTGCCGCCTTGGAGTGGACCGACTGCCCGACATCAGCATTGCGAAAGGAGCGGACGACGCGGAGATAAAAGCCAAGACACGCCAGATGCAAGAACTCATGACGCGACACCTGGCAGAGATGCGCGACGAGCTGGACAAGAGCAACATATACTTCCGCGACCTGATAGAGCGCGGATACATATACCGCGGATGGGCGGAATACGCCCAAGCCCGCCGATATGTCCGCACGGCGGGGACGACACCCCTACCCCACCCCGACGGCGACGGACGCATAGAGATGGACGCCTCGCCCCGTGGGCTGAGCGCATTCAGAGCCGCCCTAATGAGCGACGCGCGAGAGATATGCGCCCGCGTGGGGAGCGAAGAAGAGGCGGAGTATTGCCGACTGTCGCCACTCGTGGGCTACCTGGCCGCTCGCGGCAAGCGAGTGACGTTTGGGACGGCCAAAGATGACAACGGGCGAGAGAAAGAGCTATCTTTATGAAAATGAGGGAAGAAAAGGAAGAGGGACTTGTACTCTCGACCGTGAAATATGGCGAAGGCGGCCTCGTTGTCAACATCTTCACGCGCAACGAGGGGCGCAGAGGCTACATGGCCTCGGCCAATAGGCGGAAAGGCAAGAGCCAGCCTGGGCTGATGCCCTTGACGATGGTAGAGTTCGTAGGGAAGAGCCGGCGAAGCTCTCAGATGGGGCGGATGAGCGACGTAAGGCTATCGCGCCCGTTTGGGACAATACCGTTCAACATAATCCGCCGCTCGGAAGCCTTCTTCATTGCGGAACTGATGAGCCGCGCCATACCGCCCGACGTGCCTGACCCCGACCTATTCGACTTTGCCCGTGAGGCCATAGCCACCCTTGACGACGGAATGGAGGGGGACTATAACTTCCACCTCTACTTCATGATGCGGATGGCGGAATATCTGGGCTTCGGGGTGGACACGGACCGGGGCGGGCGCATGATATTCGACATGATTGCGGGGACATGGGCCGACAGCCTTCCGCCGCATCCTGACGTTGTCGTGGGGAGAATGGCCGACCTTTGGCATTGGGCGGCGACGACCGAGCCGGACCGACTGACCGAAATGGAGATGAGCCGTGCGGAGCGTCAGGAATTGATACGTCAAATGACGAGATACTACAAGATACATCAGCCTGGATTTGGCGACATGACGTCGCAAGAGATCTTGGCCCAGTTGTAAAAGCGAAAAAATAAAATTTGGGAGAATGTTCACACCCCACCCAGAAATCCAGTACGCCTCGGCGGCTGAGATAAAAACATTCCAAGAAGAGCGGCTGCGCGAGGCGATAAGCTACGCGGCGGCCAAGTCTCCTTTTTATAAAGAGATGTTCGCCAAGACGGGCATCGCCCCCGAGAGCATCCGCACGATAGAAGACCTACGCCGGCTGCCCTTGACGACAAAGCAGGACTTGCAGAGCCGCAACGCCGACTTTATCTGCGTAGGTCAGCGCGAGATTGCCGACTACGTCACGACGAGCGGCACACTGGGCGACCCCGTGACGATAGCCTTGACGCAGAGCGACATAGAGCGATTGGCGTATAATGAAGAGCTGTCGTTTGGCGTGGCGGGATGCAGCGAAGAGGACATAATGCAGCTGATGGTGACCTTGGACCGTCGGTTCATGGCGGGCTTCGCATATTACCTGGGCGCGAGAGCCAAGGGGATGGGCGTATGCCGCGTGGGGAACGGGATTCCCCAGCTTCAGTGGGACACGATAGGGCGGATACGCCCGACGGTGGGGATGTGCGTACCGTCGTTCCTGATGAAACTGATTGACCATGCGGAGCAGAACGGAATTGACCATCACACATCGTCAATAAAGAAATTCATCTGCATAGGCGAAGCCCTCAGGACACCCGACGGGCAATATACAAAACTCGGGCAACAGATTGCAGCCCGATGGCCAGAGGTGAGCCTCTACACGACCTACGCCTCGACGGAGATGCAGAGCTCATTTACGGAGTGCGAGCATTTCTGCGGCGGGCATAGCCAGCCCGAGCTCATCATTGTGGAATTCCTTGACGACGCGGGTCAGCCCGTGGGCGAGGGGGAAGTGGGCGAAGTGACAATAACGACCCTCGGCATTGAGGGGACGCCCCTAATCCGCTTCCGGACAGGCGACATGGTGAACCACTATACGGGCAAATGCGCCTGCGGACGACAGACCACCCGGTTGGGCAGCGTTGTGGGGCGCAAGGGGCAGATGATAAAATTCAAGGGCACGACACTGTATCCGCCCGCCATATTCGACATATTGGACGGCATTGGCGGCATTGTGAACTACGTTGTGGAGGTGTATACCAACGACTTAGGGACAGACGAAGTGAAAGTGCGAGTGGGGAGCCAAGACACCTCGGACGCATTTGCGAAGCGGATAAAAGACATCTTCCGTGCGAAAGTGCGGGTGGCACCCAGCGTATCGTTTGAATCGCCCGACTACATAAACAAGATAATGTTCCCGCCGATGAGCCGCAAGGCCGTCAAGTTCATAGACCTGAGATGAGCGGCTCGGAAGACATAAGCCTTGGTCAGTTTAAGGAGCAAGTGTTGAGCGACTACCGCAAAGCGTATGCGGGGCGCGAGACGCTCCGCGTGGCTCAGGTGGAATCGGACTGCCACTACGTGACGAACCGGAGCGACGTGGGGCAAGTGGCCTTGGCACGATTTGTTGGTGCGGACGACGCGTACATCTCCGCCGGGAAAGACCTTACGGCCGAGATGTCGATGGGGCGGCAGACGAGCCGCGGGTTCTTTAGCGGCCTATTCTCGTCGGCAGCCGACGTATACTCCCACGGGTCGCCGAGCCAGATGGCCGTGGCCGTGGGCATGGCATTGGCGGAAGCCTCGACGACGCAAGCGGGCGGGGCGGGAGAGCCTCGTCGGATTGTGGTCAGCACGGCTTGCGGCGACTTTGGCACAGATGGCGACTTCTTGGAATCGGTATGTTATGCCGCGGCGCGTTCGTTGCCGCTGTGCATAGTGCTGTGGAACAACAACGGCACGACATCTAACGGCAACATGATACGCCAGTTGGGCGGCTTCGGGCAGACCGTGAGGGGGCGCAAGACATTGTGCATTGAGGCCGTAAAGGGGGGCGACTATGCCGCCTTGTGCCGCGTGATGGCCACGCAGACCAGCCGCACCCGGACGGGCCTGACCACACTGACCTTCGTGAGCGGAGCAGAGGACGAGATTGAGCAATTCCGCAAATGGTTGGAAGAGCGCCAGATTGCGACCAGCCAACAGCTATCGGCAATAGAGGCCAACGTGCGGCAAGAGATTGAGCGCGAGAGGCGCGGGGCATACCTGACCTCGCTCGTGGCGGACACGCCGATACGCCATCCACACCGTCAGCTGATGGACATTGGCGCGTTGTATGGTCACGCATCGGCACCCGTGATGCCGATGGACGCGGCGCCGGGCATTGTGAACAAAGCCATTGGCGTGGCACGCGCGGGACTGTTGCCAATTGTATCGACAACAGCGGCCGACATAAGGGCGTCGCTCCTGCACAGCTATCCGACCACGAACATGGTCATGCGCACCACCGACATTGAGAGTGGCGGCGTTATGGCCTCGACATCGGAGACGACGGAGATATGGACCCCCGCCTGCCATGCGGAGGCATCGGCGGCATACGCAGAGATACTCAGCACCCCGCGGCAAGCCGTGGTAATTGAGCCCGGATCGGAGAGCGCGGAGACCAAGACGGGCGAGCCGAAAAGCGGCGGGGCGCACAGACTGGCCGAGGGGGAAGACATAACCTTGCTCTCCTTTGGCGCGACGACACAGCCGGCGGCTGACGCCACGGCACTGATGAAACGCCAGAACACGAGGATTGAGCACATCCACCTCTGCACCATACGGCCCATTGACACGGACGGCATGGTACGGGCATCGCTGCGGAAAACGAAACGGCTCGCCATTGTGGACTCTGACCCGTCGGGCCTGACGGGGCGGATGATAATTGCGCAGCTGACCGAGCAACAGGACGCCATGAGGCACCTGATGACCCCGCCAATAGTAATCCGCCCCAAATCGGCGATGAGGCCGGCGGAACCGCACGACATTTGCATTGCAATATCGGGAATGCTCAACTAACGAGAAAAACGGGATGAAAAAGAGGATAATAGCGGCTGTCGTGGCTCTTGGCATAGCGTCGGCCACATATTCGCAGACGAGCGACGCCTTGAATCGGTTGGAGGCCGGCATTGAGACGTCATACGCTCAAATGGAGCGCATGACGTGCACATACGAGCTGACACGGCAAGTGAGCCTGCTGAGCGACGCCGCGCACGAGAAAGGGACCCTGACATACAGCAAAAGCCACAGGACACTGGTCCTGGCCAGCCTGACCACGGCGGGCGACAGCACGATAATGAACCATACGGGGATAACGAACGTGAGCGGCGGCAAACGGGTATGGACCGACGCCGCACGCAGCACGGCACTGCGCCAGATGCTGGACATCGTCATGGCCTGCTTCTCGGGGGACTTTAGGGGCGTACGCGCCGCGGGGAACGTCACGGCAAAGGACCTGGGCGGGACGACAGAAGTGACCTTCGTGCCGACGGACAGGCGCGTCTTGCGCCACATAGGGTCGATAACGCTGTCGTTTGGCAACGACGACTATGGGCTCAGGCGTATGACCGTGGTTCAGCGCGGAGGGGACTTCATGGCGTACACCTTTGGGAAGAAAAAGGTGGAGAGCCGCGGCACGGGGCGCAAATAGGGGCGTGGCTATGGGCTTATTATCGTGATTATTAAGTAATTTTGTAAGAAAGCGAACATTCGTAAAAACAGGACAATGCTCAAAGACAAGATAGAAGCCCTGAAGGCGGAGATAGCCGGGCTTAAGGCAGCCAGCGCGGACGAAGCAGAGGCGCTGCGCATTAAATATCTTAGCAAAAAAGGCTCGGTAAGCCTTCTTTTTGAGGACTTCAAGACCGTTGCGCCCGAGTTGAAGCGCGAAATGGGTCAGAAGCTGAACGAGCTTAAGACATTGGCTCAGAACCGCATTGCAGAGCTAAAGGCATCGGCAGCCGCGGCAGCGCAAAAGGAGGTGGAGAAGACCGACGTGAGCCGCCCCGGGACACCGTCGCCCATTGGAGGCCGCCATCCGCTCTCGATAGTTAAGAATGAAATTGTAGAGATATTCGGGCGATTGGGCTTCACCGTGGCCGAAGGGCCAGAGGTTGAGGACGATTGGCACGTCTTCACGGCGTTGAACTTCCCTCCCGAGCACCCGGCGCGCGATATGCAGGACACCTTCTTCATCAACACGAACCCCGACATCTTGCTCCGAACCCACACGAGCTCTGTCCAGGTGCGCGAGATGGAGCGCAAACGTCCGCCCATCAGGGCCGTGTTCCCTGGGCGCGTATTCCGCAACGAGGCCATCTCGGCACGTGCGCACTGCATCTTCCATCAGGTGGAGGGCCTGTACGTGGCTAAGAACGTATCGTTTGCCGACCTTAAGCAGGTGTTGCTCTACTTCGCCAAGGAGATGTTCGGCTCGGACGTTGAGATACGCCTCCGCCCGTCGTACTTCCCGTTCACTGAGCCGTCGGCCGAGATGGACGTGAGCTGCACACTATGCGGCGGCAAGGGCTGCGGCGTTTGCAAGGGTTCGGGCTGGCTGGAGATCTTGGGCTGCGGAATGGTGGACCCGGCGGTCTTGGAGAACAACGGCATTGACCCGAAAGAGTATAGCGGCTATGCGTTTGGCATGGGCGTGGAGCGCATAGCGATGTTGCGCTATGGCGTTGACGACATCCGCAATTTCTTTGAGAACGACGTGCGTTTCCTGAGCCAGTTCCAATCGGCGATGTAGGCTGACAGCGGGAAAAGAGTAATGCTTCGGCGGTTGGGGGAGTGGAAGAATATGGCCTCTGACCGCTGAAGTTGTTTTTTTT
>JALEMI010000040.1 GCA_022768325.1 Bacteroidales bacterium
CGGCAATCTCGAACCGTTGGTACCACGCCTGGAGCTGCGTCTTATAGACGTCGCCATCCACCGAGAGCCAGAAGCCGAACTTGCTGTTATACGCGCTCATGGCCTCGTAGCGGCCTATCGACGCGTTGATGTCGAGCTTTGCTCCGATATTCGCCTTCTTGTTGATGTTTTGCGTGAAGAGGGCGGAGAAGAACTCCTCGCGTCGGGCCTTAGGGATGCCTTTTTGGTACGTGAGGTTGGCGTATGGCGTCTTGGTGTTGTAGAAAGTGAAATCCTCGGGATTGAGCATTATGGGCAGGAGGGAGTTGTAGAACACGTCACCCTTGTCGCGACGCAGTGCGGGGTAGAAGGTCGGAATGCTTGGCGAGCCGAGGTTGCCGAGTGTCACGTTGGCGGGGCTTCGCCTCCAAATAGGGTTGTGGACCTGATGCTCGGCGAGGATGGTGTCGACGACGACGGTGTCGGCCAGGGTGAAATCGTCGGTCATGCGCCATGCCTTGACGTGGGGGAGTATTGTCTCGTCTTTGCCCTTCTTGCCGCCGTTTTGCTTGGACTGCGACGAACTATTGCTCTTGCGGGGAGCAATGGTTTGTTGCGCAGAGGCGTCGATTTGGGCGAGCGAGAGGGCGACGAGCGTCAAGACGGTGCTCAGTGCGCCGACAAAAGCGCCACGGCGTATGGTCATGACGTTGGAAAGCATTAGGCTTGGCCTCATTCTATAACCTTGCCGCTCTGTTTAAGATTCTTGAGGATGGCGAAAGCTGCGTCGACATCCTCCTCGGCCACGATGATGGTGAATTCGTTTGTTGTGGAGATGACCTCTTTTACGTTTATGCCCTCCCAGGCTATGAATTTGAGAATCTGGTAATAGAAGCCTACGAAGTGGACGTTTCCCGTCGAGAGCTTAAGCGTGATGGCCGAGAGGTTGGAGTTGCGGTACGAGCACTCCTCCCTGGAGAAAATCTCGTCGACGAGGGGGCAAATCTCCGCGCCGACAACGAGGGTGGTCTCGAAGACGCCGCGCACCATGGTGTAGAACTGGTCCTGTCGGCCTATGAGCTTCGTCATTATCTTGACGTGATTCTCCAGTATGGAGGGCGAATTGCGGAACGTGTAGTCGGTGAGGTCGGACCTGACGATGATGTCGCCAAGGGAGGTTATCATGTTTCGGTAAGTCATCTCGCCATTGCCCTTCAGGCTCGGGACGAGACGGTTTAGCGCCATGACTATGGCTCCTTGCTTCACCTCTTTGCCGGTGAGCTTCTCCACCATGGGGTGGATTTGTCGCGAGAGGGACGATATGTTGATAAGGCCCTCGCAAAGAGCCTCCGTCACGAAGGGCTTGACTTTTACGACCTTCTCGACGGCTTGACTTATGGTAAGCATATTTCGTTGTTATGTTTAAATCTTCATCAAAGAGTACACATGTTGTGATGAAAGCAATCGAAATTCACAGACAATGTACGTATTTCCTACGCAAATGTACATAGTGTTAAACAACTAACAAAGTGTAGAGGGGTGTAAAATGTGCGAAATCTGAGCGTTTTGTTGATTTTCTGTGCGAGATGGGAGTTATTGTAATATTTTACAACACCTCTTGGCTGTAAATTCACTGCGATGTGTATTTATTAGTTGTGGTGATTTGATTGGGGTGGGAGGTGTTAATTTTTGGTGGTAAAAGCTCAAAGCCAAGCGGCAGTCGTGTCGTTAATGATTCCCGTATCTCCATGACAGTCAGCCATTCCAACGAAGCACAGGCTTCCCATCAATCAGACCAGACGACCATCCCGTCGCCCCGCCGTATTATATTTTTCGTGACATTGCGAAAGTCTCAATGTCGCACGTTAATTAAGGTACACGTTATGAAGAAATTGCTCGTTTTGGCTCTCCCCTTGACGTTGTTGCTTTGCTCGTCGTCGAGCGGGCGCGAGTGCATAACCAAGGACGGCTATTGCAAAGGGATTTTGCTTTGTGGAGATGTGAAAATTGTCAGCGGCTCGGCTGATTTCCGTGTGAGGGTAGTGGAGAGCTTCCCCGACCTCAAAGTGGAGGTGAAGACCGGAAGCACACGCAAGCCCGGCGAGTGGCGGTTTGTGGGCAGTGGTGAGGATTTCACGATTAGGATTGTTGAGCCGTCGCCCGATTTCACCATTAAGTTTGTCAACAGCTTCCCGTGTGTCGAGAGGCCTTGTAACGATTAGCCCTGCGGGGTGCTTTCGTCTTCATTGCCGACGCTCGTGCGAAAGAACTGAAGCAACGGGTAGTTTACAACGGTCTTTGCCAAACTATATGGCGATACCCCAGAATTATTCTGTTCGTCCTTATTTGCGCCACGCTCTAAAAGCAACGTTATCAGCGACGGCTCGTAGTATGCCATTGCCGTCAGTAATGGTGTGTTGCCATAGGCGTTCTTTGCGTCCACGTCAGCTCCCGCATCCAATAGGGTTTTGGCAATTTCCTCAAGTCCGTCTTGGGCGGCGTAATGCAATGGGGTGAATGAGTTCTCATCTTTTTCGCTGACATCCAAACCCTTTGCAATACAGGACTTTACCATGCTGATGTTATTAGCAAGCACAGCTTTGTGAAGTTCAAATTCCTTCCTATCCTTTTACCCGGTTTCTGTTCTTTTTTGTGGGGCGGTCAATGGTCAATTGTATTGTTTAATCCCCACCCGAGGACGGAGATGCGCCTCGGATGTGGGATTTGTCTTCTAACCCAAAACCGCCGTCATCGGATGCCGACCTCGTACTTCACACCCACTCTCGCGGCAAAGCTATGATACAGGTCGCCGAAATCGTAAGTCCACGTCGTGCGGAGCGATAAACCATTCCGCAGGGCGACATTCATGTCGAGACGGGTGTACGTCTCATTCTTTGGCGACGTGAAATAGTACTTCTCTTTTTGCGTCCAGCTGAAGCTTCCGCCTTCGTATTTTTCTGAATAATTGCCATAGTTGCGCGACGGCGTGACGCGCAGAGCGTAGTCGAGCCGCCCGGGGAGGATGTCTCCGCGAATGCCAATATTGACGGCCCGCACGCGGAGGTTGGAGAACGTCTGGTCGAGATACCCGGCATATTCGGGCGCATAGCGGGATACGGTCTCCCGAGTGTGGAACAGCGAATGACCCATGGAAAGACCGCCGCGCGTCCACCCCTGCCCGACACAATAGTTCGTAAGGTATAGCGTTCGTCCGCCATACTCTAAACCCCTGTTGTACACCTCTTTAAAGAAGCCAACAATTTGGTACTCCTCCTTAATATCGCCATGCTCGGCCTCCCATTTTGCCACGTCTTCGGGAATTAGGACGTTCTCCTTAAGGTAGGCGATGCGGCTCGTGCTAAAGTCGCCGGGGAAGAGGGGGGTGTACCCGCCCGACTGTGTGGGGATGTAGGGGTCTGGCGTTCCCTCGTCGCCTTGCCATTTGGTCGTGGTGAACTCAATGGCCGCCTCTTTTATGATGCTCGTGTTCTTAAAAGACAGGAGCAGGCCCAGCGTCAGGTCTTTAGGCGTACCGTTTTCACCGAGCAGTGAGCTTGCCTTGTTGTCGGCAAAAGGGCGTTGGTAGTAGAGCGTGGCGTTTACGCGCGGCAAGGTCACTTCAAGACCGAAGTCCCACATTCCCTGATGCGCGCCGGCGGCATTTGTCGTCTCGCCGCGGAATTGGCCATTGCCGAAGACGCTGACGTCGCCACTCTTTCCGAAGAACGATTTCCAAAACTGCATCGGCACCTTTGTTCCGTCAGCAAGGCGGCCACCCATGATGACGCTGTGATACAGTCCGCCATATACCCACGCGTATTTGTAACCCACGCGCCCGTAGGCGAACTTCTCGCTGATGAGCGCGTCGTCGGTATATCCCGCCTTGCCCTCGTCGTCCATCCATCCGAACGATACGCCGCCGCGAAGCTGAATGACGTTGGCCAAATGGTCCGCAAAGGGTAGGGGAATCAAGTCGAGTGGCAACGCCCAGTAGTCGAGGATTCCGACCCACGCCTTGGGCAGCGTCCTCGCGTTATTGCTCATTAGGTATGAGCCCATCGAAAGGCTCGTGTTTGTCAAGACGGGCGTGTAGTTCTCCATGCCTATCTTGACGTCGAACATCCACAAGTCGAAATCGGCGTACAGCTCGTGAAGCATCGTCCTGTCGCCGTCTGTCGACAGCTGAGCCGTCAGGCCCGTCTTGAAGCGGAGCTTTGGGTTCTTGAACGCGTGGCTGTACGCAATCGAGGCGTATGTCGCGGCTTCGCCTTGGTCATATTGGGTGAATCGGCCCCACTCGTTGCTGTAGCTCAGGAGGGGGCGGAGGTCGTCGTTTGTAGCCACGGAGGTCCAGGCTTCGGCCATGACGTTCAGTGTGTCGCGCTTAGCCTCTTGTGCCGATGTCGTTATTGCGCCGATGCTGAGGAGCGCGATGGTGAGAATGTGCTTTTTCAAGGTGATATGAATTGGCTATTTGCTAATAATATTGTCAATAAACGTGTTGTATCGCTCCGCCTCTTCGTTGAAATCCAACGGCTTAGCTGTTGTCTGCTTGCCCAGCTCCACGGCGGACAGGAGGTCTTCCGTGGTGTCGTAGAATACGCATGGGTAGAAAGGGGCGAGTGGCGTTAACGTCTTGTGGCACAACATAGTCTTGCCAAATCGTGCCGCAAGGGAGAACGTCCCCGAGGTCTTGTTTGTCAGGTAGTCCGCGCCCGATGGGAGCTTGTCGTCAATGAGGGGCAAGAGGTAATCGGCGGCCACGACGTGAGCGTCGAAGGTCTCGCTGTCTACGAAGCTGTCGAAGAAGATGAACATCTCGTCAAGTCCCGCCTCGCATACCGTCTTTCGGAACTCAGGGCCGTCGGCTTTTTGCGAATTGCCGAGAACTATGAACTTGACGGCTCTGCCTTTCGCCGCTTTGGCAATGTCTATGAGCGAGCTGTAGTTGCGTCGCTTGAACTCTACGTTTCCTGGGACTACAATCCATCGGTCGCCTCCTTTGTCAATTTGGGATGTGGCTGTCGCCGCCGGCAGTGGGGAGTAGTAGGCGGTCGGTATTCCCGTGGGTGGGATGTGCGGGACGAGGTATGGCGCGATGACGAGGATGCCGTCCAGTCGGCGGACAACGTGTCGTTGGCCGAAGCTGTGGGTTAGCTTTTTGAGGTTGTGGATTGTGCCGACAATAACCGAGCGGCGCGGCTTAGGGAGGAGGCATAGCTTGAGGCACTCGCTGCCCTGCGCGGTGTTGAGAATGATGGCGTCGTAGCCTCCGCGGCGCAAAAGCCGCCATACGTGCCATACGTTGGCCATGCCCTTTTTCTCGGGGCAGATGATGATGTCGATGCCGTCGAGGACGCTTTTGTCAATGGCTGACGTTGTCCGTCGTGGGCAGATAAGGGTGATGTCGTCGCCGTGGGCTTTGAGGTAGGCTATTTGCGGCGTGAGGCATTCACCGTGCCATGTGTTGAATTCAACTATGGCTATTTTTCTGTTGGTCATTGTCTTATGGCGTTGGCTGCTGTACGCAAAGGTAGGGAAAGTTGTGGGGTTCAGTTCAAAAAAAAACTCATCCGCCAGACCTGAAACAATCCAAGCCTGCCGGATGAGCTATCTTTCTAAAACCCTTTCGGGCAGAAAATCCCTTTTACACGATTCCAGAGAATCCTACGAAAGCCATCGCCATGAGGCCCGCCGTAAGGAGCGCAATGGGAGTGCCTTTCATAGCCTCGGGCACATTCATCAGCTCCAAGTGCTCGCGCAATACGGAGAAGAGAATCAACGCCAAGGCGTAACCAATTGCCGTAGCAATGGCGAAGACAACGCCCTTGATGAGGTCGTAGCTGCCATCGGCAACGCCATTGCCCACAATTATCGCAACGCCAAGGATGCAGCAGTTCGTCGTGATGAGGGGCAAGAACACGCCAAGTGCAGAATAAAGCGAGGGCGACATCTTCTTCAAGATTATTTCCACCATCTGAACCAGTGAGGCGATGACGAGAATGAAGAGTATCGTCTGCATATACTCGATGTGGAACGCGTTCAGCACGTATTTCTGCAACAGGTAGGTAACGATGGTCGCCAACGTCAGCACGAACGTCACGGCCGCGCCCATGCCAGCCGCCGTCGACATCTTTTTCGATACCCCAAGGAACGGGCAGATGCCGAGGAATTGTGACAACACGACGTTGTTCACGAAGATGGCCGAGATGGCCAGGAGTACGTATTCCATAGTTCTTATGCCTTCTTAGTGAGTTTGTTCACGATTACGATAAGGTATGCCAAGGCGATGAATGCGCCTGGCGCAAGGACGAATGCCAGGATGCCATACTCCTCGCCCCAAAGGCTGATTCCGAACACCATGCCCGAGCCCAATATCTCGCGGATGGCGCCAAGAACCGTCAGCGCAAGGGTGAAGCCAAGGCCGCTGCCTATTCCGTCGCAGAACGAGGCCAAGGGCGTGTTCTTTGCCGCAAAAGACTCGGCGCGACCGAGGACGATGCAGTTGACGACAATGAGGGGGATGAAGAGGCCAAGCGACGCGTAGAGCGCAGGCACGTACGCCTTCATGAGCATCTCAAGAACCGTCACGAACGTCGCGATGATGACGATGAAGGAGGGAATGCGTACCATGTCAGGAATGAGCCTCTTGATGAGCGAGATGACGGTGTTGCTACACATCAAGACGACCATGGTGGCCAGTCCCATGCCCATGCCGTTTATGGCGGACGTGGTCGTGCCAAGCGTCGGACACATGCCGAGAAGCAGGACGAGGGCCGGGTTCTCCTTTATTATGCCGTTTATGATTACTTTCAGGTTGTTCATATCTTTCGGATTATGAAGTAGTTGCGTTATTTCTCGTCGCCCAATTCGGCTTTCGCCGTTGCGCTGGTCGAGGCTTCGGTGACGTCGTCGTTCAGGACCTCATATTCCATTCCGATGGCTTTGAGGAAGGCGCGGCTCGTGATGGTCGAGGCCGTGATGGCGTCAACTTCGCCGCCGTCTTTGGAGACGGTCAGGTTGTTCGCGCCGGGGTTCTTGCCAATTATGTCGCCCTTCTCGCCTTTCTGGAACCATTGACCGGCTTTTGCGCCGAGGCCTGGGGTCTCTGCCGTGGCGAGGATTTCGTAGCCAAGGATGTTGCCCTCGGGGTCAAAACCCGTCAAGACGGTAAGGCCGGGTGAGAAGCCCGTGACGGTTGTTTTGACGGCCTTGCCGAGGTGCTTGCCACCTTGCTCTGCCGTGTAGATGATGAATGTCGAGTTGTCTTTCTCGACGGTGTCGGTGGAGGTGACGGTCAGCTCGCCGTCTTGTCCGCCGAGCATGACTTTCTTAATGCCGTTTTCCAGTGTCTGACGCTCAATTTGCGCAATTGGCTCTTTGGTAAGCTGTTGCATTACGCCGAGCAGGGCTGCGGAGATAAGCGTGACGGAGGTCAAGACAATGACCATGTTCGGCAGTGTTGATTCAAGCTTTTTCATTTCGCAATCTCCCCGAATCGTTTAGGTTTGCAGAATCTGTTGATGAGTGGCGTAACGAGGTTCATGATGAGAATGGCAAAAGACATTCCCTCAGGATATGCGCCGAAGTTACGGATCAAGACGGTCAAGACGCCAATGCCACAGCCATAGATTATCATGCCATTGGTCGACATGGGCGACGTGACGTAGTCCGTGGCCATGAACACTGCGCCAAGCAGTGCGCCACCCGTCAGGAGGGTGAAGACTGGCGACGCGAAGCTCTCAGGCGATGCCAAGAAGAAGATGCCCTGAAGAACGGCCATCGAGCCCAATACGGCAACGGGGATGTGCCACGTTATGATACGCGCAATGAGTAGGAACGCCAAGCCAATCAAGATGGCCAATGCCGATACCTCGCCAAGCGAGCCGCCAATGCCGCCGAAGAAGAGGTCTGACGTGGCCGGAAGCTCCACAATGTCGCTCACCGTCTTGCCGCTCTTGAGGCCATCTTTCAGGAGGCCGAGGGGCGTCGCGCCCGTGGTCCCGTCAACGTCGGGCAATGTCCAGGTCGTCATCTGGGCGGGGAACGACATCAAGAGGAAGACGCGTCCGCCAATGGCGGGGTTGACAATGTTCTGCCCGAGGCCGCCGAAGGTCATTTTGCATACGCCAATGGCGAATATCGCGCCAATGACGACAATCCACAACGGCAACGCTGGCGGTAGGTTGAACGCCAAGATTAAGCCCGTGACGATGGCCGAGCCGTCGCTGATGGTGGTCGGCACTTTTAAGATAAATTTCTGAATGAGGTATTCAACGGCTACGCAGGCAACGACCGAGGTCAAGATGACCGCCAATGCGTCAAGGCCGAAGAACCACAATGAGGTGGCCAAGGCCGGCACGAGGGCTATTGCCACGCCAAACATATTGCGCCTTACCGAGTCGCCCGAATGGACGTGTGGAGACGGCGCTATGGTCAATTTGTTCATCTACTATCTGTTATTTGCTTTGTAGTGGGATTCTCTTTCTGCTGTGTGTGTGGCTACTTGCCCTCGGCCTCTTTTGCCTTCGCGGCATCTGCCGCGGCTTTGCGGGCTGCCGCCTCTGCGCGGAGCTGGGCTCCCACTTTGGCTTTGCCGGCTCGGACGTAGTCCAATATCGGTCTGTTGCTCGGACACGTGAAGATGCAACATCCGCACTCGATGCAGTCCATGACGTGCGCCTCGCGGAGGTCGTCATATCGGCCAAGTTTCGCCAAGGTGGCCATGAGGTATGGCTCAAGACCCATGGGGCATACGTTGACGCATTTGGCGCAACGGATGCAATTGCTGGCCTCCCGGCGTTTTGAGTCCTCCACGTTCATGAGGGTGATTCCCGATGTGCCCTTGACAACGGGCACGTCAAGCCGCGTGAAGGGGCGTCCCATCATTGGACCGCCGCCAATTACTTTTCCGCAGTCCTCGGGCATTCCGCCTGCCGCGTCGATGAGGGCGGTAACGGGGGTGCCTATTCTTACCATGAAGTTGCTCGGCTCGCGCAGGGGCTTACCCGTGACGCAGACAATGCGCTCAATGAGGGGCTTGTTCTTCTGTACGGCCTCGTAGATGGCGAAGACGGTGCCAACGTTCTGGACAACGGCCCCCACGTCGATGGGCAGTTTGCCGCTCGGCACTTGCCGACCCGTAATGGCGTCAATAAGCTGTTTCTCGCCGCCCTGTGGGTAACGGAGTTTCAGCGGGACAATCTCAATGCCCTCAAAGCTCGTGGCCAGGCGTTTGAGGTTGTCTATGGCGTCGGGCTTGTTGTTCTCAATTCCGACGTATGCTTTGTTTACGCCCAAGGCTCGCATCAGGATTTTTACGCCTATCAGGACCTCTTCGCCATGCTCAAGCATGAGCCTATGGTCCGAGGTGAGGTAGGGCTCACACTCCACGGCGTTGATAATCAATGCCTCGCACTTCTTGCCGGGAGGGACTGACAACTTGACGTGAGCGGGGAATGTGGCGCCGCCCATGCCGACAATGCCCATCTCTTGGATGCGCTTGATGATGTCGGCTGGCTCCATGGTAATCTCGCGGCGGATGGAGTTCGTGCGGTCTATGCCTTCCATCCATTCGTCGCCCTCGGTGGCGATGATGATGCCCATCTTCTTGTAGCCGTTGGCGTCGACAAACTCCTCGATCTTCTTCACTTTGCCAGAGACCGATGAGTGGATGTTTGCCGATACGAAGCCTGTGGATTGGGCAATGAGCTGGCCTACTTTGACTGTGTCGCCAACAGCCACCACGGCCTGTGCCGGGGCTCCGATATGCTGACTGACGGGTATCTTAACTTCGGCTGGCACGGCAAGCTCTCGGATAGAGCTGCCCGCCGACAGTTTCATGTCGTTCGGGTGGATGCCGCCTATTTTGAATGTCTTCAACACTTTACGTATGGATATAAGGGGTTGTCTCTTTTTCGTATGTCTCACTGTGCCTTAGCGGCTTGCTCCTGTGCCTGAGCCTGTGCCTCGGGTGTCTTGGCCTCGGGCTTTACTGCTGGGCGTGGCGGGAAGTTAAGCTCGTGGATGGCGTGTGTCGGGCAGGCTGCCGCGCACTTGCGGCACAAGCGGCATTTCATGAAGTCGATGTACGCCACGTTGTTCTCGACCTTGATGGCGTCAAACTGGCACTCTTTCGCGCACTTGCCACAGCCTATGCACGCGTTTTTGCAAGCCTTCATGGCGGCCGCTCCCTTGTCTTTGTTTACGCACGAGACGAAAAGACGGCGGCTCTTCGGGCCTTTGTTCCGAAGCTCGATGATTGACTTCGGGCAAGCCTTGACACATGCGCCGCAGGCTACGCACTTCTCTTCGTCAACCTCGGGCAGGCCGGTCTCCTGGTTCATCTTTATCGCGCCAAATTGGCACGCGCTGACGCAGTCGCCACATCCAAGGCAGCCAAACGAGCAGTTCGTCTCGCCGCCAAAGTTCGCCGCCAAGATGGCGCAGCTCTTTGCGCCGTCATACTCTACGGTCTTCGGGCGGGCCTCGCACGTGCCGTTACAACGGACAACAGCCACTTTCGGCGCGGCGGCAACAGCCTCTTTGCCCAAAATGGTGGCCACTTTCTGCATCACGTCCTGTCCGCCAACGGGACACGACAGGCTGCTCAGGTCGTCGGCTTTAACAAGGGCGCAAGCCATGCCGTGGCATCCCGGGAAGCCACAACCGCCGCAGTTGGCACCGGGCAATACCGCCTCGACCTCGCCTATCCGCGGGTCTTCAAACACCTTGAACTTCTGCGACACGAAGTAAAGGATAACCGCCGCCACGAGGCCAGTCGCTGCCAATGCTGCGACAGTTATCATGATAAATGAGAAATCCATGTTCCCTATAGAATTTGATTTTGATTTTTTATTTTGAATATGAATGTCTTGTCTATTCTACCACTCATCAGCCACAATATGACGTAATACGGGGCCAAGGGTGCCAAGGCCGCCACGGCACACGCAGCGTCGCCAAAGCCAGCAACGTGAGCCGACAGAAGTCCGCCTACAACGAGCAGCAACGGGACAACGTAGGCCAGCACTACCGCCTTGACGCCCATGCTCTCCTCGCCTACGAATGTAACTATGTCTCCTGGGGTATATTCAACGCCGCCACTCGGCATGACGTCTACAATCTTGCGACGCTTCTCCGCCGCCGAACACAACGCCGCGGCACTACACGCGCCACAAGCCGAGCTGTTTATTATCTCGACTTTCAGTACGCCGCCTTCAACGCCGACAACGGTACCGCTGTGCTCTATCATTTTTGATTCTCCGGACATAATGTAGAGGCCACTACATCAACCCAATAATCTGATTCCGTCACTACGTCTTAATACGTAGTTTCCGCCCTCAAAATTAAGAACCTACACGCACTTTAACACATCTTCCTCTCAATTTGTAGGGCTTTCAAATAGTGAAAAATCTATGAATAAGTGCAACCCTTTGGGTTTTAGTTTGTTGCAATGCCCATTGCCGCCCATTGCCCATTTTCGCCCCCTCGCCCGACTTCCATTTTTGTAATGCACTTATTCAATAATTCGGTCATTTTGTTCATTGCCGAATGACATTTAGCCCCCAAAATTGCCCAATGCGTTTTGCAATTTCAGCCCGTCATTGCAATCACTTCATGCCATGTGACACCGTGTGCCAATCAGGTCCCGCGATGCTCCGAGGCACGGCTATTTCATTTACATCCTCAAATCATCATGAGTAACGACCTCCCTCCTTTCCAACCACCGCTGGCCGGGAGGCCGTACCTCAGTAACTGGGTACATACGCGAAGCGGATGTGCCCGGCTGGAAGACCAGCAGCCACCTTCCGACCACATCGACCCAGCGTAACTCGCCAGGTGGGCTAAATGAAAGAGCCGATGCTCCGAGGGCAAAAAAAATCCCCGAGGGGGTCTATTCCCTCGGGGGTGTATTGCTCAAATCCGCGCGTGTGTCGTTAGAACGGGTACAGGTTGAAGAAGCCGTCCCTTACCTGAAGCTCGCGCTCGGCGTCAAATGGAATTGCGTCCATTGCATCGGCATCCGTGCTGTAAATCCACACGTCGTGGTCGGGGAAGTTGTGAGAAAGGTAATAGGTGGCCTCCTTATAAAAGTCGGGCAGGCCGCGTCGTGTCTGGTCGGGGTCGGTTGGTGGGCAAGTGATTACGACGCCCTCTTGCGTCATTCGCGTTTGCTCCCTTACGCTCCTCCTGTTGATGCGGACGTCCGTCGTGAGGCGCATCTCCAGTGTCGATGTTTTGGCAATGTCCGTGGCGTCCGTGTCAATGTCGCTGCCTACAATGCTGAGGCGTACGCTGTTGCGCATTCCGTCCGCCTCGTCTTTCACCTTCTTCCACAGGTCGGCGTCGAAGTCCTTGAAGCTCTCGAAGCAGAACGAATATTTGCGATAAAAAGCGGCGGGGATGTTCCGCGCCTTCATCGCGGCCTCGATACATATCGTGCCTGCGCCACACATGGGGTCAATGAGCGTCATGGACGGTTGCCATCCCGACAGGTCCACAAGGGCGGCGGCCAGGACTTCGTTTGTCGCTGCGTCAATGCCCTCGGGGCGATAACCGCGGTTGTCAAGCGGTGCGCCAGTGGCATCAATGCTTACAGACACGCGCTCGTCCGTCACGTGGACGTTGACCATGTAGTCCGGGTCGTCGGCGTTGACGTAGGGACGGTCGCCCGTGGCCTCCATCATCTCGTCAATTATCGCGTCCTTGACTTTCTGGGCTATGTAGACCGAGTCATTCATCCTCTGGCTGAATGTCACGTGGTCCACGCAGAATGTCGTGCGGTCTTTTAATATATCGTGCCAGGCTATTGTGCGGACGTTCTTATAGATGTCGTTTTCGTCGGCTGCGGGGAATACCTTGAGCGACACCATTACACGTACGGCAAGACGCGAACGATAGCATATCTTGTACAACGTCTCTTGGTCGCCCTCGCAATTCACTACGCATCGTTGCACTTCAATGTTGGCAGCGCCCAACTGCTCCAACTCTTTGGCCAATAACGGCTCGATGCCGACGAAGGTCTTAACAATAAGTTTCAAAGGTGAATCGTTTTAGAAAAAGGGAAGGGTATAAATTATTGATGATTTTTACCTCTTAGATTTTCGTGGGGAATCGATAACCCGAATATTCGCTCACGGCGACTCTTGAGCCGTAGTGAAGCCCTTGCCTCACAATAAGTACGACACACGTCGCCTTTCTTGTTCATCATCATTTTCAAAAAGGAGGTCGGCGAACCTTGTTTCTCTCTTGTCGAGATTGTCGCCTAATCTATGAGAGCGGTAAACGGGGCTCGAACCCGCGACCCTCGGCTTGGGAAGCCAATGCTCTACCAACTGAGCTATTACCGCATTATCACTTCCATTATTCGACTGCAAATTTATGCATTGTTTCTGTTATGCAAATATCAGAGTGTGATTTTTTTCATGATTTTTCTATTGTATTTCTAAAAAAGAGATGTAACTTTGCATCGCAATTCGCAAGGGACTTCTCCCCAACAAGAACCCAAGCATCTTCTGCCGACTTAGCTCAGCTGGTTAGAGCGTGTGATTCATAATCACAAGGTCCCCGGTTCAAGCCCGGGAGTCGGTACCACAATAATCTTTTCTTGCCGACTTAGCTCAGCTGGTTAGAGCGTGTGATTCATAATCACAAGGTCCCCGGTTCAAGCCCGGGAGTCGGTACAAGTTTCTTAGAGCCGGATTGTCAGTCAGCAATTCGGCTCGTTTCTTTTACTTCTTCGCAAGGCGAGTTATGTGTCGTTTCCGGCTGTTCCGTGTTCCTGCCGCGCTCTGTGCGGTTTGGGTTTTATTCTTCGCCTCCCCGTGTTTTTCTCAGTCCGTGTTGTCCGATTCCGTCCTGTGTCGTCATTCGCTCAGCGTGACGGCGGGTGGCGCATGGTCGTTCCCCGCAAGTGTCACGGGCGCGGATGCCGCGGGAGCGATAGGGTGGAGTGCCGCAATGGCCTACGACTTTTGGTTCCGCCCCCAGTGGGCTGTCGGCTCCGGTCTCGCCTTGTCGTCATGGCGGATGCGCACCGAGAATAGCGGCTTCCTTGTCGAGCCAAATGCCATAGACAAGGATGGCGACCCCTTTGAACACCATACCATCCTCCGTGACATCGACGAACGCCAAGCCGTCACGTCCCTCGACATTCCCCTTCGCCTCTCTTTCCGAGCTACGCCCCGGCGTCGCGCCTCGTTCTTCGCCAACGCCTATGTTGCCATGTCTCTCAATTTTTCCGCCAAGTATGAGGTCAAAGGGGGCTCCATAACGACGGAGGGTTTCTACGAGCAATACAATCTGACGCTCTTCGATATGCCCATCAATGGCTTCTATTCCATTGATGCTCACGCCGATGGCTCTCTCCCCGTCAAGAGGCTCTCTGCCAGTGCAGGGGCGGAGACGGGTGTGTCCTTCTCCGCAAGGAGTGGCGTGTCCTTTTCCGTCGCCCTCTTCGCCCGAGGCTCGCTCTCCGACATACTTACGGGTGGCAATCTCCCGCAATACGATCCCGATTGCCTAAAGAGCGACGGCTATGTCAACACCCAGTACAACAGCGTCTTGCAGTCGCCCTCGTGCCACTCGCTCAGACCCATCATGGCCGGTGTCCAGTTCTCGTTCTCCATCCCATTGCGACGCGCCAAGAGGGGCAATGTTTCCGCCAATCCCGTCCGCCGCGCCATTTTCGATGATGTCAATGCCACGCCCGTAACGCCATATATCGCCGAGCCCGATTATTCCGATAGCTTGTACATATTTATTCGGCAAGATTCCATCCCTCCCGTAGCCGACGATGACCTCCAGTCGCGAATTAACAAGGCGGGCGACATGAGTTTCCCTCTTGGCGGTACAACTCTGCCTCCCGATGTTGAGGCCGTTGTCGACCAAATAGCCGCGTTGCTTGTCGAGAATGACGATTACGACGTTTTCGTGGTAGGCCATACTTGCAACAAAGGGAACGACCCCCTCAATTTCCGAGTTGGTCTTTCCCGCGCCAGGACCGTGGCCGATGCTTTGCGGAAGAGAGGTGTAGATAGTTCCCGAATTTCAGTCTCTTCCGCCGGTGCGTCGTCGCCCGTGGCGTCAAATGATACTGAGGAGGGGCGAAAGCGGAATCGACGGGTCGAGATTATTGTGCGTCGCCATCCGTAATTGCCGCCCTCTCATCGCCCTGTCGCTTGCAGGTATTCAACAATCTTGATTTGGAACTGGGCATACGCCTCCACGTATTTGTCGCGGCTTTGCTGGAGGTATGTCTCTGCGTCAAGCAGGTCGCTCATGGTCGTGGTCCCCGCATGATAATAGTCGTTGTTCAGTCGCAAGTTTTCCGATGCCTGGTCGATGGATTTCTTCGCTATGGCCATCTGTTTGTAGGCGTTTTGAAGGTCTGCCCATCCCTTTTGCATGGCAATGATGAGTAGTTTGGAGTTGTCGGCAAGCTGATTCTCCGCGTTCTTCATCTGCAATCGTTCCTTCTCTATGGAGTGCGAGCCGCCCCACCATCCCGAGAGGGGCACCGATGCCGTGACAAAGCCAACGGCAAAGGTGTGCGATTTGTCCACAAGGTTGTCATACATCACGCCGCCGCCCACGGCCACGGTGGGGAGGTTCTTGCCCACCGCGGTCTTCTCTTCCAAGTGGCTGGCCCGCACGTTGATGTCCAGTAGCTTGTACTCCGGCGTCTGGGCCAATGCGCTCTGGTGGTCGCAATATATGTCGTGGGGAAAGTCCGGGATGGTGTCCATCCGTATGGCGCTCTCCACAATGACCGAGTCCTCGTCCGCGCCAATGTATTGAGCCAGCATCATGCGGCACACCGTCAGGTTGTTCTCTATGTTGATGCGTGTGCTCGTCATGTCGTTTTGCTTCAGCTGGACTTGCAGGAGGTCGTTGCGGGTGCTTACCTCCGCCTTGACCGATGCCTCCACGTCTTTTTGGATGTTTTCAAGTTGCGATTCCACGGTGCGCAGCGTGTTGAGCTTCTTTTGCAAGGTCACGACTTGCCAAAAGTTCTGTTCAACGGTCGTCCGGACCTCGTTTTCCGCCCGTTCTTTCTGGACCTGGCTGGCCTCGACGCCCACTGCCGCAAGGCGGTTGCCGTTCACAATCGGTCCGCCGGCAAATATGGGCTGAGTTGCCGTCACGCCGCCCATGATGCCGTTTTTGAGCAACGACAGGCTCATGCCGGGTGCCACCTCCATTTCCACCAACCCCTTGTTGGCGTTATATCCCACGCCCGTCGCGCTGATGTTCGGGAAGTAGTTCGTGAATGCCTCTTTCTGCGTATGCTGCGCGGCTTCCGCGTCGTTCTGCGCGTTCCTTATCTTTATGTTGTTCTCCAATGCCATCGTGCGGCAATCGTCAAGCGTGTAGACTCTCTGCGCTTGCGTCGGCAGCTGTGTGGCCATGCTCATGGCGGCCAACAACGCCCATTTGTATAAAGTGTTCATCGCTATTCTTTTTCCATTTTTTCAAGAGCTATGCGCCGTTCGGTACTGCCCTTCAATACCATCCAATAGGCCACGGGAATGACGGTCAAGATGAAAACCATGGTAATAAGTGTGCCATAGAAAACCACCGCGCCCATCGGCATCCACAGGCTGCTGCCACCAAGAATCATGGGGATTACGCCCATCGACGTGGCCGCCGAGGTCAGGAATATTGGGCGCGTACGTCGCTTCGCCGAGAGCAAGATCGCCTCCCGAGTGTGAAGCCGCTCCTCTTTGCGCAACTCCTCAGCATAGTCAATCATGATGATTCCGTTGCGGACAAGGATTCCCATGAGGCTTACAATGCCCAACACGCACGTGACGCTGAAGTCCACACCCTGGGCCATTATCCCTATGGCCGTGCCCAATAGGCAGAGTGAGAGCGACACCAGCAGCAGCGTGGCCGTCCTTACCCTCTTGAAGTGGAAAACCAGGATGAAGAATATCAGCCCGACGGCAATGAGCAGGCCGCTCATGAGTTTGGGCATCATCTCGTCGCCATTCTCTTGCTCGCCGCCGTACGTCACGCTTACGCCCTCGGCAAGAGGTGATTCCTCAATTGCCGCGCGTACCTCCGCTATTGCTTTTATTGCGTTTTCTCCGCGCTCGGTTTCCGCCATGACGGTTATGGTGCGTATCCCGTTCCGCCGCACTATCTGCCCGTTTTCCCACGATGGCTCAATGTCCGCCACTTGTCGCAGAGGTACGTTAGCCAAGCCTCCGGCCACGGGTATCAGCTCGTCGCGCACGTCGCCATAGTCGGCTCTGTCCGAACGTGTGCTTTTCATGACGATGGGGATGTCGTAGTCCCCTTCCCATACCGTGCCAATGGTCATTCCGCCTCCGTATCGCATTGCGAGTGTCGTCTCCAGGGCCATGTTCGTTATGCCTATCCTCGACGATTTTGTTTCGTCGAGCGTAATGCGGGTGGCCGCCAAAGGCTCGTTGAAGTCCGTCCGTACCAAGGTCAGGCTCGGCATGGCTCTCATAATCTTGGCAATTCGGTCAGCCTCGCTCTGCAATGTGTTGAGGTCGTCACCGCTCAGGCGTATCTCCACGGGGTTCGAAGCCTCGCTGTAACTCAACTGCTTAAATCGTACCACGGCCTCGGGGAATGCCTCGCGGTATTTGGGCGTGTATTCGTCAAGCAATGCCTCGGTATCTTTGTTGCCCGTCGTGTTCACAATGAATTGCGCATAGTTTGGCCCGCCAGCTTGTGGCGCGTAAGAGGTCTGAAACCGGGGCGAGCCACATCCCTTAAACGATGCCACCGAGACGACACGAGGGGCTTGGCGCAGCAGGTGCTCAAGGCTGTCGGCCACGTTTGCCGTCTTCTCCACCGCCGTCCCCGTCGGCAGGTATATCTCCACCGCAAACTGATTGCGTTCCGCCGTCGGCATGAGCTGTTGAGGCACTCGGCTCAGCAGCACGGCTCCCGCTATAACGGACGCTACGCCAATGCCAAGAACGGTCTTGGGGTACTTGAAACACCAGTCTATCAGGCGGTCATACCACTTCTGCAGGCCGTCAAGAAGCGAGGCTTTCTTCCTACCCCCGTTTGGCTTGTTTCTTTTCCCTGGCTTGCGGATGAAGTAGAATTGCATAAAGGGGACGAGCAACTCGGCAACGAGTAGTGAGATCATCAGAATGAGCGTTATCGCCCATGGGAAACTTTTCAGGAAGTCCGCCGCCATGCCCGTCATCGTGAAGAGGAACGGGAAGAAGGTGACGCTTATGGCCAATGTGGCCGACATGATGGATTTGAAGAAGTGCGTCGCGCTGCGTATCGAGGCATGCCAACGAGACATTCCCTCGCTTATCATCTCCAAATAGCTGTCGATAATGACTATCGAGTTGTCCACTATCATTCCCAAGGTCACTATCAATGCCGCAAGCGTCACCGTGTTAAGCTCAATGTCAAAGGCATAGAATAGTGCCAAGGAGACGAATATCGAAATCGGTATCGTCGATGCCGCGACAAGTGCCACGCGAAGCGGAAGCAACAACATGACGACAATCACGACCGCGCAGATGGCTATAAGCAGCTCCTGCAAGAAGTTGGGTACGCTGTCGCCAACAACTTTGCTCTGGTCCGTTATCTTGAATATGGTCACGTCCTCGGGGAGCGTTTTCTCAAAGTCCGAAATATCGGCATTCACTTCGTCCCCCATTTTCACAATGTCTTTCCCTTTCTTCAGCTCCACTCCCAGCAGTAGGCACTTTTCCCCGTTGTTGGTGATGTAGCTGTCGGCCGTCGGGTACTCTTTCACCACCCGTGCGACGTCTTTCAGCCAGACGCAATGCCCGTCGGCCGATGAGTAGACAATCTGTTCCGTCCTGTTCAAACGCTTCATCCAGTTGCTCACAAGCACCATGGTCAAGCCACGCTCCGTAACGTTCTACGCCAATCAGCTCTGCGTCACTCCCAAATACCTCTCCACGGTCTGCAAACAGATAAGCGGAAGGACGGCTTTCGATTGGATAAATGAGTACGTCCAAACCGACATCCGACATCTGCTGAAGTTTTCCCAAATGCCCATCAAGGAGATCGCCGAGGCTCTCCAGTTCCCAAATGTCTCTTTCTTCGGCAAGTATTGCCGTATGAGGTTAGGCCAATCGCCCACAGTGCTAAGGAGACAACTCAGGGAAACCCCTTCCGACACCGACGATTGAAAAAAT
>JALEMI010000077.1 GCA_022768325.1 Bacteroidales bacterium
CGTAAGGCTCGCGCCGTCCGACTGGGCGTATGCCTTTGTGAGGTCTATGTCGATGGACTTCTGCTCAATGAGGACGTGCGTGGCGGGGATGTAAGCGTCGATAAAACTGGTGTGGGTGAGCTTGACACGCTTCTCGAACTCTATGGCGTTGGCGGGTTGTGGCGTTCCGAGGACGTCGCCGAGCAAGGAGATCCAATAGCGTTGCGTCTCCTGTTTCTCGTCGCCGCGGTCTTTCCATTGGATGGCGAAGTCGCGGGCGGCGGCTCGTCTCTGAATATCTGTGGAGGAGGGCATTAGTATGATGTTTTTGCGGGTGGTCTTTGTGCAAAGATAACGCGTTAGGCGGCTCTTCAAAAGGTGTTTAAACGGTGATTGAAAACCTTTTGAACGGCGTTCAAAGGGGGGCATAAAAGCAATTCCGCCTTGGAGACCCAAATCTCCAAGGCGGAATCTTTTCGTTTCGCAAGAGCGAAAGTTCCCTGCTTACTTACGCAGACCGAGCTTAGCTACAATCTCGCGATAGCGATTGATGTCGCGGCTCTTGAGATAGTCGAGCATACGGCGACGGCGGCCGATAAGCTTCTTGAGCGAGTAGTTCGTAGCAGTATCTTTCTTGTTGAGCTTCATGTGCTCAGTGAGGTGGTTGATACGGAACGAGAACAATGCTATCTGGCTTTCAGGTGAACCAGTGTCAGTGTTAGACTTTCCGTACTGACCGAAGAGCTCTTGCTTCTTCTCTTTGTCGAGGTACATATATTATTGTGTTATTAAGACGGTGCAAATTTAGCCTTTTGCCTTCAACTTTCCAAAGTGTCCTGCTGATTTTCAATGCTTTCGCCACAAAAAAAGTAGCGCATCTGGCGTGTTGCGAGATGCGCTATTGTGAGATATTGATGGCGGAGGTGCGTGTTAGTCCTCGTCGGGGATGTCGTTGGCCATGGTGTGGTAGACGTTCGTCACGTCCTCATCCTCTTCGAGCTTAGCCAGCAGCTTGACCACTCCGGCAACCTCGTCGTCGGCAAGGGTCTTGGTGTCGGTCGGGATGCGGACAAATTCAGCGCTGACAAGCTCAAAGCCGTTGTCCTCCAGGTACTTCTGCACCTGAGCGAAGCTCTCGTACTCGCCGTAGATGTTGATTTGGTCCTCCTCCTCGTCGAGGAAAACCTCCGAAACGCCGAGGTCGATGAGCTCAAGCTCCAGGTCCTCAAGGTTTACGCCCTCCTTGTTCTTGACCTTGAAGAAGCTCTTGTGCTCGAACATGAAAGAGACGCTGCCCGACGTGCCGAGCGAGCCGCCGAGCTTGGTGAAGTAGCTGCGGACGTTGGCCACGGTGCGGTTGGTGTTGTCGGTAGCTGTCTCGACGAGGATGGCGATGCCGTGGGGACCGTAGCCTTCGTAGACCATCTCTTTGATGTCGGCCTGGTCCTTGCTCGTAGCCTTTTTGATTGCTCGCTCGATATTCTCCTTAGGCATATTTTCAGCCTTTGCGTTCTGAATAAGGGCGCGGAGCTTGGAGTTTGAGTGAGGGTCGGGGCCGCCAGCCTTGACGGCTATGATGATTTCCTTGCCAAGTTTCGTGAACGTCTTGGCCATATTGCCCCAACGCTTCAGCTTGCGGGCCTTACGATATTCAAACGCTCTTCCCATATACTAAATGGTTCTTAATTCGTTGTGTATGTGATGTTTATATGATTCAGATGATGCCTTGTCGCGAGAGCTCTTGCTCCAGCTCCTCCAGTTCCTTGTAGAAGTCTTCGCCAAACTTCTCAATAATAGGCTCGCGGAGGAACTTGTAGGCGGGCGTCCCCACTTTCTGGCCGAGCTCCATTGCGGGGCGGCATACCTCCCACTCGTGGAAGTTCAGTAGCTCATATTTGCGGGTCTTGCTCACCCTGATGGGGTAGAGATAGCATGAGATGGGCTTACGCCAATTCGTCTTGCCCTCGCGGAAAGCCTTCTCAATGGCGCAGCTCCACGTCCCGTCCGGCTCGCGGTTGGTGTAGACGCATTCGCGCCCGTCGATTATCGGCGTCACGAAGTCGCCGTCGGCATCGGTCACCCACAGTCCTTGGCGTGAAATCTCTTCGCGCTCTTTATCAGACAAAAGGGGCTCGACCGCCGGGAATACCTCCGTCAGTTTGTCGAGCTCCTCTTTTTCAAGGGGTGCGCCGCTGTCGCCGTCATAGCAGCAGGTGCCTTTGCACTTGCTGATGTCGCAGACAAAACGGCGGCGAAAAATCTCAGTGTTGATTACTTTGCCCTCAATCTCTATCATCATGGCTCAAGACGCACGTGGAATTGCCGCCGGCCGGGGGATTGCTAAGGTTAGGCTTGCGCTTTGGCGCTGCGTTCTTTGAGGGTTGGTACGCCGTCGTCAATGCCCTGCTGCGAGCCGTCGTCGACGAGGATACGGCCGCAATATTCGCATACGATGAGCTTCTTGTGGAGGCGAATGTCGAGCTGACGCTGGGGCGGGATGTGGTTGAAGCATCCGCCGCATGCGCCGCGCTGGATGGTGACCACTGCGAGGCCGTTGTGGGCGTTGCCGCGGATTCGGTGGAAAGCGGCGAGCGAACGCTCGTCAATTCCCTTGCTTATCTCGTCGGCCTCTTTTTCGAGGGCCTCTTCCTCCTGGCGTGTCTCGGCGACAATGGTGTCGAGCTCCGCTTTCTTGGTCTCGAGGTCGTGGCTGCGCTCCTCGATGCGGGTCTTCGTGTCGTCTAAAATCTCTTGCTTGTGGTGGATTTCCGCAGTGAACTCGCGAATCTTCTTCTCGCTGAACTGCTTGTCGAGGTCCTGATACTCAATTTCTTTCGAGATGGCGTCGAACTCGCGGTTGTTGCGGACGGAGCCTTGTTGGCTCTCGTATTTCTTAATTTGGGCCTCTGCCTCTTTGATTTTGTTCTTGTACTCAACAACGAGGGTGTTGAGCTTTTTGATGTCATCGTTCAAGTTTGCGACTCGGGTTTGCATTCCTGCAATCTCGTCTTCCAAGTCTTCGACCTCAAGGGGCAGCTCTCCCCTCATGGTGCGGATTTTGTCAATCTTTGTACTCACCTGTTGAAGGTCGTAGAGTGCCTTGAGCTTTTGCTCAATGGGCAGCTCTTTGGCGATGTTTTCTTCGCTGCTTGCCATAAATGTTTTTAATAGTATTTTATAGGGTTAGCCCCCTCGTATGTTTCGTAATGGGCAAAGTTAGGTAATTTTTCTTTTACTATGTCTTTGAATATCTGCTTAGTGACCGATTCGCTCTCGAAGTGGCCGATGTCCGCCACCATAATCTCTTGCGCGGCGTCGCTCATCTGGTGATATTTCATGTCCGCCGTGACGTAGGCGTCGGCACCAGAGCCTATGGCGTCGCCCACAAGTTCGCTGCCGCTGCCCGTGCATATCGCCACGCGGCGAATCGCCTCCCGCTCACCGGCGAAGCGTATGCAGTCGCAGCCAATGCGCTCCTTCAATAGCGCAAGGAACTCTTTGGCGTTCAGCTCTTTAGGGAGATTTCCCACAACTCCGTAGCCGAAGGTCTGATGCCTATTCGCGAGGGGCGTAATGTCAATTGCCGGCTCCTCGTAGGGGTGGGCGTCGGTGGCCGCTTTCATCACCCTCGCGGCGAGATGGCGCGGGCAGATGATCTCCACGCGGCTCTCGGTCTCGTGGTGCGTCGTGCCTAATTGGCCAACGTAGGGCTGAGCCCCGTCTTCCGCGCGGAACTGTCCGTCGCCCTCGGTCTGCCATGCGCAGTGGCTGTAATTCCCGATGTGACCCGCCCCGGCGGCGGACATGGCGTCAACTACGGCCTCGGCGTGGCTCGTCGGGACGAACACGACAACCTTGCACAGCGCGTCGCGCTCGGGAGCCAGCACGGCAATCTCTTTCAGCCCAATGGCCCGCCCAATTGTCCCGCTCGTCCCCCTGAGGTGCTTGTCGGCCGGGGTGTGGAAGGCGGCCAGGGCGATGTCGTGGCGAATGGCGGCGGCCACGATGCGCTGCTCGGCGTTACGTCCCGTAAGGCGTTTGAGCCCGCGGAACATGAGGGGGTGGTGGGCAACGATTAGGTTATGCCCCTTGGCCACGGCCTCGCTGACGGCCTCCTCGGTTATGTCGACGGCGAAGAGGACGCCCTTAAGCTCGGCGCGCGTGTCGCCCACGAGCAGGCCGCTATTGTCCCACCCGTCTTGCGTGGCGAGGGGGAACACGGAGTCGAGAGCCGCAATGGCGTCGCCTATTGTGTATGTCATGTTCTTATTTAAAGGTATTTCTCAATCAAAAGGAGCCGCTCCCTGATGTCCTGGAGGCGGCAAATCACCTCGGCCTTTACGGCGAGCGACGTGTCGCAAATGTCCGTCTGCTCGGGGGCTTGCTTGGAGCGTCGGGCCGCCGCGAGGCTCTCCCTTGCCCCGGCAATGGTCAGCCCCTTCTCGCGGAGCAGGTAACGGATGCTGCGGAGTGTCGAGATGTCGCGAGGGGTGAAGAGGCGCGTCTCTTTCTTGTTGCGATGCGGCTTGACGAACGAGGCGAACTCCTTACCCCAAAAGCGGATGCAGCTCTCCGACTCGCCCAGGGCGAGGGCCACTTCGCCAACGGTGTAATAGACCTTTTTCGGCAGCTCTGTCTCCGCCTCATTCTGTTGGGTCGTCGTCGTCGTCATCATCAGAGTCGAAGTCTAAATCCTCGAAGAGCGAGGGCGTCATGTCAACACCACGTCTGCGGCACGTGGCCGTAGGGGCTATGGCGGACGTTGTCGGCTCTGCCACCGACGTCATGCCATCATATAAGTCGGGAAAGAGGTGCGTCTGGCGGTCAATAATCTTCTCTCGGACAAAACGAATGGCGCCTTCGCGAATTACGGCCGCGCGAGACTTCTTGTTGAACAGGGCGCAATACTCTTCAATTGCCGCCAACTCCTTGTCGCTCAGTGAGATGCTTACTGAGTGTCGTCGTGGTTCTCTATTTCTTTGCTTGTCATGAGCCATTCGTGGACGCGCCTGTTACGCGAATTTAGTTAAAAAAATCTGTTGCGGCGGGTTTAGCAGGTCTGAATCAGGGCGATAGCGTCTGTTTGGCGTGTTACGAGGTGTGTTTTTAGATGGTGTGGTGTTAATTTTTCCCGTAAAATGAAGTGTTTAGTCCTTTTTAACAGAAAAATTCAGCGTCCGTTGTATAATCGTTTAATGAAAAAGATAACTTTGCGACGTATTCACAAACTGACTACGTAACAACATTAATCAAATAAACTATTATGAAGAATCTGTTCGCAATCGCAGCTGTTGCTGCAATGCTCGTAGCTTGCACCGGCAACAGCGCCAACAACGCTAATTGTTGTGAGGCTCAGGACACCACAAAGTGCTGTGCTGCTGCCGCTCAGGATACTGCCGCTTGCTGCGCCGCTGCTGACTCTACTGCAGCTGAGGCTGACAGCACCGCAGCTGCTGAAGCTCCTGCAGCTGAGTAGTCTCCACGAGAGGTAGCCTCTCGCCAAGGACAATCAAACATAGCGCCCGCCCGAACTATATGTTCAGGCGGGCGCTCTTGATATGTACGTATGCCCGCCCCTCTTGCGCAAGCCCACCCCGCGATTGGGGAAAAGAATAGCAAAAGCCCCGCCAAGAGCTTAATCGTGGCGGGGCTTGCTGTCAGACGGTGTGTGGTTGTTTAGGCCTTCTCGACGGGTACCTGGATCAGCGAGAGCCATTTCTCAGGATCTTCCTGATTCCAGATGCCATCGATGTACGACGCGCGTGGCGAGCCGACCACCTTGTAGCCGTTCTCCTCGATGTACTTGAAGAGCTCGGTGTACGACTCGTAGAAGCGGTCGTAGTGTCCGTAGTGCTTCATGACGATGGCCGTCGGGACGGCGGGGATGACCTTGAACTTGATTATTGCGGAGTCTGTGCCGAGCTGCTCGACCTGCTCGCAATACTCGATGTCGATGTCCGTGGGGCTGTACTCCTTGTTGTGCTCGATGGTGAAGCAGTAGCCGGGGGTGGTGCACTTGCAGCCGAGACGCTGCATCTCGGGTCCGATGGTCTTGACGCACATGGGGCCAATGGCCTCGTAGGAGGGGATGACCTCCCTGTGGCTTGCTACGATGATTTCAGGGAGCGATTGGATAGAAAATTTTTCCATTGTCTTGATTTCGTTGCGAGAGTTCCGCCAGTCGAGCAGGTTGCGCCGTCTTGCGATGAGCGTCTTGAGCTGCTGCTCCGTCTCCTCGATTTTCTCGTCAATCTGGCCCACCGACGGCGTGTGCGATTCGTCGTCGTAGAGGTCCTTGATCTCGTCGAGAGAGAAACCGAGCCTCTGGAGGTCGCGGATGCCTTTGAGCTTCTGCATCTGTTCCACAGTGTAGTAGCGATAGCCCGTCCATTCGTCGGTCGCGGTGGGCAGCAGGAGGCCCTTCTGCTCGTAGTGGCGCAACGTCTTGACGGTGACTTGCATCATCTGTGAGAACTCTCCGATTTTGAATTTTGTTTTACAACTCATGTCGTACGAACTTTTTGCATGCAGACGCAAAGCTATACCCTGACCTTAGGGACGAGTCAAGGGCATTTAGATTCTTTAACATAAAGAAGTTCGGAGAGAGACGTGCGACGGTGTCGGAATCAAGACATTAACAGCCTCATTTCTTGTAGCTTAGCACGGCAATGGGGAGGAGGAGGCAAATGAGAGCCGTGGAGCTTGGGTCGTGGCGCATGAAGATTGGGGCCACGATGGCGTCGATGATGAGGGCGAACATGACCGTGCCATACAGTCGGCGCGTGAAGACGCTCTCGTGCACCTTGGGCAAGATGAAGAAGAGCAGCACGCCGCACAAGACGTGGAAGAGTCCGAAGACGAGGCTGATGTAGGTGAACTCGGCGCGAGGCTCGGGGGGGAGGCAGGCGAACTTGCCCGCGAACATCGGGTGGAACGTTGCTGCGATGTGGGCGACGCCCATCAATGCGAATACGACCGCAAAGACACGTGCTGTCTTGATTTTCATGTCTACTGTTGTTGGTTGTGGCATCCCATCTGGCAATGGAAACCGTGGATTAGTAATTTATTTTGCAAAGAAATTGTCAGTTTGGAATGTCTCCTCCTCCTCTTTTGGGGTGGTCAGGACTACGGTGTAGCCCATGCCCCGCAGCGGGGCCATCAGCAGCTCAAGGCTCGCCATGGTGTTTGCCGAAGCCTCGTCGAGCAGGCCGGAGGCTATGGCGGCGTTCTGCATACTGTCTTGGTGAGCCATGCAAAACGCCTGGAAATCAGCTATCTTGATGGAGGAGAAAAGCCCGTTGTCTTGGTTTAGTATTTTGATTGTGTGGGGGTCCACACTGTGCGCGATGATTCTGGGGGAGGGTAGGGCGATGCTGACCGTTGAGTCGCGGACGGTGATTGTGGCGGCGTTGATGTCCACTCCCGCCTTGATTGTGCCGCTATATCTTATTAAGATTGTGCTTGTTGAGAAGGGGATGTCGTATCCCCACAGCTTCTCGGTCTTCTTGTGGTTTGCGATGTCGGTGTAGTCGTAGCTTACGGTGGCGAGTTCGCTAATCTTAGCCATTTGTTGACGCAAGACGTTGATGTCCACTGTCTGGAGCTGCTTCTCGTGGGTGAGAGCCTCATTGCTGGCGCGGCTTGCGCCGAGGGAGTACGACACGTATGCCACGGCAATAACGACTGCCGCCCATAGTATTCTCTCCATTTGGCCGATATGTTTAGACATCATGCTCATGCCCCCATTTCTTTACAAAGGTATCTAATCTTATCTTTTTACGCATCTAAAGCCGCATTTATCAATCTTTTCGCTACTTTCGTTCGTTGTTAAGGTAAAGGCTCCGCCGGCGATGGCGGGACAGTAGCATCTGCAGATTTTTTAGGAAAACAAAACCACTATACAATACCCGGGGACGAGAAGCGGCTCAAAACGCAGCCGGCTCGCTCCAAAACCTTACAAAACAAGATGGTAGTATTTTTCAGAGGAGAGAATGTCCTGGCGGTCGAGACTTCAAAAGCTCTTGCCGACGGCGACGTTCGCAAACTGACTTGGCTCTTTAGCGGTGCCGAACTGATTGACGCTCAACAACTTCCCGGCTTCTACGTCGGAACACGCCGCGAGACCATCACGCCCTGGAGCACTAACGCCGTCGAAATAACCCAAAACATGGGTCTCGAGGGCATCACACGAATTGAGGAGTTCTTCGCTGTCCCCGACGAGAAGTCGAGCTTCGACCCGATGCTCCAAAACCTCTACAAAGGGTTGGATCAGGAAATCTTCACCATCGACAAACAGCCTGACCCAATTGTCCACATCACAGATTTCAAAGCCTACAACCAAAAGGAGGGTCTCGCCCTCTCCGAGGCAGAAATAGCCTACCTTGAGGGCCTCAGCAAACGCCTTGGGCGTCCGCTGACCGACTCTGAGGTCTTCGGCTTCTCGCAAGTCAACTCAGAGCACTGCCGTCACAAGATTTTCAACGGCACATTCGTCATCGACGGCGAGACGAAAGAGCTCTCCCTCTTCAAATTAATCCGCAAGACCTCGGAGACCAACCCCGGTTTCCTCGTATCGGCATATAAGGACAACGTGGCTTTCATTGAGGGCCCCGTCGCCATGCAGTTTGCCCCCGAGAGGGCGGACGTGCCTTCTGAGTTTGAGGCCAAGGACATCGACACCGTCCTCTCCCTCAAGGCCGAGACCCACAACTTCCCCACGACAGTAGAGCCCTTCAACGGCGCAGCCACGGGCAGCGGCGGCGAGATTCGCGACCGTATGGGTGGCGGCACGGGCTCCCTCCCAATGGCCGGCACGGCTGTCTACATGACCTCCTACTCCCGCCTTGCCGACGACCGCCCATGGGAGAAGGGCGTGAGCGTCCGCGAGTGGCTCTACCAGACGCCCGCGCAGATTCTCATCAAGGCCTCGAACGGCGCAAGCGACTTCGGCAACAAGTTTGGTCAGCCAATGATTTGCGGCTCGCTCCTGACCTACGAGCATGAGGAGGGCGGCCGCACCCTCGCCTACGACAAGGTCATCATGATGGCCGGAGGCGTTGGTTTTGCCAAGAAGGGCGACGCCCTGAAGAAGACCCCCGAAAAGAATCAAGACGTCGTCCTGCTCGGCGGCGACAACTACCGCATCGGCATGGGCGGTGGCGCAGTATCGTCGGTCAATACGGGCGAGTATGGCAATAAGATTGAGCTCAACGCCGTACAGCGTTCCAACCCCGAGATGCAGAAGCGCGTCCTCAACGCCATCCGCGGCCTCGTGGAGAGCGACAACAACCCGATAGTCTCCATCCACGACCACGGCGCGGGCGGACACCTCAACTGCCTCTCCGAGCTTGTTGAGGAGACGGGCGGCAACATTGACATGGACGCCCTCCCCATTGGCGACAAGACCCTCTCGGACCGCGAGATTGTAGGCAACGAGAGCCAAGAGCGCATGGGCATCGTAATGGCGAAGAAAGACGTTGACGGGCTTCGCAAAATCGCGGAGCGCGAACGTGCGCCAATGTACGTTGTCGGCGAGACTACGGGCGACATGAACTTCACCTTCAGCCACAAGGACGGCGTTAAGCCCATCGACTGGAAGCTCTCCGATATGTTCGGAAATCCGCCCAAGACCGTCATGACGGACAAGACCGTTGAGCGTAAGTATCAGAAGGTTGACTACGACGTGACGAAGATTGCCGACTATGTCCGCGACGTCTTGAAATTGGAGAGCGTCGGCTGTAAGGACTGGTTGACCAACAAGGTGGACCGCTCCGTCACGGGCAAAGTGGCAAAGCAGCAGTGCGCCGGCGAGATTCAGCTGCCCCTCAACGACCTGGGAGCCGTAGCCCTCGACTATAAGGGCGAGCGCGGAATGGCTACAACCGTTGGCCATGCGCCTGCCGTTGGTCTCATCGACCCTGCCGCCGGCTCTGTCATGTCGGCTGCCGAGGCGTTGACCAACATCGTCTTCGCCCCGATGGTTCACGGGCTTAAGGGCATCTCGCTCTCGGCGAACTGGATGTGGCCTTGCCGTCAAGAGGGTGAGGACGCCCGCCTCTATGCGGCTGTTCAGGCCATGAGCGATTGGGTCTCCAAACTCGGAATCAACATACCGACGGGTAAGGACTCGCTCTCCATGACCCAGAAATATAGCGACGGACGCACCGTCCTCAGCCCAGGCACGGTCATCATCTCGGCCATGGGCGAGGTGAGCGACATCCGCAAGATTGTGGAGCCCGTCATGGTTCGCGACGAGGCTACCTCCTTCATCTGCATCGACATGAGCGGCGTGAAGCCAGCCCTTGGCGGCAGCGCATTGGCGCAAGTTCTTGGCCGTGTGGGCGACGAGGCTCCGACCGTGGCCGATGCCGAGACGTTTGGCGTAATATTCGAGGCCATTCAGGGTCTCATCAAGAAAGGACTCGTTCTTGCTGGCCACGACATCTCTGCCGGTGGTCTCGTCACGACGCTTCTTGAGATGGCATTTGCCAACACCAGCGGCGGCATCAATGTCGACATCCCGTCCGACGGTGAGGATGCCGTAATGAGCCTCTTTGCGGAGAACCCTGGCGTTGTGCTTCAGGTTCGCGACATTGAGGTCGTCAACGCCGAGCTTGAAAAGGCAGGCGTGGCGTTCTCTTACCTCGGTCGTCCGCAGCAGGCCCGCACACTCAGCATCAGCGCGGCGGGTCAGACACTCGACATCGACATCGACGAGATGCGCGACATTTGGTTCAGCACCTCCGCTAAGCTCGACGCCCTCCAGTGCCGCGACAACAAGGCGGCCGAGCGCGAGGCAAACTATAAGAAGCAGCCCCTTGCCCTCCGTCTCCCTCAGGGATGGGACGGCAGCCTCAAGAGCCTCGGTCTCAGCCTCTCGCATGGCAAGACGGGCGTCAAGGCGGCCATAATTCGTGAGAAGGGTGTCAATGGCGACCGCGAGATGGCCTACACACTCTACCTCGCCGGCTTCGACGTTAAGGACGTTCACATGACGGACCTCGTAAGCGGGCGCGAGACGCTCGAAGACGTCAACATGATTGTCTTCTGTGGCGGCTTCTCCAACTCCGACGTGCTGGGCTCCGCAAAGGGTTGGGCTGGCGCATTCCTTTACAACGACAAGGCTCGCAAGGCTCTCGACAACTTCTATTCTCGCCCCGACACGCTCAGCCTTGGCGTCTGCAACGGCTGCCAGCTGGTCATTGAGCTCGGTCTCTTGCACCGCGAGGCTCCGGAGCTTCGCCCGAAGATGCTTCACAACGAGAGCCACAAGTTCGAGAGCCAATTCCTCAGCGTCGAGATTCCCCAGAACGAGACGGTCATGTTCAAGAGCTTGAGCGGCAGCCGCCTCGGCGTATGGGTGGCTCACGGCGAGGGACGATTCAGCATTCCCGCCGAGGCCGACAAATACAACGTCATTGCCCGTTACGGCTATCATGGCTATCCCGCCAACCCTAACGGCAGTGCGGACGACATTGCGGGCATGGCATCGGCAGACGGTCGCCACGTGGCAATCATGCCTCACCCCGAGCGAGCAATCTTCCCATGGCAATGTGCGGCATACCCCGCCGACCACAAGGGCGACGACGTCACCCCATGGGTCAAGGCGTTTGTCGAGGCTCGCAAGTGGGTTGAGCAACACAAGAAATAACAGTTTCCCGAAACAATTTTTTTCAAACAATAAATGGATAACGAAGAGAAGAACGGCTACGGCTCCGAGGGTGCCGATAACCGTAACGACAGGTTCGAGCGCCGCGACGGCGACGGACGTGGTTTCGCCAGCCGTGAGGCTGACGGAGAGCGCAGGCCTTTCCGCCCGCGCTACAATGACGGCGAGCAGAACGACCGTCCCTTCCGCCCCCGATACAACGACGGCGGCGAGCAGGGTGAGCGTCGTCCCTTCCGCCCTCGCTACAATGACGGCGAGCAGAACGACCGCCCTTTCCGCCCTCGTTACAACGACGGCGGCGAGCAGGGCGAGCGTCGCCCCTTCCGTCCTCGTTACAACGACGGCGGCGAGCAGGGCGAGCGTCGCCCCTGCCGCCCTCGCTACAAAGACGGCGAGCAGAACGACCGCCCCTTCCGCCCTCGTTACATCGACTGTGGTGAGCAGGGCGAGCGTCGCCCCTTCCGTCCACGTTACAACGACGGCGGCGAGCAGGGTGAGCGTCGTCCCTTCCGCCCTCGCTACAACGATGGCGAGCAGAACGACCGCCCCTTCCGTCCCCGTTACAACGACGGCGGCGAGCAGGGTGAGCGTCGTCCCTTCCGCCCTCGCTACAACGATGGCGAGCAGAACGACCGTCCTTTCCGTCCCCGTTACAACGACGGCGGCGAGCAGGGTGAGC
>JALEMI010000003.1 GCA_022768325.1 Bacteroidales bacterium
CATTCAAACACCGTTCAACACCCATTTCCCAACCCATCGTCACCCACCGGACAGTCCGCCATTTTCACACCAAAAATGCGTATAATTGTGTCCGTCAAGACAAGATGACGACTTCACCCATCGACACATTGAAACATGAAATTTACCGAGAACAATAAATTGGGCGACATACTCTCCGAGCATTACCAGATTCTGCTCCTCCTGAGCCGCTTCGGTATTAGCCTCGGCATTGGCGACCAGACCGTAGGCCAAGTGTGCAAAGCCTCGGGCGTAGACAGCCATACGTTCCTCGCCGTGGTCAACTACGTGGCCTCGACCGACGGAACGCTCTTCCGCGACATCGACATCGAGACCATGATAGGCTTCCTCCGCAACGCCCACCAGTATTACACCGACTTCAAGATTCCAGAGCTTCGCGCTAAGCTCGTCAACGTGGTCAGCAGCGTTAGCGACACCACCCTCTCGGCTCTCGTGGTCCGCCTCTTCGACACGTACGCCACTGCCGTAAACCGGCACCTCACCTACGAGAACAAGGTGCTTTTCGACTACGCCAACCGCCTCAACAGCGGCGAGGACGGACTCGACGGCTTCGACCTCACCAACTTCATAAGCCAGCACGACAACATCGACACCCACCTGCGGGAGCTTAAGAACGTCATGATCCGCTACTTCCCCTGCGCCGACAACGCCCTGAAGGTGCATCAGGTTCTCTACGACATCTTTAGCCTTGAGGACGACCTGCGATGCCATTGCGACATCGAGTCCAACCTCTTCATCCCCGCTCTTGTCGAGATGGAGCGCAATCCCGCAAAAATCAAGAAATAGAAAGGGGGGGGGCATTAAGACAATGGCACAGCTGACATCTCTAAAAATTGCCGTGGCGGAGCAGCACGTCGTCGTGCGCATGGGAATCATGTCCGCCTTGCGCCGTGTCCTTGGCGGCGAGGCCTCGTATCTTGAAATTGGCGAACCGGCTGACCTGGACACGCGCATAGCCTCGTTCATGCCCTCCGTCGTCATCGCCTCGCCTACCTTTGGGGGGCAATTCGACATCGAGACGTGGCGCGGCAAGTGCGCCCGCGAGACTCGCTTTGTCGCCCTGGTAAGCTCAGTGGTCGAGAGCCGTCTCTGCCGAGGCTATGATGCGCAAATAAGCATCTTCGACACCGAGGACGACATTACGAACCTCTTCCGCATCTTGCGCGGCGAGAATCCAGAACCCGACACCGATACCAATGGCGAGACGCTCTCCGAGAGGGAGAAGGAGGTGGTGAAGTGCGTGGTAAGCGGCCTGACAAACAAGGAGATAGCGGATAAGATGAACATCTCCGTCTACACCGTCCTGACGCACCGCCGCAACATTGCCCGGAAGCTCAACATCCACTCTTCAATCGCGCTGACGATATACGCCATCAGCAACAAGTTTGTCGACGTGGGCGACGTGAAGCAATAAGAGAACGCGCCTTACACGGACATTCTCACAAAAAACCAAGCGGCGAAGGGGTCAACACCTCTCCGCCGCTTTCCTGTTATCTTTTAAAAGTGGCCTATATCTTCTCTACGCTCGACAGGAGAAGCCAGCCTACGTTTCCGTCTTTCAGCTTGACCTCGACCCACTCGCCGAGCTGGTCGATAATGACGACCTTTGTGCCCTCGTGAAGAACTGCCATTTCTGAGCCGTTCTTGTCGGGAGAGGTGGCCAACGTGGCTGAGGAGACCATTATTATGGCCTCGTCGCTGTTCAAGACGTCCGCCCTCTTCTGGAGCGATATGCTCAACGCCACAATTGCGAATATTGCCAAGACGGCCGCCGAGAAGAAACCGACTTTGCGCAATGCGACGGAATTGACGAAGAAGAAGCAGCACAACCCCGCGATGATGAGGAAAAACAAGACCACAAACACGACAGCCCAACCGTCTGAACTAAGGGCGTCGCAGAAGCCTCGCCACAGCTTTGTAATGAACAGAGGCTCAATCTCTTGCATCTTGTCCGTGAGGGCGTAGGCCAGCGCAAGGTTAGCCTCCACGTCGGGGTCGGAGGGGTTGAGGCGTTGGCAACGCTCGAAATTGAGGATTGCCCGGCCAAGCATCCCCTGCTTGAAATAGGAGTAGCCCAAATTGTAATAGAGACCTGCGCTCTCCTGCCCGCCATTGAGGATTGCCTCGTAGGCATCGGCTGCCTCAGCGTACTTGCCGTCGCGGGCGAGGGCGTCAGCATCAGCTGCTGATGGCTCGGCGTAGGCTACGAGGGAGAGAACGACCGTCAGTATCGATATGATAAATCTTTTCATCGTCTGTTACTTTTTGGCTTCAATCTTTTCTATGACCTCTGCGGCGCGGCGATATACATCGTCCATTGTCGCGGAGAGATTAGCTGGGGCGTAACGTGCGAACTCGCACTCGTCGAGCAGGGACATGAAGCTGTCTGCCGCCTCTTGCGATACGCCGTGGCTTGCCATCTTCTCGCGGGCGTTGTCCTTGGTCAATTCGCTGAGCGAGAGGGTGAGCTTGTCGCTCAGGTAGCCCCACAAGGCTCGCATCACCTCGTCAAAGAAGGCCTCACGCTTGTCCTCCTTAATGTATTTGGCGGCCTGCTTGAGGCGGCGGCGCGCCATCTTGTTGGCCTTGCGGCTCTTGACGAGACCGGCGTTGGCATTATCGAACGCCCTCTGTCGGAAGATGAAGAAGAGGACCACCATCCCGACAATTGGGATGAGTATGAGGACCCAGAAGAGGGGCGAGAAGACGAAGAAGTCGCCACGCCCGGAGAGGGTGTTCGTACGGTGGAGATAGCGGAGGTCGGAACCTGTGTATGTGACCTTCTCAGGGCCAGAGCCAGCGAAAGAGACCGCCCCACCCTGCTGCGGAGCTGTGCCGTCGGACTTTGCCACGTCGATGGTGAACGGGCCTTGGGTCAGCTTGACATACTTACCTTGTTGCGGGTCGAAGTATGAGAATTGCATTTGCGGAATCTCAAACTTACCGTCGCGGCGGGGGATTATGAGATACTCGTCAGAACGGCTGCCACTGGCACCGTTGGCTCCATCGGCTATGTTGTTCTTGGGAGTTGGGTCGAACGTGTCGAAATCTTGATGGAATTGGGGCTTGGGTAGGCCTACGAGCTTAAGATTGCCCGTGCCTTCGACGTTTACGCGCACCTGGACGCTATTGTCCACCTTCGTTTCGAGTGGCGAGACATTGACCTTAAACTTAAACTGGCCAACACCACCCGTGAAGCCTGCCGGCTTAGGCTCAGGAAGCGGCTTGACATTGAGCGTCACCTGAGGCGAGCGGACAGTCTGACGCGTGAGCTGCACGTCGTCAAAGAAATCGTCGAAGAAGCCACCGCCCGACCTGCGGACACGGCGTTTTACGACAAACTCCGCACTGCACGGCTCGATGACAATTTTGCCCGACTTCTGCGGGATGAGCACCTTGCGGCTAATCTCGCCCACCTGATACTCCTTACCGTTGACGTATTCCGTCTTGAACGAGATGTTGGAGTCGGACAAGTCAGAGACCACAAACTCAGAGAGTTTAGAGGGCGCATAATCAGACAATTGGCTCAGATTGACGCGGGCGTAGACCTTCGTCACGAGCTGCGTGGCCTCGCCCTCGTAGAGCGACGTGCGGGTAAGGACTTGACGGATGAAGAGGTCGTCGTCGTTGGACTTGGCGTTTGCTGACGAGCCGGCTTGGCTCTGCGCCGCTGCCGCGCTTTCGACAACGTTGATTGTTATTGCGGAAGACGTTACGCTCTTGCCACTGGCGGAAATCTTTGCGGGTGGGATTTTTATTGTGCCAGTCTTCGTGGCCTTGACGACGTATGTGAAGGTCGTTTGCTTAGACGACTCCATCTTGCCGTTGACGACGGAGTAGCTGGCAGACCGCGAGACGGAGGGTCCCATCAGGACCGTCAGCCCGTCGACTTCGGGCATCGTCACGCTCTCGGCATCGCCATTGGCAACGTATGCCACTTGGAAATTCCTTCCTACAGCCACTTGTGACGGTGCGCTTACCTCGACTTTCAGGTCGTCAGCCCACGCGGCAATGGAGGCCGTCATGAAAGTCACGAGCGTCAGGAGTCTTATTAAAGCCATTGTTAAAACTTTATATTCCATTCGGCAAAAGTAATACTTTCGAAGCAAAATAAACAGCTCAGAGGTTGGCTATGCAAGCCTACCAGTTTTTCTCTATTCGTTTTGGGTTAGCCTCTTTCACCTGCTTCCTCTTCTCTTGCAGCTCGTTTTCATCTTGCTGAATGGCGTCGAGCAGGCGTTGCGCCTCCTCACGATCCATTTGCTGCTGTTGTTGCTGCTGTTGCTGTTGTTGCTGCTGCTGTTGCTCTTGCTGTTGTTGTTGTTGCTGCTGTTTTTTCTGGTCGTCCTTATTGTCATCCTTCTTGTCGCGCATCTTTTGCGCGGCGACAAGATTGTATCGGGTGGCATCGTTTTGAGGGTTTGCCCGGAGCGAACTCTTGTAGGCGTCGATGCTCTTGTCGAACTCCTTTTTTAAGTAGTGGCAATTGCCGATGTTATGGTACAACTCGCTGAGGCGGGCATTGTCCTTCTCCTTGGCGGCGAGTTTTTGGAACTGCTCCATTGCCTCGTCCACCTTTTGCTGCTTGAAGAGGGCATCGGCGTAGTTGAAATTGGCCTCGTAGGAGTCGGGGGCTTCAGCCATGGCCTTGACGCTTGCCTCTTGCGCCCCGGCATAGTTGGAGTCGTTGTACATCTTGTAGCTCTCGCGAATCAACTTCCTCTCTTTCTGCGCATTAGCGACAATTGGGAAGAGAAGCGCAAAGAGCGATGCTATCAAAACGATTTTCATAAGTCAAAATTTAGGTTTGACATCGCTTACACTGACAAAGAGGTCCTTAACAGGCTTCTTGCGGGTGAAGATGTCGAAAGCCGCAAGCCTCGGGTTCTTGCGCATAAGGATTACGAGGTCGAGAAGCAACAGGACGAAGACGGCGAACTGGACGTAAATGGCCTTATCCTCATACTCGGAATAGACGCGGGCCTCAATCTCCGACTTGTCGAGCCCGCTGAGCTCATCGACAAGGGTATTGATTCCGTTGCGGATGTTATTGGCCGGGATGAAAGCGCCGCCACCCGCCTGAGCCACTTGCGCCAGCGAACTCTCGTCAATTCGGGATATGACGACATTTCCCTCCTTGTCCTTGATGAAGTTGTTGTTTGTCCCGGCCACCATTGGAATTGGTGCGCCCTTTGTCGTGCCCATTCCTACGGTGTAGACCTTGATGCCCTCGGCGGCAGCGGCTTGCGCGGCGGCTACGGCATCGTCCTCATGGTTTTCGCCGTCTGTAATGACTATTATTGCCCGGCTTACGCCCTCAGTTTGCGAAAACGAGTTTTGGCAAAGCTCAATGGCCTGACCAATGGCGGTGCCTTGCGTCGGGACCATGCCCGTAGAAACGGACTGCATGAACATCTTGACCGACGAGAAATCGGGGGTCATTGGCATCTGGACGTAGGCGTTTCCCGCAAAGACCACGAGACCGACACGGTCGTCCGCCATCTTATCGACAAGACGGGCCACAGCCATCTTCGCCACTTCGAGACGCGAGGGCGACACGTCTTGCGCATTCATGGAGTTTGAGACATCGAGAGCTACCATCACCTCAATTCCGCTCCGCTTGACAGTCTGAAACTTTGAGCCAAACTGAGGCCCGGCGACAACGACGACCTGCAAGGCAAGGGCAATGACGAAAAGCCACGCCTTTAAGACCGAGCGACGCGACGAGAAGTCGGGCATGAGGTGCGAGATGAGCCGGCTGTCGCCAAAGGTGTCGAGCGCATTGGCACGATTTCGGCGGAAGAGCCACATCAGAACCAAGACCATCGGCACGAGCAAGAGCAGGTAGAGGGCCTCGGGATGTGCAAACCTAAAAGAATCCATTGTCTTTCAGAGATTTATGGTGTTTACCGTAGTTGGCGGTTATGGTATTGTCCGCAAAAGAGTGTTTCGCAAGACGACTTCGAGCAAGAGGAGCAGGAGAATTGCCACAGCAAACGGGAAATACTCGTCGGTATGCTGCGTATAGTGGCGGACCTCCATAATCGTCTTTTCGAGTTGGTCAATCTCGGCATATATGGCCTCAAGGCTCTTGTTGTCCGTGGCACGGAAATACTTGCCACCCGTGGACTCGGCGATATTGCGGAGCAGCGGCTCGTCAATCTTGACCTCGACTTCTTGCGTCTTGACACCGAAAGGCGTTTGGACGGGGAAGGGAGCCGTGCCGATTGTTCCGACACCGATGGTGTAGACGCGTATTCCGAAGGTGTGAGCCAGCTCGGCCGCCTTCTCGGGCGAAATTGCGCCACTATTGTTCACGCCGTCGGTAAGGAGGATTATGACCTTGCTCTTGGCCTTGCTCTCCTTGATGCGGCTCACTGCCGTGGCGAGGCCCATGCCGATGGCTGTTCCACCGTCGAGCATCTGCGTACGGACATCTTGGAAAAGGTTGATGAGGACGGAGTGGTCCGTGGTGAGCGGGCATTGCGTAAAGCTCTCACCCGCAAAGATTACGAGACCGATATTGTCGTTCTGCCGACCGCTTATGAACTTGACAGCCACGTTCTTAGCGGCTTCAAGACGGTTGGGACGGAAGTCGAGAGCCTCCATAGAACCCGAGATGTCGAGGGAGATGACGATGTCGATGCCCTCGGTATTGCTGTCGCTATAACTCGACGTGGACTGAGGACGCGCCAAGACCACTATGGCGAGAGCCACGGCGGCAAGGCGAAGAGCCAAGGGCAGATGGCGAAGCCACACACGGAGCGTAGGCTTAGTTCCTTCGAGCGGCTGAAGCGTCGAGACTTGCATCGTCGGATGGCTCGTCTTGCGCCGCCAGATGTACCACGCGAGATAGAGCGGAATGACCAGCAGCAGGAGGAAAAGCCACGGATGTTGAAACTGAATATCGCTGAACATGATGGGGTTACTCTTTGGATATTGCTACGTCGGTGGGCTTGTCGGCTTGTTGGACGTCCTCTACACCGGGCTTAAGGGAAGCCTGCGGTGCGGAATCTCTCACGGCCTGGGTTGTAGCGTTTACGAAATCCATGGCATCGGCCACGGCGGACGCGTTCTCGTCGGGCAGAGGCTCAATCTTGGCAAACTTGGCGAAATCGGCCTGTTCGAGAATCTTGACCAGCATACCCTTCTCCTTCGGGCAGTCCTTGAGATGCTCGGCGAGAGAATCGATGAGCTGGGCGGAGGTGCTCTCCATGGCCTGAATGCCGTAACGCCTTGCTATATAACGCCTAAGCGTATCGGTAAGGTCGGAATAGAACTCCTTGACCATGTTGTGCATCCATAGTTTCTCGTCGCGGATGCGCTCAAGATTGCGCAAGGCCGTGACCTCGCAAGGCTCGGCAGGGGCGGCAACCACCTTCTTCTCCTTGCCCGCGCCAATCGCGTACTTCTTGCGCAGCCACCTGATGAGAAAGAAAAGCCCCACGGCGACAGCCAGAGCCAAAGCCCAAGGCCAATAGTAAAGCAGCTCGCGCCATTGGAACGGAGCGTCGAAAGCCTGGACAATGTCGAAAATCTTGGCCACGCCGCTCTGCTCGTCCATCTCAATCTTTTGGAACGGGTTGACCACATTGAGCGTGAACTCGGGGATGGAGACAACAGAACTGTCGGGCAAAAGGAGCACGGGGACGGGCGGGACGTATTGCAGACCCGTGTCGAACGACGTGACGAGATAACGCGTGGCAAACTCCACCGCGTCGCCCTTTTGCAGAGTGTCGGAGCCGGCAACACTTACGACCTCGACGGAGGAGGTCAGCGTGTCGGGCAGCGAGAGGAGATGGCAATCGACCCCACGCGGCACCTGCACAGAGACATTGAGACCGACCTGCCCGCCCACGAGTATGGTGACGGAATCGAGCTCCGCCGTGACGACCGGACGCTGCGCAAAAGCCGACGTTGCAAAGGCGAGCAGGGCGGACAGAAAGAAAATATGTTTTGAAATACTCATGTTAATCAAAAGGTTAGGAGTCGCGACACGATGTCGCGGCATCCTGTCATCCTCTCTTGCGGAAAAGTCCGAGGAGGCACTTGACGTAATCGTCGTCGGTAAAGACGCTTGCGCAATCGACACCCGAGCGTTTGAACGCCGCCTCGGCCTCTTGCATCCTCTTCTGGGCGTTGAGGGCGTAGGCCTTGCGCGTGTCGGGGTCAGACGAGTCGACCCACATCTGCCGGCCCGTCTCGGCATCGGACAGGAGCATAAGCCCGACATCGGGCAGCTCCATCTCGCGCCTGTCGGCCACGCTCAGTGCTATGAGGTCGTGCTTGTGGGCGGCAATTCGGAGGGGCATCTCAAAATTGGCGGAGTCGATGAAGTCGGAGATTATGAAAGCCGTGCATCGCTTGCGGATTGCGCCAGTCATGTATCGGAGGGCCTCGCCGATATCCGTGCCGCGGTTTTGCGGCTGGAAGGTCAGCAGCTCTCGGATGATGTGCAAGACGTGCTTCTTACCCTTCTTGGGCGGGATGAAGAGCTCAACTTGGTTGCTGAAGAAAATCACCCCGATCTTGTCGTTATTCTGGATTGTCGAGAAAGCGAGCGTTGCGGCCATCTCGGTGATGATATTCTTCTTGAACCTCAACTGCGTTCCGAACTCGCGTGAGCCAGAGACATCGATGAGCAAGACGACCGTGTTCTCCCTCTCCTCCTCGAAGACCTTTATGTAGGGCTTGTTCATGCGCGCGGTGACGTTCCAATCGATGTTTCGGACGTCGTCACCATACTGGTATTCGCGCACCTCGCTGAAAGCCATTCCTCGGCCTTTGAAGGCGGAGTGGTATTCACCGGCGAAGATATGATTGGAGAGGCCGCGGGTCTTGATTTCAATCTGACGCACTCGCTTGATGAGCTCTGTGCTGTCAATATCGTTCTGATCCATAAGCCAGAATGATTAATAAGGAGTGCGCGGTTAGGGTACCTCGACCTTGTTGAGAATCTCGGAGATGATCTCCTCGCTTGTGATGTTGTTGGCCTCAGCCTCGTAGCTGAGCCCGATGCGGTGGCGCAAGACATCGTGGCAAACGGCACGTACGTCCTCCGGGATGACGTAGCCGCGCCTCTTGATGAAGGCGTAGGCCTTGCTGGCCTTGGAGAGGCTGATGGACGCGCGGGGCGATGCGCCGAAGGAAATCATGTCCTTGAAGGAGTCGAGGCCATACTGGTCGGGGTAACGCGTCGCGAAGACGATGTCGACAATGTACTTCTCGATTTTCTCGTCCATGTAGACATCCTTCACCACGTCGCGGGCCCGGATGATGTCGTCGGGCTTGAGGATGGTGTTGGGCTGCGGGAAGCTCTTGGCGAGATTGCTGCGGATGATTATCTGCTCCTCCTCCTTTTTGGGGTAGTCGATGATGACCTTGAGCATGAAACGGTCCACCTGGGCCTCGGGGAGGGGGTACGTGCCCTCTTGCTCAACGGGGTTTTGGGTGGCCATTACGAGGAAAGGCTTCTCCATTGGGTAGGTCTGGTCGCCGATTGTGACCTGACGCTCTTGCATGGCTTCGAGGAGCGCGGACTGGACCTTGGCCGGAGCGCGGTTAATCTCGTCGGCGAGGATGAAGTTGGAGAAGATGGGGCCCTTCTTGACCTGGAACTCCTCGGATTTTTGGCTGTAGATGAGAGTTCCGAGGATGTCGGCTGGGAGGAGGTCGGGCGTGAACTGTATGCGAGCGAAGCCTGCGTCGACAATCTTGGCCAGAGTGTTGATGGCAAGCGTCTTGGCGAGACCTGGAACACCTTCGAGGAGAATGTGTCCGTCGGAGAGGAGGCCAATCATGAGGCACTCCACAAGGTGTTTTTGTCCGACGATGACCTTATTCATTTCCATCGAGATAAGATCAACAAACGAGCTCTCGTTCTTTATGCGCTCGTTAAGCTCCTTAATGTCAATTGCTTCCATTTGTTTAAAGAGAGTGTATCTTGCAGATTTTATGTTTCTGATTTGGTGAGGGCCTCGGGACGGGCGGCAGTGGCACCGCCCTTCTTAAGTCGGCAGCGTAAAATTAGCTATGAATCTCGATTTATAGAACATTAACAAAGGCAAAATCAACGTATGGAGTGGGTATTGGGACGAAATAATTGATAGATTCAATGAAAATGGGGAGCGGAAAGGGTGGAGACGGGACGACGATGGGAATACTTCGCAGCGGCACACGGCTCTTTCATTAGCCCCCAAATTTTCACATAGCTTCCCATACCCACAGAGGCATCACCGTTGTGGGTATCTATGTGTTTGAAAATCAATGTCTTTCTGTCGTTAAATCGATTGTGAGTTTTCTGCGTTTGTTTC
>JALEMI010000043.1 GCA_022768325.1 Bacteroidales bacterium
AGGGCGACGAAAAATGCCTTTATATTATTTAATGTACTGGTCCCCATATATTTATAGAGATTTACATTTGACATAGTTATCCTTTTAGGGAACAAATGTAAGAAAAAAGCGAGAGAGTGTGACACGAACAGCTGTAATAAGCGTGTTAAAAAGGGAATTTGAGAGGAAAGGCGCAGAAAAAATGGGTTGCGAGGGTAGCAAGATGAAGAGAAAAGGGATATTGTTGGTTATCTTATTGCGAAAAAAGTTATTTTTGTTAACGTAACTTTAAGAGAACAGAACATGAAGTACAAACAAATACTATGTGCCGCACTGATGATATGCGCAACAGATGCGGCAAAGGCAACAGATCCGACCGATAAGGGTTGGTATGACGACGGTGATAAAAACATTACAATCACAGGCTTAAAGAGTAGCACATCGGGCATATGCACGATAGAAAAAACGTATACAATTGACGATCAGACGTATACGGTAGCATACTTAGGCGACGGCGAGAAAATGGTTTCAGTAGTTGGCCTCACAAACTGCACCAGCCTAATAATCAGGGCAAACGCTGAGATTGGCGCGAATGCTTTCTACGGCTGGACGAACGTGAAGACCTTGACGATGGACGGGGTGACGACACCTCCGACGATTGGCGAGAACGCGTTGCCGCAGAACTTGGAGAAGATTGTAGTTCCGGCAGGAATGGCGGACGTGTATGCAAACGCAACGGGATGGAGCGCATACGCCGGCATAATAGAGGACGCGAACGGCACGAAGCCGACGGCGATGGAAGAGATTGGCACCGGAGCGGAGATCACCGTGAAAGGGAGGACGATAGAAGTTGGCGAAGCTGCGGAAATAGTGGTGACAGACATGGCAGGGCGACGGACGGACTATGGAGTGACGACACGCTGCACAGTAGGACACGGCGGCATATACATAGTAAACGTTGGCGGCGCAACACATAAAATAGTGGTCCGATAAGTAGATAACACATAAAGAGAAAAGAGAATTCTCCCGCTGAAAGGCAAACAGAGCTTTTTGGCGGGAGATTATGTTTTATACATAACACACATAAAAAGATGAGATACAAGAAGATAACGGTGAGGATAATCCCGAACGACGAGACGGCGAGCGCACTGATTCAGGACGCGATGGGTGAGCGTGGCTTTGAGAGCTTCGTGGACACGGACGAGGGGTTTGAGGGTTACATACAGGAGACGCTGTGGGACACGGCGAGGACGATGGAGGGCGTAGAGCCGTGCGTGGAAGGCGTAGAAATGGAGTGGGAAGCGGAGGACGCGCCGGACGAGGACTGGAACGCGACATGGGAGGCGGAAGGATTCACCCCGATAGAGATTGACGGGCGGGTGAGGATTAGAAGCACGAATCACGCGAGCGACGCGGGGATGGAGATGGAGATTGTGATAAGCCCGAAGATGGCGTTTGGGACGGGGCATCATGAGACAACACGGATGATAACGAGGTGGCTGATGGAGAACGAGATGGCGGGTAAGAGAGTGATGGACATGGGATGCGGGACGGGGATATTGGGCATTGTGGCGTGGAAGAGGGGCGCGGAGCGTGTTGACGCGGTGGATATTGACGAATGGTCGGTGCGGAACACGTTGGAGAACGCGGCATTGAATGGCGCGGAGATAAACGCCTGGCAGGGTGACGCGAGGGCTGTGGAGGAGAAGCGGGGGGAGTATGACGTGTTTATCGCGAATATTAATAGGAATATCTTGATGGCGGGGATGGGACTGTACGCGGGGAGCATGAGGCAAGGGGGAGTGATGGTGTTGAGCGGATTTTTGGAAGAGGACGTGGAGCCACTGCGGAAGTGTTGCGAGGCGGAGGGAATGGAGATGGTGGGGAGCGACGGTGAGGGAGAGTGGCGGATGATGGTGATGAGGAGATTGTGAGGAGTGTGTGGGGAGTGGACGGGCGTTATTTCGGCCTGGCACACCCGCTGCGCGTGTGTACCAGGTTACTGAAGGTATGGCCCTACGGGCCGGGCGTGGAGTGGGACGCGGGGGATGGCGGGTGTGATGCGTATTGGCTTGGGGAGATGAAAGAGTTGTGGGTTTGGAGATTTTGATTACTTTTATCGAGGTTAAAAAGATTAAAATACTTATCTTGGTTTAAAAAGCATAGGAATACTTACTCTTGCTCAAAAATAAGAAGATGAGAGAAATGAGAAGATGGGTTGTCGGGATGTGCATGGTCACAGTGGCAATCCTTGCGACGACTGCGTTGGCTACGGGCAGCAGGCAAGACGACGGCTTCAGCACGGACAGGATGGCGTTTGTCGAAGAGATGCGGCTGATATTCATGCAAAGCGCGGACGTGAAGCGCGGCGAGAGCGCGGTGGCTGAGCTGCAACAGTTGGTGAACAGCGGCGACGACAGAATGGTGAACCTCCTGATTGAGATATGCAACAACATTAAGAAGCGCAAGGGCAAGGCATTTCCCGACTACATCACGGCGATAAAGACGATAGGCGTGATGAACCAGAGCCAGCGGATAAGCGGGCAGAATTTTGACGTATGGGAGAAGGTGTTGGAGAAAAAGAGTAAGAAGCTGTCTTCCCTTAAGAAATATTTGGACATGACGGCGGCGTATGCTGAGCGGGGGACTGTTTGCTCAACATCGGCGACGCAATGGAACGTGCCCGACGGCAGCAAGGTCCACTTTGTGGAGGCGGACGGGGACCTGAACTTTAAGGTTGACGAGACGACGCTCCGATGCATAAGTCAGGGCGACAGCATAGACGTGGTACGCACAAGCGGAACGGTGTACACCAAGACGAGCAAATGGCTTGGCGACCACGGCACGATAACATGGGAGCGGGCGGGACTGGACCCGGAAAAGGTGTACGCATCGCTGGGCTACTTCAGCATAGACATGAAGACGAACGGAATGGAGGTGAACGGATGCGAGTTTGTGAACCAAAACTACTTCTCGGAGAAGCTGACGGGCAAAGTGACGTATAAATGCATCAACCGGCGGACGCAGTACGGACTACGTTACCCGCGGTTTGAGACCGGCGAGGGCCAGCGCATGGAGATTCCAGAACTATTTAAGAACGTGGGATATAGGGGAGGATTCACGCAGACGGGCGCCTCGTTTGTAGGCAGCGGCAGCGTATGGTTGCCCGCGGAGGTGTACATACATTACGGCGACACGGTGGTTGCGACATTTAGCGCAGCGGGCTTCATCATGTCGACATCGTCCATTGAGAGTGAAAAAACGGAGGTGGACGTGAAACTGGGAGACGAGGCCTTGACGCACCCCGGCCTTCAATTCCACTATGACGACAAACAGCGCACGGTGTCTTTGATACGAGGTAAAAAGGGAATAGCCCAGGCGAAATATCGCGACTCGTATCATAAGGTGAACATTGACACGGAACTCTTGGAGTGGAGAATAGACGGCAGCAAGATGTACATGAAGCACGTGGAGGGTACGCCTGTCAACACGGTATATGTGGAGAGCCAGGCGTATTATTCTGACGAAGACTTTAGGAAATTGTGGGGCATGGAGAACACCCACCCGTTGCAGACCGTGGCAGACTTCGTGCGATACAACGGTGGCGGTGGTTTCCCCGTGCGCGACTTTGCGGAATTTAACAGCATGGAGATTATCCAGGCTCAGAAACTGCTGTTGTCGTTGTCGTATGACGGATTTGTGGACTACTACGTGGAGCGCGACGTATGCCGTGCGACGGACCGTCTGTATGACTACCTGAAATTCAGCCTTGGAAAGAAGGACTATGACGAGATGCGATTCCTATCGGTTGACTCGCAATCGCTGCAATCGTATGACGACAACAAGTATATCTTGGGAAAATTCACGGCCGGTGGGCGTGAGCGATTGCAGAAGATGCTGAAAGACACCACATTGACGGACACGACCCGATATGACTACAACGGATTCATAGACCTGGAGAACCTGGACCTGAAGATGAGGAAAGTGTATGGTGTGCAGATTTCTGACGTAGACAACCTGAACATCTTCCTAAAGCCGACGGACGGCAACCTGACGCTGAAGAGGAACAGGGACATTGAGTATAACGGCATCGTCACCGTAGGTCAAGTGAACGCCATCGGGCGCAACTTCTACTTCAATTATGACGAATTCCAAATCCGAATGGACAGCATTGACGAGATGAGCCTCAAAATGGTCGACTCGACAAGAATGGACCGTTACGGAAGATATGCCACGCCGACGCTGGGGAACACCCTTAACGACCTGTCGGGCCTCGTGCAGCTGAACGAGCCGGACAACAAGAGCGGCAAGAAGAAACTGCCGGGCTACCCTCGCCTATCGTCAACACGCCCCGCGAAGATATATTACGACAAGAACCTGATACGCGGCGAGGACGGGCGCATAAACATTTACGACAAAGAGCTGTTCTACTTCTCGGTGGACACCTTCACCTTTGAAGACATCAACAACATCACGAACAGCAACCTGCCGCTGAACGGCGTCTTGACGAGTAACATATTCCCCGAAATACGTTACCCGCTGCGGATTAGGGAGGACTACTCGCTTGGCTTCACCATGGAGACGCCCGAAGAGGGACTGCCGATATACGGGGGCAAGGCACGTTTTTACAAGACAATTGACCTGAGTAACAACGGACTGCGAGGCATTGGCGACCTGACATACTCGGCGAGCAAAGCCACGAGTTACGCCCAGACGGACTCAGAAGGGAAAGTGAATGGCTACGAGACGGACGACTATTTCCGCTTCTTCCTGGACCACATGGAGGGCAACACGCGTCAATTTGACGTGACGAAAAGCACGACGGCCCCGAAATTTCCGGGCGTGGAGCTTGGCGAGAACCAGAGCAAACGCGACGCGAACAACATACCTCAGCCGGGCAAGACGCAGTTGAAGCTATTCCCCGAGGAGGACAAAATGGACGTGCGCAACTCGGTGGGCAAATTCCAGATGTACCCGAAGAAGGACGGCGACGGGTTTGAATGCGAGATGAACGGCAAACTGACCGTCACGCCGAACGGCCTGTATGGCGTAGGGCGCACGGACATGCTCGGCACGACACTTGAGGGGCGCAGGATAGAATTCTCGGACCACGTGATAAAGGCGGACACATCGTACTTCGCCTCGTACACATACGAAAACGAGGAGCGCGTCTTGCAGAGCGGCGAGTTGCGTCAGGACATCATAAACAAGCAGGACCGGCGCATATACTCGCGCATATCGGCCTTGACACGCGGCAAATTCGTGAACGACGCAATACGCGAAGACACGGTGATGAACAAGATTTCACGAGAAGACGAGGACCTGGGGCGCAAGCTGATAGACCGAAGCATGGAGTCGATAATTGACTTTGACAAGCGCGAGGGATACTTCCAGTTCATTGCGGCCGGCGGTAACGAGAAAGAGTTCACGACCGTGAAATACAAGACGATGGTCAAGAACTACACATGGGACATGGAGCGCAACATTGAGACTATAGGCACGAAGGGCGGCCCGGGCAACCGCTTCGTATGCACCAAAGAGCGCGGCGACTCGCTTAACTTCCTTGTTCCCGTGGCCATATACGACCGCAACACGAACACCTTGAAATGTGAGGAGGTGAAATCTATTAACGTGGCGGACGCGAAGGTGACGCTTAACGCGGGCGACATTGTGACAATCCACAAGGGCGCGGAGATGGAACCGTTCTATAAGGTAAAAGTGGACCTCGGGACGGACAGCACGAGCCATAGCTTTGCGAACTCGTCGATAACGATTGAGGGCGCGAAGAAATATCAGGGATCGGGCGAGTACACCTTTGTGGACAACGAGGGCGGACATAACGTGATATTCATGGGCGACATACATACGGACGACGCCGTGACCGTGGCGCGAGGCACAGTGTATGAGGACATGCCCATTGACCAGCACTTCAGCTTCAAGGGCGACGCGGCACTGAGGGGCGACCGTCAGCTGCTGGAATTTGACGGCGGCGCGAAGATGAGGCACAACGCGACGCATGGGCCTAAGGGATACATACGTTTTGACGCCGTGCTGAACCCGGCGAAAGTGAGAATACCCGTTGACGAGAGGTCCTTCGGGACGACGCAGGGCGACGCGAAGAACAAGGCTGACGAGATATACCACTCGTTCAGAATTGCGAAGGACTCCGTACACGTTTACACGACGATGTTGGAACACTACAAGCACGTGACGGACCTCAAACTGATTGAGGCACCGCAAGGCCTGTTGTATTACAACAGCATCTTCGGGCGATTTGAGATAAACACCCCCGCGAAGATGGCTAAGCCCGACACGACAGGCACCTTCATGAGCTTCTACCCCGACCAGGACGCCATAGAGGCCTTTGGACGGATTGACCTGCGCGCATTCTTGACGAAGAACCCTACGGGATCGTTCGACATACGCTCGGCTGGCACGATACGCCACGACAGGGGTAAAGACCTGATAACATCGGACCTGTTCACGGAGATGGACTTCTTCATGGGACCAGAGATCTCGACAATGATGTATAACGACATCTTGAGCAGCAAAGCGCCGAAGTGCGACTCTACATCTTTCAAATACCAGCAGAGGCTTGCGGAGCTGTATGACACGCTGTCAATAAGCGCGATACGGAACGAATTGGAGGGAGGAATGGACCCGAAGACGGGCCTCTTGCCACAATTTGGGCCAGTGTTTGGATTTGACAATATGTCCTTCACGTGGAGCACGGGCAAGAAGAGCTATGTGTGCGACACGACCGTCAACCTGATGATGATGCACTACCGGAAGGTGAACAGGAAAGTGCGGATAAAGTGCGAGATTCTGGTCAGGAAGAACAACGGCAGCCGCGTGAGGATGTTGCTCACGGCAGACGACGACACGTGGTATTACCTTGACTTCCGCGGCGGTTCGGGGCGCGGATATAACCGCCTGAGCCTCAAATCGTCGAACCCCGACTTTATGCAGACGCTGGCCTCGATTGACATAAAAGAGCGTCGGAGCAGGAGTAAGAATATGGAGTATGTTGTGGCTCCGGACAGTTACATGGACAAGTTCCTGGAGAACTTCGGTTTGGACAGGGTGCCAGAGGACGCGTATGCCGAGGCTGCGGCCGAGGACATCTTGGAGGGCATAGACCTCGGAACAGAGGAGAGTACGCCTGAGGAGACCGAGGAGGAAGCGGCAGAAGAGGCAGCAGCCGAAGAGGCGGCATCCGAAGAGGCTGAGAATGGCGAGGCGGAAAAGGGTGAAAGCTCGGAGGCCTCGACAGAAGAGGATGAATAAGGAAGTACAGATTTTAATAAAAAGCGTCACCAGACCTGCGGAATGTGGGTTTGGCGACGCTGTTTTTGGTGAGAATGGGGAAGACGGGTGTTCTTACTATGGGGGATTTTGCTTTTTGAACTGCCCCAAAAGGACGCACCGCCCACAGCCTCAAAAACACGCCCATCGCACGCCGAGACAAATGGACATCTACACCGTCCCTTTACCCCTTTTTCGCTTGATTTTCCGCCATTTAGCCGTGTCTTTGCCGTCAAACAAGTCCAAAAATGGGAGGGGGTGCCTCCCCATCCCTTTAGGCTACCATTTGATGGTTATCACGATGATAGCCCTGCCAATTTTGAACGTCAGTTTGACCTCTTTCAGTTCCATTAAGGTAGGTTTATGGACTTGTTTTTCCTACTCTCTTCTACCGCCCACCAAACCCCAAATTCCCACCCAACACCCTACCCCTCAACCACTTGCACCCCAAAACCCTACATCCCATTTCACAAATCAAAAAGTACAAAAACGTCGATTCGTGGGGATTCCGGTGGGACTGACACCCCCGGTAATGGTGATTCGCCCGCATCGGGCCGCACCTTCGCCTCCATCCAGCGTGACGGGGGCCTTTTTTTGCCCATCCGTGAAGCCCCGAGCCTCGCCTCCGCCACCCTCGCCGAGGGGCAGAAAAGCCCCACGGGGACGCACCGCCCACAGCCTCAAAAACACGCCCATCGCACGCCGAGCAAACCCGAGTTTCTCCGCTTCTTTGCCCCTTTTCCTCATGATTTTCTGCCATTTAGATGTATCTTTTCCACGACAACCTCAACAAGGGGAGAGCGGCTGCATCCGCTCTCCCCTTGGGACTTAACCACTATGGTTATTTTCTTGACCTTTATCACCCCGTTTTCAATTACGGTTTCGAGTTTAATTTCTGTCATAATCATAAACTTTGAGGTCGTTTTTCCTACTCTCTTCAAGGTTTTCGGATGCCCCTCCGTGGTCTCTCTTTGACCACATTGTAAAATTACCTAATATTTAAGGCACTAAATAGCTGATTCTCACCACCTTAACCCCAAACACAAACCGCCCCTGCGCCACGACCGGCGCAAGGGCGGTTTTTTATACCCATTCGGGGCTAAAAACGCTATTGGACTTGCAAATGGACTGACAAATGGGTTTGCAAAAGGATTCTCGGGGCTGATTCGTATGGGCGTCGGGTGGGTGGCGATGCGCTTCCGTGGCGGGGTCTTTCCCCAAAAAATCATTTTCCCTCGTGGGGTACTTCCTTCGTGATTCTCGCTTAAGTGGCTGTGTGTTAGTAGATTAGGCTGTTTTGTGGCAAAATGCTGTTTTTCGCCCTATTCAGCCCCGTTGCGGGACTCAATTTGGGCGAGGCGAGCCTTCAGATAACCTATCTCTTCCGCTTGGCGAAGAAGCCTGTCTACGAATACAGAAATATCGGCGGAGGCCGCATTAACAGCGGGTTCTACTGAGTTTACAGGTGGTGCAGGAGTTGGAGGTTGTGAGGTGCGGAGCATCTCGCCCTCACCTGTCAGTAGCCAGTAGGCAGAGACTTCGTAATACGTCACTATTTTTGCGAGGAAATCAGCTTTGGGAACTACGCCCTTTATGTAGCCCGAATGTTTCCCTCGCTAACGCCCAGTTTCAGCGCCATTTCCGTGTTTTTACCGTGCGCACATTGACGCACAATGCAACTGATTCTGTCGTGAATTGTATCGCTCATCGTGTTAAACCATAGAGACAGACGACTTTTGTCTTGTTAATCATGAGTCTGATAGCGAATTATCCCCCCACCACATCGGGATGCGCCTATTTCTTGAACATGAAATAGACGGCGAGGATGAGGAAGATGAAGGCGATGAGGTGGTTGAGGCGGAACTCCTCGCTCTTGAAGAAGACGAGCGTGAAGACGGTGAAGACGGTGAGGG
>JALEMI010000053.1 GCA_022768325.1 Bacteroidales bacterium
CCTCAAAGTAGCGTGTATACCAATTTCACCACCTGCGCAGAAGAAATCTGCTGTCTTCAAACCCGAGACCCATTTCTTGGGAAGAAGAGTAAGATTCAGAATGTAAGAGAGCGGAAAACGAGGCTCGAACTCGCGACCCCAACCTTGGCAAGGTTGTGCTCTACCAACTGAGCTATTTCCGCAGATGTGCGCAGGATGAGACTCGAACTCACACGATCTTGCGACCACTACCCCCTCAAAGTAGCGTGTATACCAATTTCACCACCTGCGCAGAAGAATTCTGCTGTCTTCAAACCTGAGACCCATTTCTCGGGAAGAAGAGTAAGATTCAGAATGTCAAGTTAGGAATGCGTTTTGATTCCTGATTGCGGGTGCAAAGTTACGAACGTTTTCTATTTCTGCAATAGTTTGGGTGATTTTTTGAGGAAGTTTTTTTTTTGGGGGGGGCTTGTTGTTTTGGCTGGGGACGTCTACTACAGTTTCGGCCACTGCTGTTTCGGACTGGCACGGCCGCTGGCTCTACGGCTGGGCACACTGTGGAGCGAGGGAGAAAAGGTACGTCTGCTGCTGTTTCGGCCGGGTACACCCGCTGGCTCTACGGCCGGGCACACCCGCTGCGCGTGTGTACCAGGTTACTGAAGGTATGGCCTTGCGGGCCTGGCCGGGGTTGGGACGGGGAGGAGAGCGTCACACATTGAGGGTGTGGAGGTGAGAGTGTGTGGGGAATGTGAAGGGGGAAGATGGTTAGTCGTAGAGCATCTGGAGAAGCTCGTCGTCGGAAGGGAGAAGGGGGATATGGTCGAGGGAAGTGACTTCGACGGCATCGGAGGCGAGTTTTAGTTTGCGCTCTTGGAGGGCGTTGATTTTTTGCTCGATGGTATTGGAGGAGATGAAGCGGTAGACCGTGACGGCACTTGTCTGGCCGATGCGGTGGGCGCGGCTATAGGCTTGTTGCTCGGCGGCGGGATTCCACCAGGGGTTGAGAATCAGGACATAGCTTGCGGAGACGATGTTGAGGCCTACCCCACCCGCTTTGAGCGAGATGAGCATTACTTTGGTCGTGTCGGACGACTCGAAGCGGCGGACGACTTCGTCGCGAGAGGGCGTCTTGCCCGTGATGATTTCGTAGGGGATGCTGGAGTCGGCGAGACGGTGGCAGAGCATCTCCATGTCTTTGACGAACGAGGAGAAGAGCAGAAGCTTATGGCCGGCGGCGGTGATGGAACGGATATGCTCCATGACGATGTCGAATTTGCCCGAGCCGCCCTCGTAGTCGGGCAGGCAGAGGGCGGGATGATTGGCGAGGAGGCGGAGGCGCGTGAGAGCCTGGAGAACCATGAACTTCTTGCGCCCCTGGGGATCGGAGTTTCCCATAATAAGATTGCGGCAAGCGGACTTCTCTCGCTCGTAGGCATCGGACTGGTCGTCGGTCATTGGGCACTCGACGGTTTGGATGGAGAGGGGTGGCAAATCGTCTAGGACCTGCTCCTTGGTGCGGCGCAGGAAATAGGGGCGGATGATGGTCTTCAGGAGGCGCATGACATCGTCGTCGGCACTTACCTCGATGGGATTTCGGTAACGGTGTTCAAAGTAATCGCGTGAGCCGAGCAGACCCGGGTTGACGAAATTCATCTGCGCCCAAAGCTCCATGAGGTTGTTCTCGACGGGTGTGCCGCTGAGGCAGAAACGCACCTTAGACTTGAGGCTTGCGACGGCGCGATTGGTCTTAGAGGAGTAGTTTTTAATGACTTGGCTCTCGTCGAGGATGACGCACTCGAACGGGATTGTGGCGAGAGCCTCGGCGTAGATGCGGACGTGGGCGTAGGAGGTAAGGACGATATGGTATTGCGCGAGAAGCTGAGGGAGCGTGACACTCGTGATGGCGTTCTTGGCGATGTAGGTATAGACGGAGAGTGAGGGCGCGAGACAGTGAATCTCCCTTTGCCAATTGGCAATGAGAGAGACGGGCATGACGACGAGCGACGGGCATCGGCCGGTAGTATTGCGGCTAAAGAAGTCGGTATTGGCATCGGGAGCCTCTTGGCTGGCGTAGATGGACGCGAGAAGCGTGATGGCTTGCAACGTCTTGCCGAGACCCATATCGTCCGCCAAGATTCCGCCACGGCCATGCTCGGCGAGAGCGAGAAACCACTCGACGCCCGTCTTTTGATAGGGGCGCATTTCGACACCGACGGGCGGCACGAGAGATATGTCGAGACCCGATTGCGGAGACGGATTGACCTCGGGGGAGTCGGCGAGCATGAACGACGGGAGGAGCGCGGAGTATCGTTTGCTGACACGGAAAGAGCCATCGGGCGAAGAGACGAGAAAGGGGATAAGGCCCGCCCACTGCTCAAACCAGGCGTCGGGGATGAGGAAGACCTCGCCATTGGGCAAGAGGTACCTGTTGTTTCCCGAAGAGATGTTATGGAAAAAAGAGTCGAAAGGAATCTTGAAATTGCCAATGATGACCACCATATTGATGTCGAACCAATCGGCACTGCTGGACATCTGGGTGGAGAAATCCCATGAACCGAAATAGAAGCGCGTGGAATCGTCGGAGAGGACGATATTCACCGCACGTTCAAGAAGCTCATCCTTATGTGAATATGACCATTTGACGATGTCGTTGAAATCGAACTTCTGGCCAGCCACGACACAGATGTCGCCTACTGAGGAAAACCCTACCTCGTCGGTAAGGAACGTCATGACGCGCCTCTCGAAGTCGCGGTTTCGCATGGTCACATTAAAAACGTATCGGCCGGCGGGCGTGACATCGAGCGTCGCCGCATTTTGAGAATTATTGAAAGGACAAGCGACATCGCCGTAGATGAAAACCGGCTCGAAACCCCAGCCGAAGACGGACTGTCTCGCACGGAGCTCGACAGAGGGCGTGACCTTATGGCGGATGATGTCGAAACCGTAGGCGGCGACCCAATAGGACTTGACGGAGCTGAGGACGAACTTGCGCATATAGCCGTCGACAATGCGGGCATCGACCTTAATGCGCTGGTTTGTGGCGAAGGGCTTGAACTTGGAGAAAGGGGCTTCGGCGAAAGAGTAGAGCGTACGGCGGGAGACGAAAACGGCCGGGGAAGAGGATAGCTCGATGAGCCCCGTCTTGTAGAGCGGAATATCGGTGACGGTGTCGGAGACCTTGAGCGTATAAAGCAAATCGCCCGTCTCGGCGAGGGTGAAGAAGAACTTTGGCTTGCAAGAGAAGACGGGCGCGATGTCGAGGCGGTCGGAGCAGTTGATTGTCTGGTAGCCGTCTTCCTTAAGATAGACGTGGATTTGTGTGCGTTGGATAAGGGGTAGGGCCTCGCAGATCTTCTTGTCGATATAGGGGCGGACGGTGTTTTTCATCATCTCCTCGGAGAGGGTGTCGAAGAAGGCTTTGGACGTTTTTCCGCGCGAGAAAGACTTGGCGATTCGTTGCTCAGAGAGGGAATCGAGGATGTCGACAATGGACTTGACATCGGGGTGGAGGTCATCGCGCCGCTCGACAGTGAGAGGCGTGGCGTGTCCTGCGACTTCGATGACGAAATCGGACTTAGGGACTGCGAAGTATGGGACGATGAGATGACCGAGAAGCCTATGCTTGACGACCGCGAGGATTACTTGTTTATCCACGTAAGAGGTTTTTCTACGAGTATGATAGAGAGACAAAGAAGGCGCGAAGAGTAGCCTCTTGCGCCTTTTTTACCACAGAATATTTTGGGAGGGGTCTTTATCGGACGATGATTCTTTCGCCGATTCTGAGGACCTTGGTAGACTTGAAACCGTTGAGTTTGCAGATGGCGGAGACGGTGGTGCCGTATCGGACGGCTATGCCTCCGAGGGTATCGCCGCCGCGGATGACGTGAATCTTTCGCTTTGAGGCCTCGATGCTCTCCTTGTCGGTCTGTCCGTAGTGGGAGTAGATACTGAAATAGTGCTTCTTGACGGTGAAGGTCTCGCATCGGAGGGTACCTGTTGGGAAATCGATGAGACGCTCGGGGTCGAAGGCTTGGCCCATGAAACGGGTCTCGAAATGGAGATGTGGGCCTGTGCTGCGGCCGGTATTGCCGCCATAGCCGATTATATCTCCCGCCTTGACGATGTCGTTCTCTTTGACGAGGTGTTTGCTGAGGTGGCCGTAGTAGGTCTCGATGCCGCTGGGGTGGCGTATGACGATGAGGTTGCCATAGCCGCCTGTCTGTCGGGATGCCTTGACAACACGGACTTTGCCATCGAAAGCGGCGCGGACGGGGTCGCCTACCTTAAGGGGGATGTCTGTGCCTTTGTGTGGGCGTCGGCGACGGAAAGCGAAGCGTGAGCGGACGGGGCCGATGATGGGGGGTGCGAACTTATGGATGGAGTCGACGAGGGTGATTGTCATCTCGTCGGGGATCTCATCGGAGCTGATGCCTTTGTAGGCGTGTATGGCCTCGTTGTCCCAATTGTCCTCAAAATCGTCTTCGTCGAACTTTGGGTGTCCGAGGTCGACGAATTGCCAGGTGTGGTCGGAGTAGAGGACGAGCTTTGTGTATCGGTCGTCGGTGTCGAGGGTGTCGAGGACTGGGCCGGCGTTGGCCGTATCGGCCATTGCGACAACGTTTTGCGCAGCGGAGAGCGTCGGTAAGAGGGAAAAGAGGGCGAGAGCTGTTAGGTAAGGTTTATGAATCACAATTTGTGGCTATTTGCTTTGACAATTGGGTTCAAAGTTAGTCATAAAAAGTGAAAGAGCCTCGCCGAAAGAGGCGCATGGGATGACGTCAAGGCGCGGCGCATCCGCTTGCTGTTTCCGTCGGACACGTCCGCGGGCGTTTGGACCTGGCACACCCGCTGCGCGTGTGTACCAAGTTAGTGGAGGTATGGCCCTACGGGCCAGTACGGGGTGTGACGTGAGGGAGAAGGCGAGAAGTGTGGAGCGAGGGGGATGGGAGGGGCGAGGGTGAAAAGGCACATCCGATGCGCTTTCGGACGGGCAGACCCGCTGCGCGTGTGTACCCGGTTAGTGAGGGTATGGCCCTACGGGCCTGGCCGGGGTTGGGACGGACTAAAACGTTTTTTGAACGGCGTTCGAATACCATTTGAACGGCGTTCGAATACCATTTGAACGGCGTTCAAAAAACGTTTTAAAAGCTATGAGAAGAGCTTTTGGGAGAGCCAAAAGCCGAGGAGGACGAGGAGGAGGCCGAGGAGGACACTTAGGGCGACGTAGGCGATGGCGGTCATGACATGGCCGGACTGGATGAGCGAGAAGGTCTCGCGGCTGAAGGTGGAGAAGGTGGTGAAGCCGCCGCAGAAGCCCGCAATGAAGAAGTTGCGGAGGTCGTCCTTGACATCGAGGTTTGCGAAGAGGGAGGAGAGGAAGCCGATGATGAGGCATCCAACGGTGTTGACGAGGAAGGTTCGGAAGGGGAACTTGCCACAACAGTCGGGTACGGGGAGGAGATTGGAGCAGAGGAATCGGAGGAGGCAGCCGAGGCCGCCGCCGATGAAGACGGAGAGGTAGGAGATGGGGGACATGGGGGTGTGGGTGTTTTTTTGCAAAGGTAGGGAATGGGGGATAAAAAACACGAGGGACGCACTCGCATCCCCCGTGTTTTACGGCCTTGTTTTTTAGCCTAATATTGAGTCCAAACTCGAATAGGTTCTCTTCTGCTCAGCGACAGCGGAATCGAGGGCCTCGCCGCACAGAGTCTCGAAAGTGTTGAGATAGCGCTTAAAGCCATCGAGATCTTTATTGCGATCAAACTCGTCGAGACTTGACGAGACTTTCATCATCGAGAGGTCGAAAACCGAAGTCGTCAGGATACTCTGAATTGCGGCATTCTTCATCTTCTCGTCGATGGGCAAGTCTGCAATCTCAGCCTTAAGGCTACGCTTGTTTTCGAGCAGAGCGTTGCCCCACTGTTCAAAAACATATCGGTGGGTGGCGGACAGCGCATTGTAGACGTTGCTTCTCACCTCATAGAGCTTCACCTGGGGCTGCGCAGGCTCAGCAGGTTTGCTTCCTTTGTTGCGCATCCTCATCGCCACAGCTCCGACAACAGCTGCCGCCCCGGCAACAGCAACAGCCTTAATTTCAGCAATAAAGCCCACCAAAAGCCCTGCGACACCAGCAACACCCAAAGCCATATCCACCTTCCCCGACTGAGCCGCTGAATCTTTCCGAGGCACAGCCTTAGGAGCAGAGGGGATGACTATTTGAGCAAGCTGGTCCTTGACGTAGCCCATAAGCTCAGCCCTCTTGGCATCGAGAGCGGCTGAATATTTCACACTAATGCTCATAGCAAACCCTCCATCTCTTTAATTTTTGCAATGGCAGTCTTATAGATTTCTGCGTGCCGCTCCTTGTCTTTCAGCTCTTCCTCCAGTTCTTCAAGAGCCTTGCCAATTGAGGTGTCGACCTTTTTTATTAGGTCATTCTTGCGAGCCTTGAATAAATTTTTCACTGTATTCTCCGAATGTGCGAGTTTGGTTTTCAACCCACGTTCGAAATAATCAACAGCTTCACAAACCTTGTTGCGGATATTTTTGTTTGTCTCCACAACGATTTTTCCTATCCGTTCAAGTGCCACGCTTTCCGACATTTCCTCTTCTTCTAATTCACGAACAAGAGTCACATCTTGCCCAATATCAGTGATGCGCCGCTTCGCTTCCTTAACGATGTCGTTATAGACGAACGTAGCCTCGTTTGTCAAAGAAGCAATGCACTCACTCAATATGCGCCGCATTCCATCCGCATCAACGTAAGCGCTCTTGTCATCATCCTGCGCTTTCTTGATTAGTTCTGCAACTTTAGAACTAAGCTTATCGTTCAGATCCTTAACGTTTTCCTCCCAATTCTTACTGAGACTATTAGCAGCGTCAGAGATCTTTTCGTTCATCTCCTTCGCCATTTTGCCACCATCTACAAGTTCACATTTAGCTTTGACCGACCTATCCCAGCCCATAGTCGTCGACTTACGTGCAAATTCTTTTTCTACAGTCTTAGTGGGAGCGCAAACTTCGATACTTTCTATGAATTGGTTTTCAAGCTTCTTACGGAACTCAACGACATTATCGTCACATACGTTGGCAAGAGATTCTAATTCACCCTTAATGTCCTCAAGAACTTGCTTAGTCGCTTTCTTCGTCTGTTTCATCCTTGAGATGTCGGCCGACATAAGAGCATTAAGATTCTCTTCCACAGCCTGTTTCTGATACGCAAGCACCTCATGAATCTCCTTGCGCTTTTGGTCAACATAGCCGTCAGTCTTCTTCTCTATGATGCTGTCGCGATTTTTGATGAAGACCTCCTCCAGATACTCTTTGCGGATTTCATCCAAGTTAGCCAAATTGAGGAAAGACTCTTTGAGAGCCTCTGGTGTAGAGAAGCTGCTGGGATACAAACTCTTCATCTGCTCCACAACGTTCCTCTCCATAGAGTCCCACTCATCTTCGGGCTTTTGAGCAATAGAGAAGCCGATGCCCGAACTCACGTCGAATATGTAGTCGGGATTCTTGACGTTGCTCTTAAACCAACCCTCCAGCTTGCAACTACAAGACTCAACAGCACCCCAAAGATCATCCTTAAACTCCTTTGCAACACTGAGATCTTGAAGCACCGAATCGAACCGGCTGGCAATGACAACAATCTTGCTGATGCCCTGGGATTCGACGCGGTTCGAAAGGAAACTCACATCGGAGCTGTTGCAGAATTGCGAAGCACTGCTAAGGAAGAAAACACCGTGGCACTCCCGGAGGAAGTCACGAGTGCGCAGTTCGCGCGAGACGACCGGATCGTTGACACCCGGAGTGTCCACAATGCACACATCCTTTAGACGCTCGTCCTTCAGACGGATTGTGAGGCACTTAACGACGGAAGTGAACTTGCCTTTGGCACCTACGAAATCCTCGAGAATCTCTTGCAAATCTCTGATGCCGCTGAACTTCTTAGTCTCAGTAGTCGACTCCTCCGTTATCTTGGCTTTTGCGCTGTCGGCACAGTTTGAGACCAGCTCATTGGCAGAGATTAACTCGATTGGGATATTGGCTGATTTGACAACAGCCTCATCCTTGACATTCGGATGCGCATCCTTGTAACGCATCACACATTCGTCATATTCTTTAGCATTGCGCTCAAAGTATTGCCATTCGCTCTCGTTGTAATACTCAACGACGAACTCGCTCTCCTCCCCATACTCCAAGACAGTCAGTCCGGCAGTCATAGGGGTTGACGCCTTGGGCAGAACGCTCTCCCCATTGAAAAAGAGCGAGTTTAGAAAGGACGACTTGCCGGCTTTAACCTGACCGACAACACCGATCTTCAGCACTTGGTTCTCCCGCCGCAATATAACATATCCGTCCTTAAAGTCATCGAACGACTTTCGAATAGAATCGAAAGCCTTCGTGACGTTATAGTTGTCCACTCCAGACTGCGAGGCTATGATACGATCCACCTGCTGGAAGAGATTCTCATAATTGTCCATATCTGGCATAATTGCAATGTATTAGAATTTTGAAATCCAATCCTTAAACTCTGAATTGTCGGCCAATCCGGCTAAGGAACTCGATTTGTTTATGAGATTCGGGTCATGCTTTATCAGCATATCGCAAATATCTTGACAATGGTAGTAGGCCGCAGTCTCCAGGGCATTACGCCCATTCTTATCTTTCTGCTCAAAGTCGACACCGTGGTCAATGAAGAACTGCACCATGGAGTTATTGCTGAGTCGCGCCGCATAGGTTACGGGCGAGAAGCCCTCCGCATTACACTCGTTGACATCCACCCCCTTGCTAACCGAGAAACACTCCAAAAACTGCGAGTAGTTGTCGACAGCAATGGCTTTGAATACATTAGTATCATGAGCCTCTTCGACCATCAGCATTCTCTTCATGCGCTTCTTAATCTCCATCTTTGCGTTATTTGCGCAATTGCTAAGCAGTTGGGTGGACTCGTCTTCCGCATACACTAGTTCGCTTTTGTGGGATTCCTTCTGTTTTCTATCCTCAACAACCTTTTCATAAGCCGATTTGAGATCTTTGGTGCGGCGGTCAGACTCCTTCTTTTGATTCTGGACGCATTGGCCAACCCAATCGTATAGTTTCTTACGCTTTCCCTCCTCCCATTCAGAACGAGAGAGAGTTTCGTAATCTGTTTTCAAGGCTTCGGCGTCCCCCTCTGACCTTGATTGCCGTTTTTGGAGATAATTAGTGTTATTGAAAAACCACGCTTCATGCATCCACTTCTCTTCTCGCTCGAAACCGTCTTTACAGACACGCTCCATTTCACTAAACAACTTGTGGTAATTTTCAACTAAAGTATCGTAATGGTTTAGCATAAACTCCTGAAGGGCAGGCATGTATTCCCGGACCTCTTTTTTGCTTTCTTCAACTTGCCAAAAATCACTGTGCTGGGCGTCTGCGAGTTCATGTCTATGCTCTTCAAGATCATCTATCTCCTTAACGCATATCAATATTTCATTATTGAAAATGTCACGTATTCTTTGGCAATAGCTCTCGACATTGCACTGACGGCTCGACATACTGGCCTTTAACCTCTCGAAAGTCGCCCGCATGATGGCAGAAGCCTCATTCTCTGTCTCCTCTCCCCTTATTGACCTGAGCGTACGGAAGTCGTAGCCGTCGATTTCTACGGAGAACCCCACGACATCCAGAGGCTCCCTGCCCAAGTTCACCTTGCAGAGTTGGTGAGCCTCCTCGAGGATTTTCTGCACTTCGTCGTCGGGCTTTTGGTTCATTCTCGTGAAGACAATGATGAAAGGTATGTTCTCGTCGGCAATACTCGTTTTGAGCATCTCCAGGTCGCTGTCCGTGATAGTACCCTTCAGCATATTGACGCACCAGATTACGGCATCGGCATTGCGCATGGCCTCCTCGGCAGTCTCCTTGTCTGTACGGTTGTTCTCCTCATTCTTGTCGTCGGAATTATCGTAGCCCGGCGTATCGACAAAAGTCAGCCCACGCAAATAGTCCCTGCCCTCGGGGAACGGCAAGTTGATGTAGAGAGTGTTGAGGATAGAGGTGACGTATACCTTGGTCTTAGACGAATGCTGGATACAATCGAGCACCTCGCGGTTCAAGCCCACAAGATTACCATTGAAGTTGCGCCCCATGACACTGAGCTGGTTAACATCCTCAGAACAACAGATGTAGGTGTTGACCATCGAGACGGGATTAATGCCCGTGGGCAGAGCATCGGAAGTCTCCAAAAGGCAATTGAGGAAGGTGGACTTACCCGAGCTATAGCCACCGCACACGGCAATGGTCTGCGAAAAGCGCCCGTTGGTCATATCCATCTCCTCGGACAGGTCGGCACACACCTTTCGGCAAGCCTCTTTTGCGACCGCTGGTAAATCAATCCGTTTTATATGATCATAAAAAGGCTTGAAACAATCCTCATCGAAGACATCCTCATCCTTGGTGCAAATATGAGCAATGAGGTTCAGCGCCATGTCTGCACTCTCATACTTATTCACCTTTAAAAATGCGGGCCGCGGCTTACCGCAGCCCGCACTTCTCTGCTGCATATCTTTGATGCCCATCGCTCAGCTATTTGACCTGAGCGACAACAGCCTGCAGCTCGACAATGGCCTTTTGCAGCTGCTCAATCTTTGCGGCAGACTGCTGTTCATCCTCTTGCTTCTCGCGCATAACATGCTGAATGTTCTCATCGTACTTACGCGTCTCTTGCTCCACGAGGTCGGCGACAGCCTTGTCGATTTGCCCACGTTGCTCACTGAGAATGCTCTCAACAGGCTCGCGAAGGGACTCGACAATCTTCGCCACAACCTTGTTGATGAAGACAGCCTTTATCTCGCAAAGCACCTTTTCCTTGCTTTTGCCAAAAATGCTGATAAGGATATCTGGTATGAACTTTATCAACGCTTCAAGCAGGGGGGCAATCAAGACGAGCCACTTACTCGACGAGAGAAGCTTCCGGAGCCAATTTAGTAATAGAGCCTCGATCGTTCTGACCATTGTCTCGAATTCTGTACTCTTGACAATACGGTCTATTTGTCCGTTGTCAGAAAGAATTTGGCCGACGTTCTTAGAGAAGTCCTCCAGCACACCGCCCAGGACACCCTGGTACTCCTTCACCTCCTTCTCGAGCGAGTTCACCAAGACAGGACGAACGATAGACAAGGTCTCACGATTGAGAGCATCATTGCCCGCCTTTTCGTAGAGGAGATTGGCGATGCTGTCGGCCTTGTCTATCAGGGCATTCTTTACATCGTCGAGAATGTCGTCGGCTGACTTCTTCAAAGGCTGGGCCTCCGCCATCTTCTCATTGAGCTTCTTGAGGGCATCCTCCTTTTCCTGCTCAAGACGCGCAATCTCCTCGGAGAAATCGCTCTTGCTCGACGCCAAGAAGTTAAGCCTTACTTGCAGCTCGGCAATGTATCCATTGACTAAGCCCTGGACGATGCCGGAGTATCTTTTTGAAATTACGAGCTCGGAATCGATGGTATTCAGGACATCCTGCACTGCGCTGAAATCGCCTTTGGCAGCTGAGCAGAGGACTACGGGGACAGAGCCGCCCGTCATGCCCTCGGCGATATCGGAAACAGAGCACTTGATGCCATCAAGCGCGTCGACCGGCTTCTTGTCGCATTGGGATATGGCCACGAAAAGAGGAGTATCGTACTTGCGGACCTCGTCGATAAAGCTTACCGTAGACTCCTTCAGCGTACCACCCTCGGCAGCAGTCACGAGGAAGAAACAGTTGCCCTCCTGGATATACTGCAAGATCGCGTTGTTGTGAGCCTCGATGCCCGAATCGATACCAGGCATATCAACCAAGACAATGTTGCGATCGTTAAGCTGCTTGATGAAAGGATGATTGATGTAGACCACCACATGACACTTGGGGTCCAGCTTCAACTCCTTAATCCGCTCAAGAGCTTCGGTAGCCTTCAACTCCTCGCCCTCGAAGACCTCGAGCTTCTCCTCTTCCGAGAAACGTAACTCGTATGGGACGGCAGTCTGAGGGAGAATATTGGTAGGCAAAAGATCGCGCCCGATCATCGCATTGATAAGAGAGCTCTTGCCCGCATTGAAATCTCCGACAAAGGGAACTTTGATATAGGCGAGCTTGCCAAGTTCTGCTACAAGTTGCTCCTTCTGCTCGGCATCTTTCTTTGCCGCCTCTTCGGAGAGATTAGCCTCAGCAATCTTGTATGCCTTGTTGAGGATGTCGACATAGATTTGCGTCTTGTTCATTATTAGGTGCGTTATAAGTTGTTAGATTCGCCTGTCAGTTCAATGAAGTCTTTGAGCGGCGAAACGTTAGCAACACGAAGATAAACAAATTGACTAACGTTTTTTTTTTATTAACTTTTTATAACACTCCTCAAGTCAAGAGCAGCAAGTCATGGGATGTTCTCATAGTGGTTCACACGGTTTCGTCAACCTCAGCAAGAGACAACGACCGAATGAAAAAAACTCAAGCCTCATCGGGGGGATGGGGCTTGAGCTGTGTGTGTGTGTTGAAAATGTATCTGCGTTTGAAACTGCAAATAATGCGCTTGGCGAACCCAGTCATCGGTCTGTCTCAGACAGATGGCTTACAGTCCGAATTACTTTGTTGAAGTAAACCAGCGAAGCCAAACGCTCTGGTTGTTGCTTACTCAGCAACTACATCGAACTCGACGTCGACAGAGACCTCGCGATGGAGCTTGACGACGGCGGTGTAGTGGCCGAGTTCCTTGACGGACTCCTCCTTGACGAGGATGATCTTGCGGTCGATGTCGAAACCTTTGGCTTTGAGAGCCTCGGCGATTTGGATGTTGTTGACAGAACCGAAGATTTTGCCCGTGGAGCTGGCCTTAGCGCCGATGGAGAGGACGATGCCTTGCATTTTAGCGGCGAGTTCCTCAGCGTCTTGCTTGATCTTGGCGAGCTTGTGCGCACGTTGTTTGAGGCTCTCAGCGAGCTCTTTACGCGCCGACTCGGTAGCAAGGATGGCGATTCCTTTAGGAATGAGGTAGTTGCGACCGTAGCCAGGCTTAACGGAGATGATGTCGTCCTTGTGACCGAGCTTCGCAACGTCAGTCTTCAAAATAACTTCCATTGTGTTGTTTCCTCCTTACTTCTTACTTAAACAAATCGGTTACGTAGGGCAGAAGAGCCAAGTGACGAGCCCTCTTGATGGCGCGAGCGACCTTGCGCTGGAACTTGAGAGAAGTGCCAGTGATGCGGCGAGGCAGGATTTTGCCTTGCTCGTTGAGGAACTTCTTGAGGAACTCGGGGTTCTTGTAGTCGACGTACTTGATGCCAGCCCTCTTGAAGCGGCAGTACTTCTTCTTCTTAACTTCGACAGATACAGGTGTAAGGTACCTGATTTCAGAGGATGCTTGTGCCATTGCTTAGTTCTCCTTTACTTCTTCTTTCTTAGCTGCATTACGCCTTGTCTCGCTATACTTGATAGCGTACTTCTCCATTTTGAAGGTAAGGAAACGGAGGAGGCGTTCGTCACGACGGTAAGCTGTCTCAAGCTTGGCGATGAAGCTTGGGTCGGCCTTGAACTCGAACAGGTTGTAGAAGCCTGTGGTCTTCTTCTGGATAGGATATGCGAGCTTGCGCATTCCCCAGTTTTCTTCGTTCACCATCTCGCCTCCGTTCGCAAGGATCAAGTCCTTGTACTTCTGCACCGCTTCCTTCATCTGTGCATCAGACAAAACGGGAGTTAAAATGAAAACGGTTTCGTAGTTGTTCATAAAACTTACGTTGGTTGTTATGTGTTTATAAAAACGGTGCGAATTTAGTACAAATTCCTCAAATAAGCAAGAAGCGGCGAGCAAATGGGCGAAATAAGCTGTATTGCGCTATGAATTGGGGCATTAAGCGAGGGAATCGGTGCGCCCGGCGAAGGTGAGGAGAGCGGGTCCGCAGAGGTGGATGTCGCTGAAAGAGGAGTCGGGATTGGCGTTGAAGCGGACTTGAAGCTCGCCGCCGCGGGCGGAGACGTTGAAAGGGCCGCTGGTGTTTGTGGAGACGGCAGTAGCTATTGCTGCGGCTGTGATGCCCGTTCCGCAGGCGAGAGTCTCGGCCTCGACACCACGCTCGTAGGTACGGATGGCGACGTGGGAATTGGAGATGATGTTGACGAAATTGACATTTACTCCATCGGGGGCGAAGCGTTGTGAGAACCTGATTTCGGGGGCCTTAGCCATGATGTCGATGGCATCGAGATTGTCGACAAACTCGACGTAGTGGGGGACACCCGTGTTGAGGAGGAAGGCACTCTCCCCCACCCTTTGGACTGTCTTGACGGGCGACATGAGGAGGTCGACCCAGTTCTTGTCGGGGTATGCTATGGCGGAGTGGGGGCCATCGTCGGCGATAAAGGAGAAGGTGGTGTCGGGCTTGACGACCCCGTGGCGGACGGCGAAACTGCAAATGCATCGGGCACCATTTCCGCAAAAGGAGGCGCGGCTGCCGTCTTGATTATAGTAGACCATTCGGAAGGGATGGTTCTCGTCGCGGGAGAGGAGGAGAAGCCCGTCGGCCCCGATTCCGAAGCGGCGGTCGCAGAGGAGGGCTATATCGTTGGTGGAGAGGGAGTCGTAGGCACCCGACATATTGTCGAGCATTACGAAATCGTTGCCCGCCCCTTGGTATTTGCAGAAATCGATTAGCACGGTGGGGATTTAGATTTGTCGGAGGATGGAGTTATCGCACTCGAGGGTACGCGCTGGGAACGAGGCGATGACATTGTGGTTGTGGGTGGCCATGACGATGGACTTACCCGAGGCGTTGATTTGGACGAGAAGTTGCATTAGCTCCGTCGTAGTATCGGGGTCGAGGTTTCCTGTGGGCTCGTCGGCGAGGATGAGGGACGGGCTATTGAGGAGCGCACGTGCTATGGCGATACGTTGCTGCTCGCCACCTGAGAGTTGGTGGGGGCGTTTGTATCCTTTATTAATCATGTCGACTTGGGCGAGGACCTCGCGGATACGCTTATCCATATCGACCTTGCGGCGCCAACCTGTGGCTTTGAGCACAAACTCGAGATTATCGTAGACGGAGCGGTCGGAGAGGAGTTGGAAATCCTGGAAGACGATGCCCATGCGTCGGCGGAGGAAAGGGACCTCGGCGGGGCGGATTTTTTGCAAGTCGTAGCCTGCGACGAAACCGGACTTACCCTCGAAAGGCAGCTCGGCGTAGAGCGTCTTGAGGAGGCTGGACTTGCCGCTGCCGACCCTGCCGATGACGTAGACGAACTCGCCTTGCTTGATTTCGAGATTGACATCGCGGAGGACGATATTGTCCTCTTGGGAGACAGTGGCGTTTTGAATCTCGATAATATTGCCGTTCTCGTTTACGGAGGATTGTGGTTCAGCCATGATCACCTAAAGATTTTTCGTTGATTGAGAGCCTTATGGTATTTGTTCGCATTACGCTGATGTTGCGCGAGGGTACGCGCGAAATCGTGGAGACCGCTGCCGTCTGGTCTTGCGCAGAAGTAAAGATAATCGGTATCGTCGGCATTGAGCACGGCATCGATGACACGTTTTGACGTGATGCGGATGGGGCCTGGGGGGAGGCCTTGATGGAGATAGGTATTGTAGGGGGATTGGACCTGGGCATCGGCATTAGTGACCCGGCGGATGGTGAAATCGCCAATGGCATACTTTACGGTAGGGCAGGCCTGGAGGGGCATACGGATGCGGAGGCGATTGAGATAGACACTGGCAATCTTACGCTGATCGCCCGCGTTGTTGCTCTCCTCCTCGACAATTGAGGCAAGAATGGAGACTTGGAGGGGAGTGAGGGCGAGGGAATCGGCCTTATGCTTTCGGGCGTCGTTCCAGAAACGGGTGTACTCCTTATGCATCCGTTGGACAAAGGCTTCGGGGGAGGCATCCCACCAGACTTGGTAAGAATCGGGGAGAAAGATGGCGGGCGCATCGGCGGGCTTAAGATCCCATTGGGCCAGAGCGTCGGGGTCAGTCATGGCTCGGAGGAGCGAAACGGAATCGGCCTCAACATATTTTGCCACCAGGCCGGCGAGAGCCTCGACGGAACGGACGTTATTGAACGTGACATTGACCGGCTTTTGGCATCCCGAACGGAGGAGGGAGACGAGCGACTTGGCGGAGAGATTGTGCCGTAGCTCATAACAGCCAGACCTGACGTTTGCGGGATAGCTCAAGAGGGAAGCTACGACATCGAACGCCTGCTCGTCGGCGAGGAGGTTCTTGGAATTGAGGAGCAGCTTGACATCGTCGTAGTCGGCACCCGTCGGGATGAAGAGAAGCTCGGACTTGCCCTCGGGGATGTTCAGGACAGGCGAGGCGACATAGCGTCGGAGGAGGAGGAAAGACGTGAGGACGGCAACGGCCAAGAGCGAGCCGATGATGAGAATGAGCTTTTGCGGCTTCATTGAGAGACTGCTCCGTTTGATGGGCATGACCTTAGAAATGCTTTTGCGCCCTGTCCATTTCTCGTCGGGCATCCTTGGCCTTCAGCGTCTCTCGCTTATCGTAGAGCTTCTTGCCTTGGGCGAGGCCGATCTCGAGCTTTGCGAGACCTTTGTCGTTGATGAAAAGGACGAGGGGGACGATTGTGAGACCGCTCTCCTTGGTTTTTCGTTGTAACTTATTGAGTTCCTTTCGTTTGAGGAGGAGCTTGCGTTCCCTCTCGGGAGCATGGTTATTGAACGTACCGTAGAAGTATTCGGCGATTCGCATACCCTTGACCCACAGCTCATTGTTGTGGAAATAGCAGTAGGAATCGGGGAGAGAGGCGTGGCCGCCCCTGATGGATTTTATTTCGGTACCGTAGAGCTGGATTCCGGCGACGAAACGCTCGAGAATCTCGTAATCGAAAGTAGCCCTTTTATTCTTTATGAATATTTTTTCTTTAGCCATTTGGATTGACAAGTGTGTTTTCCGGGGAGGCGTTAGACCTCTCCCCTTTTGTCGCATTCGTCGACGAGAGCCTTGAGCCGTTCAATCTGGCTTTGCTTGTTCACCTCTCGCAGGCTTTGCGCGGTCTTGGTGTAGTATTGGTGGCTGGAAATGAACTTAATCTGAGCCTTATTCCATTGGTTGATAGTCATTTTGGCGCCGTCTCGTTCGATAATCTCCTTATAGAGCATATTGGAAACGGGGATGAAATCGTTCCTGCCGAGGTAATCGAGGTCGCTATCTTGGATGACGGCTTCGAGGATGTCGGAGGGCTGATGGGGGAGCTGGGTGGCCATGATGATGCGCTTGATCTTGTCGATTTTCTCCTGTGGGTAGTTGTACTTGGGGAGAATGTCTTGGGCATATTGGCAGCTCACCTCCTCGTGGCCCTTGTTGACCTGAATCTGGCCGGTATCGTGGAAGAGGGCGGCGACCTTCAGGAGAAGCACATCGGCCTCTGTGAGGCCTTCGGCCCAGCCGATAAGCTCGACCTCGGTGGTGACGTCGATGGTGTGCTTGACGTTGTGGTAGTAGATATTGCTTGGGAGATTGACTTCGAGCATATCGAGGACGTACTCCTGGATGTCCATGAACTGGACGCGGGAATAGTAGAGGTCGAAAGTGCTGTTGTAGACGATGGTGTCGGTGCCGTCGTTGAGTTCGGGGCGCAATTGCGAGAGCTTGTAGACGGTCATGTCGCCGCTGTACTTGACGGGCATTTGGAAGAAGACGGAGGTCTCGATGAACTCCTTGGCGAGCTCTTTCGTCATTGGGGAGATGGCGATGGTGGAGAGTTCGGCAGTGAGGGCGAGCCTTGTGGTCGTGAGGACATTGGCGCCGGAGAGAGTGTAGGGCTTCTTGGAATTGGCGACGTAGCGTCCGATGACGGGGCCTGTGTGGACGCCGAACTGGACATCCCAGATGACATCGTGGTCGCGCTTGAACTGCTCCATCCATTGGCGCAGCTCGAGGGCGGCGCATACGGCGTCGATTGGGTTGGTCTTGTTTTCTTGCATCACGCCCCCTGCGAGGAAGATATTGTCTCCGACGGTTGGGACCTTGATGAGATTGTGCCTATCGGCGCAATCGGACACGGTGATGTAGATTTCGTCGAGGAGATCCAGCTGTCGTTGTGGGTCATCGACCTTAGAGAGTTTCTTGAAGCCTTTGATGACGACATAGACCATCGAAACCATCTTGAAGTGGCGGACGCCTTGTCGCTCCTTTTTTACTTCGTCGTCGAGGCCGTACTCTCTTAGGAGTTGAGCGTACTGCTCGTCTTTAGATGTGAGTGAGCTATATTGGCTGAGCAGTTGCTGAAGCTGCTTATCGAGGTCGGCATTTCTCTTGACGAGTTCGTGAAGGTGTTTGAGTTTCTCGTCTTCTTTAATGTCTACCATAATAGTGCATATTAAGAGTCCTTAACTTCGTAAACAAACTTTTAATACGGAAGATTGTTAAATGTGTTTCAGGAGCAATTGAGGCAAAGGTATGAAATTATTGGCGCAGCGCATGATTGAGGTTGGATAAATATTGACGAGGCGGGGCGCATTGGGCGTGAGATGGACGAGAAAAACGACGTGGAGGCACTGAAAAAAACGTAAAAAGGCATCACTCACCGTGATTTGTGCAAGAAGGATTCCCAAATCGCTACATATTTTTGCCTAAAGACAGAAAAAAGAAAAAGAATGGACACAGAAAACAACATAAGCCGCAGAGAGGCGCTGAAACGCATTGGTGCGACCGTGATAAGCGGGGCAGTGGCATCGTCGGGCATAATGGCCATGGCGGCTTGCGGCGGACGTGAGAATAGGCGCGTGGTATTGTACTTCACGGGGACGGGCAACTGCCTGTACGTGGCTCGGCTTCTGGGTGCGGGCGGCTCGGAGCTGTTGAGCATACCTCAGCTGATAAAACAGAAGCGTTTAAGATTGAGGCGGACGAAATTGGGATTGTATACCCCATTTATGGACACATGCCGCCATACATGGTCCGGCAATTCATAGAGAGGGCGAAACAGAAAGCCGAGTATAAATTTGCCATCTTGACGTACGGCGCGAGGAAGTGCGACGCGGTGGAGATTTGGGACGGGATTTCCCGCAAAGCAGGCAACGCGTTTGATTACTTCAACACGCTGATCATGGAGGACAATTGGCTCCCGAACTTCGACATGAACGAGCAGGTATTGATTGACAAACACATACCCGAAAACTTGGAAGCCATTGCGGCCGACATTGCGGCACGGAAGTGTTGGCATGAGCCGGTGAGCGAAGAGGAGCGGGAGATGCACCGCAGATTCATGGCATACTCGAGGCTTAATCCAGAAGTTGGCTTCTTTATGAAGAGCGAGAAATACTTTACAGTGACGAACAAATGCATTGGCTGCGGGGCTTGCGTGGCCGTATGCCCGAGAGGTAATTACGAATTGACAGCGCAGGGCGTGAGATGCCAGGGCGATTGTGAGTTTTGCTTTGCCCGCATCCAGAACTGCCCTCAAAAGGCCATAGTGTTTGCCAAGAACGAAGACGACCCGCTGCTTGGGCGCGGCGAAAAGAACCCGACCGCACGTTACAGGAATGAAAACATATCGCTAATGGACTTCAAGACGGCAAATAATCAGTTTTAGCCCCCAAAAGAAGAACAGGAAGCAAGAGAAATTGATAATATTGCAAGACAACCCCAAAAACACCAGAAACATCAATGAAGAGAATCTTATTATTGCTCTTGGCGGTCGCGACCCTCGGGTTTACCGCCTCGGCACAGCAGAAAGAGGGCAAGACCCTCGTGGCATACGTCTCGATGACGGGCGTAACGGCGAAAGCGGCAAAAATGGTGGCAGACGTGACCGGCGGCGAGCTGTATGAGATAGCCCCCGAGAAGGCGTACACCGAAGCGGACTTGGACTGGCGCGACGAGAAATCGCGTTCGTACGTGGAGATGCACAACCTGCAATTTCGCCCCGCACTGAAGAGCAAGAAAGCGGACATTGGGAAATATGACACCATATATCTCGGGTTTCCGATATGGTGGAATCTTGCGCCAACATTGGTGAACACGTTTATTGAGGCGCATGACCTGAAAGGCAAGACGGTGATACCATTCGCCACATCGGGCGGCAGCAAGATTGTGAACAGCGTCAGGGAGCTGAAGAGAGCGTATCCTGACATCAATTGGAAAGATGGACGGCTGTTGAACCGCGCAAATAAAGAGATTATTCGCGACTGGGTAGGTAAGTAGAGACGACCAGGAAGATTTTTTGAACCCCACGTCTTGGCTCATTGGGATTTGAGCTGGGACGTGTTTTTTTAGTGTTGGCGGAGGCGTAAGTATTTGGAATACGCAAGATTAGAACCGAAATATGTGCAAAACGAACCGTCAAAAAGGAACATTGATTATTGCCCCCCTACCATAGTTTTACTGACGCAAAAAGCGACAGTCGAATGAAAGAAAAGAGAACAGGAAAGGGGCTCACGCTGCTGGCGGCTGTGGCACTGAGTGGGTTCATATCGCCCGCAATGGCGCAAGAGGACGTTGGGACGACAACGGGCAACGTACCCATGGTGAGACTAAACAACGGCGTATTGATGCCACAATTCGGACTGGGGACCTAATCTCAAACTCCTTTTTGAGCGTGAACAACACGAGGTTTCGCACACCTTTTTGATACTCATAAATAGGGTTGCTCAGAACCATATAGGCCGCATTGTTTTTGGTCATAGAGAGAAACGTCTGTTGGATGTGGATGAATTATGAATGCTAAAGACCAAGCGTGGCGACCCAAGAGGCTATTCGCCCATCAGTCTTGTCGTTCTCGTTGACCTCGTCGATGGCAAGACCTACGAAACGGCCGTCGACTGCGGAGGCCGAGCTGTCAAAGGTATAGCCGTCGGTGGAGACACTGCCGACGAGAGTTGCACCGGCATCGACTGCGGCCCGTGCGATGATGGACATGGCGTCGCAGAAGGTGTCAGAATACGACGAGGAGTCGCCACAACCGAAGACGGCAACTCTCTTGCCCGTGAGTTTTGATGTCTTCAACAGCTCTACCCCGTCGTACCAGTCGTCTTGAAGGTCACCGTAGCCCCACGTAGACGAGCCAAGGATCAGAACGTCGTTCGCCGCAATGACGTCGGCGTTGAGGTCTGATACAGAGATTGCTGTTGTGCCGATTTTGGAGGCGATGCGGTTAGCCACATCTTCCGCGACCCCTGTTGTGGAGCCAAAAATCACAATTGCGTTGCTCATATTCTTGCCATTATTTTTATTGAGACAAAATTACAAGACAAATATCGGCTTAGCAATAGAACAAAGTAGGTATTTTTACAGGGAGAGCTTCCCCATTTAAAACCCCTTATCGGACAATCACATACACTCCTTCAGAATATCGAAAATCTCGTCCCTTGACAATTGTCGGCAACAGCCCTGGGTAATAAGGCAACTATTGGCTGCGTCCCGCAATACATCGTCGTCCGTAATACCCATCTCGCTCCATCGGGTAGGCATCCCCACCTCGCGAATGAAGGTCTCTAACGCATCAATACCCAATGCCGCTGTCTCAGCCACGGTCTGCCCCTTAACGCCCCATACAGCCTCCGCCATTCTCGCCAATTTCTCCTGACCAGCATCTAAGAGATGCCGATATAACGCAGGATGGATGACAGAGAGTCCCTGCCCATGATTGCAATTGGTATACGCCCCGACGGCATGCTCAATCATGTGGCATTGGAAATCAGTCTGTTTGCCAAGTTTCAAGAGGCCATTCTCTGCCAATACCGAGGCCCATATTAACTCACCACGCGCAAAGTCGTCGTCGAGATTCGCAATCAGGGCGCGGAGATTCTTGACGACGTTTCGCATCACGGCCTCGTTGATTTCGTCGGAGAGGTTGGAGGCATGAGGCTTGCCCATGTAGGTCTCCATGCAATGGGAGAGAGTATCGAAAGCCCCGCTGACGACCTGCTGCATGGGGAGAGTTTTTGTGAGGTCGCTATCGAGGACGGCAAAAGAGTGGAACGCCCCGAAGAGGGGCTGTTTGAGCTTCTTCTGCTCGTGCGTGATGACCGCTCCGTTGTTCTACTCGGCACCCGTTCCAGATGCGGTGACTACCGCGCCCATAGGGATGAACCTTGAAGGCAAACGATGGTGGACATACCATGCGTCCCACACGTCTTCGTCCATCAAGGCTTGCGCAGAGACTATTTTGCAGCAGTCGATGACCGACCCACCCCTACGGCGAGTATAAACTCTATGCCATTCTCACGGGCTATACGGGCGCCCTCTTGCACCTTCGCGTACGTAGGGTTGGACATGATTCCGCCGAAATCGGTTACCTGCTTTCCACACTCTTCAAGCCATGAGCGGAGCTTGGCATACAACCCCGTTCTTTTAAGAGATGCCCCTCCGTAGGCAAGGGTACGCGAGAGCAGACACGCCCCATTTCCTCTTTTATCGCCTCTTCGGCACAACCTTTGCAAAAATGCTGACGGACAGGATATTCGTAGTTGAAACTGTTCATGATGTAATGCTAAATGCCAGAGAAAACCATTTCAACAAAAGTGAACATTTTCGCCAAGTCATCGCTTACACAGACTACGAATTGATTTGCCCATTTTGCGGATGAGGCCTATCAAGGAGCGAGAGAAATGGTCAAAATGAGGCTTGTCATATCCTCCGCGCCATGCGTCGGCAACGCTCCAAATCGTGTTCCGTAATGGGCTTTCCCTTTGTGCCGCCGCGCTCTATCGTTCCCTTGAATTTAAACCCGCTCGTGCCCAATATCTCACGCAACGCCTTGACTACGCCCCTGGTCTGACCACACAATATGTTAAACGGGAATGGCGTGGTGCTGGTCGTTATTACGAATGCCTTCTTTCCCTTATGGAGCGGACGCGGTATTCCGAGACGATTCTCACCCATCAGGCCGTACACCATGCGGTCGAACATCACCTTCAGCTCACCTGGCAGACTGCCCCAATAGCATGGCGAGCCTACGACCAAGGCATCGCATTTCGAAATCTTTTCAAGCACGGCTTGCGCATCGTCTGTCGGGAGGCAACACTCGCCCTTCGTCCTGCAAGACATACAACCTATGCAATGCCGAATGTTGAGTTTGCTTGTCACGATTGTCTCGACTTCATGACCTGCCTCTTGCGCACCTTGGGCAAATGCCGCTAGCATCCGCGATATGCTTCCCGATGGTTTCGGGCTTGCATTGATAATCAGAACGTTCATAAAAAACTTGTCTAATAGAATAACATCATAACGTGAAAAAAAGCGACGCCACAACAATGACGCCGCCTATCCCTGTCGGTCGACCAAGGCTTACAGCTCAAGGTCGACATCAAATTTCTCATGCCATGGTAAGCCTTGCTCACCAAGACGAGCCAAGAACGGATCGGGATCAAAGTCCTCAACGTTCCACACGCCCGGCTTCTTCCAGATGCCCTTCATGAACATCTCGGCACCGAGGGCGCACGGCACACCCGTGGTATAGCTTACGGCCTGAGTGCCAGTCTCTTTATAGGCCGCCTCATGGCTACAATTGTTGTAGATGTAATACGTCCGCTCCTTGCCGTCCTTCACGCCGCGGATTCGGCAACCAATTGAAGTCCAACCCTCATAGTTGGCCCCGAGGTCACCAGGGTTAGGTAATACGGCCTTGAGGAACTGGAGAGGCACAATCTTGACACCATTGTAATCAACTTCGTCAATTCGAGCCATGCCAATATCCTGAATTACACGAAGATGCGTCAGGTACTCCTGTCCAAAAGTCATCCAGAAACGGGCTCTCTTGATGGTCGGGAAGTTCTTGACAAGGCTCTCGAGCTCCTCATGATACATGAGGTACGACTCCTTCTCGCCAATCTCGGGATAGTTCAAGCCTTTGTGAATCTCAAGGGCACCCGTCTCAACCCACTTGCCGTCTTGATAATAGCGACCTTTTTGTGTTATCTCGCGAATGTTAATCTCGGGGTTGAAGTTCGTGGCGAACGCCTTATGGTGGTTCCCCGCATTGCAATCGACAATGTCGAGGTAATGGATTTCGTCGAAGTGATGCTTTGCGGCGTAGGCAGTGAATACGGATGTCACGCCTGGGTCAAAACCGCAACCCAAGATTGCTGTGAGGCCCGCTTTCTCAAAACGGTCCTTATACGCCCATTGCCATGAGTATTCAAACTTTGCTACGTCCTTAGGCTCGTAGTTTGCGGTATCGAGGTAAGACACGCCCGTGGCCAAGCAAGCGTCCATTATTGGAAGATCCTGATACGGGAGAGCCACGTTGACCACGAGGTCAGGCTTGACGCGTTCAATGAGCTTCACGAGCTCTTCCACGTTGTCGGCATCCACTTGAGCCGTCTTTATCCTGTCGCCGCCTATGGCCTTTGCTACCGCATCGCACTTCGACTGCGTGCGGCTTGCGAGGGTTATCTCGCTGAACACGTCGGGCAGCCCAGCCATCTTGTGGGCTACGACCGTGCCGACTCCGCCGGCTCCGATCTGCAATACTTTACCCATTTTTTATCTGTTGTTATAAATGTGTTTTTTCGAATATTACGCGGAAAGCAGTTTTTTTATCTTGCTAAGGAGCAGTTCAGCATTTATTGGCTTGGGCACGAAATCATTGCACCCCGCCTTTTCCGTTTGCTCACGGTCGCTCTCAAAGGCAAATGCCGTAAGGGCAATTATGGGGGTCTCCTTGTCCGTTTTCCTTATCTGCTCTGCCGTGGCAAGTCCTCCAAGTCGCGGCATTCGCATATCCATCAGAATAATGTCCACATGATTCGTCCGATACATCTCAATGGCTTCCTCACCGTCGTGAGCCCATAACAAGTTGTAATCTTTCCGAAGTATGTATGAGACAAGGAGATAGTTGCTCTCCATGTCTTCTGCCACAAGAACTGTTGGCCTGCCTGTCTTTTCTTCCATTTATACGTATAAATTCCACCTGGGCTTCATGCCCCAAAGGCTAATTACGTAAATATACAACTTTTTACTAATCCGTCACAAGGGCAGCGTCAACAATTTTATACACTTTGTCGTTCAAACGGACACGTCCGCTCGTCGGGATGGCGACCAACTGCCCTTTTTCGGCCTTTTCTACCTCCTGACGTGCATCGTCGCAGATGCTGACGACTTCTTGCTCCACAACTCCCGACGTTGGGCCCAAGACTACTATTCGCTCCCCCACGCTGACGCCATCTGTCTCCAGTCTCAACTCCATTACGCCAATTTTCTTGAAATAGTTGGTGACTTTGCCAAGATATACTTTCTTCTTCGTCGCCTTGTTGCCATTGATGTCGTTCCATTCGCCCATGGTCTTGCCGAGGTAGTAACCACCCCAAAAGCCACGGTTGAAGACCTCGGTCAACCGGTCGTCGCACTCTTGCACCAGAGCCGGGCCAAACGTCCCGTCCGCCACGGCGTTCGCCGCTTTGTCATAACATTCGCATACCGTCTTGACATAGTCCGCCGACCGCGCGCGTCCCTCAATCTTGAAGACTTTTACGCCTGCTGCAATCATCTTGTCCATGAAGCCTATGGTCTTAAGGTCTTTAGGCGACATTATATATTTGCCGTCCACCTCAAGCTCAATGTCCGAGTCGGTGTCACGCACGGTATATCGCCTACGGCATACCTGAAGGCATGCCCCACGATTGGCCGATGCTGCCATGTTGTCAAGGCTCAGGTAACACTTGCCCGAGACGGCCATGCACAACGCCCCGTGAGCAAACATCTCCACTCGGACAAGCTCGCCCTTAGGTCCACAAAGATGCTCACGTTCAATGCGTTCCGTAATGGCACGTACCTGCTCCAAGTTAAGCTCACGCGCAAGGACAACAACGTCGGCATATTGGCTATAAAACTTCAACGCCTCATAATTGCTTACGTTGCATTGTGTCGAGATGTGGACTTCAACTCCAACAGACCGCGCGTAGGTAATCACGGCAATGTCGGACGCAATTACGGCCGTGATTCCATTTTCCTTTGCCGCGTCGACAATGCGCTTCATCAGCTCCATCTCGCCGTCGTATATCACGGTGTTGACGGTGAGGTAGGTCTTAAGGTTATGCTCTTTTGCGATGGACGATATTGTGCGCAAGTCGTCGAACGTGAAGTTGTTGCTCGACCGCGAGCGCATATTCAGCTTCTCAATGCCAAAATAAACCGAGTCGGCATGCCCCTGTATTGCGGCCATGAGCGACTCATACGACCCCACGGGGGCCATTATCTCAAGATCTTCCCTTTTCATCGTGTATGAAAATCTGCGGCGACTTTTTGGAGGTAAGCCTTACCGCTTATGGTGTCGGCATTTGCCGAGCTGTCGTCAATTCGGATGTACGATTTCATCTGGTTGTCGTAGACCTGATAGTTGTCGGGCGTGACGTATCCAAAGCCATCGCTAAAGTCGAAGAATGCATAGCTCTTGACCGTGGGGGCGAGAAGGTTTTTGCTGAATGTGAACCCTTCGGAGCCAATGCCCAATTGCCCGAGCAGTGTGGCGCAGATGTCGGTCTGTGCCCCGTATGTCGTCACCATCGAGTCCCGAACAGCCAATGCGCCTCCCGCCATTATCAGCGGGATGTTGAACTTACGCCTGTCGGTCTCGCCAACGTTATCAGGTCCCGGGTGTCCATGGTCAGCCACGAATACGAAGACCGTCTTGTCCCACCAGCTCTTCCCTCGCGCCTCGCGCATGAAGCGGCCAAGACATGAGTCGGTGTAATACATCGAGTTAAGATAGTCGTCGGTCATCTTCCGCCCCATCGGGACGGTGTATGGCTCATGACTGCTGAGCGTGAAGAAGAAGTCAAAAAACGGCTGAGCCTGATTGTCCATCGTCTCCAGCAGCCTGTCAAAAACGTATTGGTCATGCGCTCCCCATTTATCGCCCATCTGGTCGCTCGAGAAGTCGTCTTGGGTTATCACTTTGTCAAAACCGTTCTGCGTCACCAACGAGTTGAAATTGTTGAAGTTGATGTCGCCGCCATACAGGAATGTCTGACTCATATATCCGTTCTCGCGCAGTCGTTTCGCAAGCGACGGCAAGTTCTGGGTCTTTTGCGGGAATTGTATGATGCGGATTGTCGGGAGGCTCGGGTATCCGTTCATGACGGCCAAGAGGCCTTTTCCCGACCTGTCTGCCGAAGCAAAAAAGTTGTTGAAATACAGGCCCGTATGCCTAATTGAGTCAAGACATGGTGTCGCGTTAGCGCCTCCCAAATACTCAATCCCGTGGGCCGAGAAGCTCTCAAGCAATATGACGACTATGTTCGGCCTCTCGCAATTGAATATCTTGGGACACGTGTCTTGCCGAGCCATGAGGCTCTCAAATCGTTCTTCCATCACGTCTTCCGACATGAATGAGTACTTTATGTCAGCCTGTTTCGCCCGTTTTGTCGAGTACATGAAGTTCCATATCGGGTTCACGCACACGTGGTTAGCAAATACGCTCTGCGAGAAATATGCGTTGCCCGTGTTCAATGGGGCCAATCCTACTCCGCCCCTCACGGGTATTATCATCAGCCCTCCAACAATGAGGGACAAGATGGTCGCCACAATTTTCGACCCCAAGGCCTCACCCTTCAGATTCTCATCGCCACACCCCGCCAGGCGCATGGCCAGCTTACCCATCATTATGGACAGGCCGCAGAATACGGAGCCAACAATCAGGCCTATTACGATATACAGTATTTCAAACCACGTCTCTACCGATGCGAATAACAAGCCCGGTCGATCCGCCAACATCATGAGCGATGCCGCATCCACATGATGCCCCCACGCCTTATAGGTTATGGCCTCCGCAGGAAGCAAAAAAGCGAATATCGCGCCAAAGACACCGACAACGACGTTCATCACGCCCAATATCCGCCTCATCCTGACAAACGGACTGAATATGGCCACGACAACACACGTCAATATCGCAAAGTATCCCCAGATGCTGACGTCAAATATCACGCCATGACCCAACGCTTGGAATAGCCCACCTACCCCTTCGTCAATGGCCTTGACCGAGTTCACGGCCATGAAGACTATTCGTTGCGAGAAAAAGAGTATTAACCAGAACACCAAGTTCGCTATCAGGGTGAATATCAATGCCCTGACCTTGGCAAAAAAACTATATGACATTTGTGTGTGTTGAATTTGCTATCGTTTCACCCATCTGCGCCAATTCGTCGCAATGGTAATGCTGTTTAACGAGCCGGAGACGTGGTATCGGCAATGCGCGTACTGGATGTCAATCTTTGCAACATGAAGTCCCGCACCCCAGGCGAAACCCGCCATCCCTCCTGCATCCGAGGCGGTCAGCTCTCTTCGTCTTCGGTGGTCATATCCCATTGTTACGTAAAACGCACGGACGGGCACAAATTCCAAGCCTATTAGGGTGTGTCGCAAAATGTTGTCTCCAACATTTAGGCTCTTGTCTCGCTTTGGCGAGAGGTCCCATTGCGTAAGGTCTTTCACGGTCAGCAAAACCCTAAAGGGCGCATGAAGCGGCTTATACGATAGTCCCGCCTTTACGTCAATAGGCAGAGGGCGGCTGGCTTCGTCTTCAGAATACTTCTTCACGACACCGCCCGCATTGTTCACCGTGACGGCCACGTTTAGCCTCCCTTCTACAAATGAAAGTGTCGCACCCATGTCCATGGCAATCGCAAAGGCCGTATAGTCAGCCATTTTGCTGTATATGGGTTTAAATGTCGCGCCAAGTCTTAACCATGGAGCCAATGTCTTCGCGTAACTGAGGTACAACGCCCCTTCGTTTGCCACGAATTGCCCCATCTCCGCACCAGTCTCGTCTCTTCGCACAAAGTCTCCATATCCCGCGTATAAAAGCCCCACCGCAAAGGTCCCGACCCCGCCCACGTTAAAGGCGTAGGCGGCCGAGGCATATTTAATGCCTTCCGTCACGGGCATGACGCTCAGGGATATTTCACCCCCAACGCTGTCGGCAACAGATGATGGGTTGTGGAAAATAAGCGACGAACTGCTTACGCCAGGCGCAATATGCATTCCTCCCGAACCTACAAGGCGGCTCACCTGCGGCACGTCAAGGAAGCCCATTTCTGCCCCCATGCGCACTTGAGCCGCGCAGTCCGCAAGGCAGATTAATTGCGACGACATCGCTATTATTAATGACATAGCGGCCCTGAACACACGACGGGCCAATAGCTTTTTTCGCATAACGCAAAAATAGTGCAATTCTGACAACTTACATTTCCCATACCCCCTAATGAGGTCCGCAACTATCAGTTTCTTCGCCAAATAGGCTTTCCTTACTCTCGTTTCGCTATCTTCGCATCGCAATGAGCGACTTCAACGGCCCCGCGCTCAATAAGGAAATCGCGCGGCTCACTTTCCCAAACATCATTTCCAACATCACCATTCCGCTAATGGGAATGGCGGATGTCGCCATAGCCGGCCATGTCGGGGGCGATGTGGCAATCGGCGGCCTGACCATCGGAACGACCATTTTCAACATGATTTATTGGAATTGCTCGTTTCTGCGCATGGCCGGCAGTGGTGTCACGGCCCAAAACTTCGGGGCAAAGCGGCACGACGAGTGCGCGGCCACTCTCATCCGTATCGTTTCCATCGCCCTCGCAATCAGCATACTGCTCATCGCTTTCCGAAGCCCAATATGCAATCTCTCTCTCGATTTCATCGGCGGGACACAAGGCTCTTCCCTCAGCGCACGGCAATACGTGATGGCGCGGTTCTGGGCAGTCCCTGCGTCTGTTACGCTTTTCGCCCTTACGGGTTGGCTCATCGGGATGCAATGTCCGCATATCCCAATGCTCGTCGCCATCGCCTGTAACTTGGTGAATGTCAGTGTCTCATATTTCCTCGCCGTCAACAAAGGGCTGGGCATCGAGGGTGTGGCGTGGGGCACTGTCGTCGCGCAATATTTTGGACTTCTTCTCACGCTGTCCCTCATCGTCATGAGGTTCAGAAGGGTCATCGCCTGCGCCTCGCGCAATGCGGTCCTTAGGCGAAACGAGATTGCCAAGCTGCTCAACGTGAATCGGGATATTTTCCTCCGTACGCTATGTCTCGTTGCGGTCTTTACCTCTTTCACTTCATTCTCAGCAAGTTTCGGCGAACAAGCCCTCGCCGCCAATGCCCTCATTCTCCAGTTCTTCACTCTCTTCAGCTACATGACCGATGGTCTTGCCTATGCTGCGGAAAGCCTCATTGGCAGGCTCTTAGGCGAGGGCAATCACGCGCTCCTCCGTTTGGCCGTAAGGCGTATCACGTTCGCCGGCTTTCTCACGGCCACTCTTTACACGCTCGCCTTCACTTTCGGCTGGAGTACCATTTTCACGTGGTTCAGCCCCTCACCGTCCACAATCGATGCGGCGGGAGAATGCATCGGCTGGGCCATAGCCATCCCTTTCTGCTGCTTTTTCGCTTTCATAGCGGACGGCGTGATGATTGGCGCCACCCAAGGGACGGCTATGCGGAATACCATGGCCGCATCTACCCTCCTTTTCTTCGCTACTTTCTTCTTGTTGCGCCCTGTCCTCGGGGTTAACGCTTTGTGGCTTGCCTTCACTATTTATATGGTCGCAAGGGGTGTTCTCCTTTTGCCCTCCGTCCTGACCCTTTGCAACGGCAAGGTCAAGTGACAAGTGTATCCCCAAAAACCTTCATACTTTTTGAACTAATGCGCACAATAATTACACCCAATTAAATGCTTAACAAGACATATATTTTCATAATTTTGCAGCAATTCCCCAACTTCGGGGCTTTAATGCCCCATAAAATCCATTCACAATGCCGAGCAAGCACTACAAATACGACCCCGACACGCTCAGTTACAAAGAGGTTCACAAAGGCGTCAATTATTACCTGAAGCGCACCCTCTTCCACTTGTCTTTCGGAGCCGTCGTCTCCGTAGGCCTGTTCTTCGCATATATCTACATCTTCGACAGCCCTAAGGAAAAACGCCTCAAGAGAGAGCAACACGAGCTCCTCGCGCAATACGAGCAGATGAGCCAACGTCTCTCACAAATCGAGGAGGTCCTCGAAGACATCCACGTCCGCGACGAGAATATTTACCGAGTAATTTACGAGGCCGACTCCATCCCCGTATCCGTCCGCAAGGCCGGCTTCGGCGGTCTCAATAGGTACAAGGACATTTACAACCTGCCAAGCTCCGACCTCATTGTCGAGACCGCTAAAAAACTCGACATCGTCTCGCGACAGCTCTACGTCCAAAGCAAGTCCTTCGACGAGATTATTGGCCTCGTCAACAAAAACAACGAGATGCTCCGACGCATCCCGGCCATAATGCCCATCAACAATAAAGACCTCACAAGAACCGCCTCCGGCTGGGGCTGGCGAATCCACCCAGTTTACAAAATCAAGCGATTCCACGAAGGCATGGATTTCTCCGCCCCCACAGGCACAGAGATCTACGCCACGGGCGACGGCACTGTCGCAGCCGCCGTGTCCAGCTATTCCGGCTACGGCAAGCACGTCAAAATCGACCACGGCTTCGGCTACGTCAGCCTCTACGCCCACATGAGCAAGTTCAACGTCAAGGTCGGTCAAAAGGTAAAACGAGGCGACATCATCGGCTATGTCGGCAGCACGGGCATCAGCACAGGCCCCCACCTCCACTACGAGGTCATCAAGAAAGGCCAAAAGGTCAACCCTCAACTCTATTACTTCCAAGAGGACCTCGATGCCGACGACTACGAGCGCATGATCGAGATCTCCACCAACAGCAATAGGACGTTCGACTAAAAAACGCACGCCCATGCAACTACCACAAAACGACCTCAAGGAGACTTTCGCCACGCTCCTCCGCAACAAGTTTGTCGTGGCATCGCTCATCTTCCTAACCTGGATCACCTTCTTCGACGAGGACAACCTCATTAACAAGCAAGCCTACGCCAGCAAAATAGCGCAACTCGAAGAAGAGAAGCAGACTCTCGCCAACGACATCAAACAAGACCAACGTAAAATGGACGAACTGCGCAACAACAGGGAGTCCCTCGAAAAGTTCGCTCGCGAAGAGTATTTCATGAAAAAGAACAACGAGACCATATTCATCATAAAATGATGAAAACCACTGACATCCTGACCCTTATCGCCATGACTGCCGGGGTCCTCGGCGCCCTCACCTACTCTCTCGATGGCTATTGGGGTTGGGTATTTCTCCTCGCAAGCGGCCTCATCCTCTTCTTCGTCCGCCTCAACCACAGGATGCGCGAGAAGGACTTCAAGACCAGGCGGATTTACAGCATCCTCATGTTCAGCTCCGCCTCGCTCTGCACCAGCGCCTATCTCATGATGGAACAAAAGCAATTTTGGCTCGTCCCGCTCATGGTTTCTGCCGTCCTCGAGTTTTATTGCAGCGTCCGCGCCAAGTGACGCAATCCAACGAAATGCAACCCAAAAATCTTTGTTTTATTGACTGTTAGGTATTAACTTTGCGCCGTTTTAGGGTCACTTGCGGCTCTACTAAGAGCAGAACATAGAAAAAAACATAACAACATAAATTTCCAGAGATGACTAAAGCAGACATCGTCAACGAGATTGCCAAAAGCACCGGGGTCGAGAAGGCAGCCGTCCAACAAACAGTTGAAGCGTTCATGGATGCAATCAAGACCTCTCTCGTCAATGGTGAGAGCGTTTTCCTCCGTGGCTTCGGCAGCTTCATCACGCGTACCCGCGCTCAGAAGACAGCCCGCAACATTACTAAAGGAACGGCCATCGTCATTCCGGAGCATTCTATCCCGTCCTTCAAACCCGCTAAGGTCTTCATGAACGAGGTGAAGGACAGCAAAAATACCAAGAAGTAAACTTATTGTCTAACCCCTTTAAAAACCTTTTTTGCCATGCCAAGCGGAAAAAAAAGGAAGCGTCATAAGATGGCGACCCACAAGCGCAAAAAGAGACTGAGAAAGAACAGGCACAAGCACTAATCTGCTTTCCTGAACAGACTTAATCTTGAGCCACACCGCATAAATCGACAGTGCGGCACAACAAACAGAAAGCACCCACAAATTTGCTTTCTGTTTGCTTTATTACTAAGTTCTTTGAAAATTTGAGTATCGTGAACGCAGAATTATTTATCAACGTCACACCCGACGAGATGGTCATCGCCCTCACGGAAGACAAACGATTGGTGGAGCTGCGTAGAGAAAAAAGGAACGTTCAGTTCGAAGTCGGAGACATTTACATCGGCAAGGTCCGCAAAGTTATGCAAGGACTAAACGCCGCTTTCGTTAGCGTCGGTTACGAAAAAGATGCTTTCCTTCACTACCTCGACCTCGGACCGCAATTCAAAACCCAACAAAAGTTCCTTCAACAAGTCACGCAAAGAAAGAACCTCAACGAGTTGCCCCGCGTCAAACGCGAAGAAGACATCGACAAGAAAGGATCTATTGTCGACGTACTGCAAGCCGGTGAGGAAGTTCTTGTGCAAGTCGCTAAGGAACCTATTTCTACTAAAGGTCCCAGACTGACTTCCGAAATCTCACTCGCCGGACGTAACCTCGTCCTCATGCCCTTCGCCGACAAAATCTCCGTCAGCAAGAAAATCCGTTCCGCCGAAGAAAGAACAAGACTCAAAAAAATCGTCCAACAAGCTAAGCCTAAGGACATGGGCGTCATCATCCGCACCGTCGCCGAAGGCCAGGACGATAAAGAGATCGCCGACGAGATTGTAACACTCGTCAAACGATGGGACGAATGCGTCAGAAACGTTAAAACGTGCCGACCTCCCGCCAAAGCCCTTGGCGAAATGGAAAGAGCCGCAACAATGATTCGCGACCTCTTCAACCCGGATTTCAACAACATCTACGTCAACGACAAGGCCACTTTCGAGGAGATTAAGAATTACGTCACCCAAATCGCGCCCGACAAAAGCAGCATCGTCAAGCTCTACACTGGCAAGCTCCCCATCTTCGACAACTTCAACATCGAGAAGCAAATCAAACTCTCCTGCGGTAAAGCCGTCTCCTTCAAAAGCGGCGCTTACCTCATCATCGAGACCACAGAAGCCCTCAATGTAATCGACGTCAACAGCGGTAACAAGTCTAAAACCGCCTCCAACCAAGAGAACAACGCGCTCGAAACAAACCTCGCCGCAGCTGACGAAATAGCAAGGCAACTCCGTTTAAGGGACATGGGCGGCATCGTCGTCATAGACTTCATCGATATGCAGAGCGCCGACAACAGAAACAAGCTCTACGAGAGGATGAAAGAAGCTATGGCCAAAGACAAGACCAAGCACAACATCCTGCCTCTCAGCAAGTTCGGCCTCATGCAAATCACAAGGCAAAGAGTAAGGCCCGTCATGACTATCGACACCACCGAAACGTGTCCTACCTGCGGCGGCTCTGGCAAAATTCAAACGTCGGTTCAAATTCCAGACCTCATCGAGGCTGCCGTCGCGCAAGAGGCGTCTAAGCACGACAAGAAATTCACAGTCCGTTGCCACCCCTTCATCTACGCCTACCTCAAAAAAGGTTTCCCCTCTAAAATTCTTAAGTGGAAACTCAGATACGGCATCACACGTTTACGTATTCAGCCGTCGGCCTCCCTTGGCATTGTTGACTTCAAAATCGATGAGCAACACTAATAGGATCAGGCCTTGAAGATTCACCCCCCGGATCTCACAGCAGGTCCGGGGGTTTTCTGTTTGTACTTATTCTTGTTAAGTTTTCATTACAACAACTACACTCACCCGCTATTTTTTATACTTTTACAGCGAACACCATATCAATTCTTTAAAACACGAATAATGTCAGTAAACAAAGTCATTCTCTTAGGGAACGTCGGAAGAGACCCGGACATCAGGTACTTCGAAGCTAACAGAGCTGTAGCCAATTTCACCCTCGCAACTACGGAAAGGGCGCACAAGACCGCCAACGACCAAATTATTCCAGAACGCACGGAGTGGCACAACATCGTCGTCAGGGGCGGACTCGTTCAAGTCGTTGAGAAATACGTCCACAAAGGCTCTAAACTCTACATCGAGGGCAAAATACGAAGCAGGACGTACGTCGACAGGGAAAACCAAAGCCACTTCGTCACCGAGATTCTCGTCGACGAACTCGAACTCCTCAGCCGACGCGAACCGCGCGACAACGACTCCGCAAGATCCGACAACGCCTACGGCTCCATTGGCGAACCCCAATCAAGCTACGGCAACAACGACGGCACAACGTTGGCGACCGACTTCAACACTCCTTTTTAGCTCACTAACAACTCTTTAGTTGGACAGTATCTATAACCTCACCTCCAGTCTGACCGAGATATCCCTGAAGCCCATTTCAGCGGAAACGGTTGGAGTGGGGTGTCTTCTAATCTTTCTTCTTTTCCTCAGTGCCTTCGCGTCAGGAAGCGAAGTCGCCATGTTCTCTCTCACGCCAAAGGAGAAAGAAGCCCTCTCCGAGAGCGACAAACAGAACGACCAGCTCCTGATGAAGCTCCTTGCCCATCCGCAAAAGCTCCTCGCGACAATCCTCATCACGAACAATTTCGTGAACATCTCCATAATCATGCTCTCGGCATACTTCTCCGCGTCAATCATCGACTTCGGCGAAGCGCGTATTTTGGAGTTCATTTTCGAGACTGTCATCATCACGGCACTCATCCTCTTCTTCGGCGAGGTAATGCCGAAAATCTTCTCTCAACAACATCGCGTCAAGTTCGCCCAGGTCGCCGCCTTTCCCCTCAACTTTGCCGAGAAGCTCTTCAAGCCCTTTAGTGCCCTCCTCATGGCCTCAACAAATGCCGTGAACACTAAGCTCGCAAAGCACCAAAAGACAATGTCGCAAGACGACCTCTCGCAAGCTCTCGACCTCACGTCCGAGGCAATGGTCGAGGAGAAGGACATCCTCGAAGGCATCGTGAAGTTCATGGATCTCGAAGTCTGCGACATCATGACCCCTCGCATCGATGTCAAGACCATATCCTACTCCTCAAACTTCAAAGAGGTCCTCGCAACTGTCACAAAGTCAGGCTACTCCCGCCTCCCCGTCATTGGGGAGACCCCCGACGATGTCAAGGGCATCCTCTACGTCAAGGACATTCTCCGAAACATCAACAAGGGCGAGGAGCAAGACTGGCACTCAATCGTCAGGAAGAGTTTCTTCGTCCCCGAGACCAAAAAAGTAAACGACTTGCTCACCGAGTTCCAGTCCACGAAAACGCACATGGCCATCATCGTCGACGAATACGGTTGTATGCAAGGCATCATCACGCTCGAAGACATAATCGAGGAGATTGTCGGAGACATCAGCGACGAACAAGACGACAAAGACCCCAAAGACTGGTACCGACAACCCGACGGCTCCTACATCTTCGAGGCCAAAATCTCTCTCAACGACCTCTGCAAAGTCCTCGACATCGAGACCTCCACTTTCGATAAGGCCAGAGGCGACGCCGAGACGCTCGCCGGTCTGCTCCTCGAAAAAACAGGGGTCATCCCCAAGAAAAAAGACATCGTCGAAATTGGCAAATACAAGTTCGAGGTCCTCTCGGCCGACCAACGCAAAATCAACAAGGTGAAACTCGCCGCAAAGTCAGAACAACACAAATGACAATCCGACACCTCGCCCACCACGTCTTAGCTTTGGCCGCACTGCTCTCGCCCCTCGCTCTCTGCATGTGCTCCGACCCTCCCATCCCCAAACCACGAGGCTATTTCCGCATAACGCTCCCCGAGCACGAGTACAACAGCTTCGAATCGCAGCTCATGCCCTACAAGTTCGACATCGCGGCCATCAGCCACGTCGCCAAAGACCACGAGAGAGGGGCTTTAGACACTTGGACAAACATCACCTACCCCACCCTCAACTGCAAGATTCACCTCACCTACCTCTCGCTCGCCACCAGCCAACAGGACCTCGCCTTCGAAGACAGCCACCAATTCGCCTACAAACACACCATCATGGCCGATGCCATCGGCGAGCAGTACTACGAAGACCCCGAACGACACGTCTTCGCCACCCTCTACCAGATAAAAGGTAACGCCGCATCGCCAATCCAATTCGCCATCACCGACAGTGCTGGCCAGTTCTTCCGAGGGTCGCTCTATTTCTATTGCAAACCCAACAAAGACAGCCTCGCTCCTGTCATCGACTACGTTAATCAAGACATCAACCACCTCATAGAAACGTTCAACTGGACGAACCGTAATGCCACTCATAAAAAAGATTACAGACAATGACGCCATTATGGGGGTCTGGCAAATGACCGAGTCCCTCCAAGTTCTCGAAGAACAATACGAGGTGCCAGATAATGAACGACAAACTTACACGGCTTTCCGCAACGACCGACGACGCAAAGAATGGCTCACGGTCAGAATCCTCCTCCGCGAAATAGCTGGTCCCGATGTCCATATCGCATACCAACCCAGCGGTAAACCATTCCTCATCGGCAGCGATCTCTTCATCAGCATCACCCACACCATCGGATACGTTGGCATAAGGCTCGGCAAGCAACCCGTCGCCCTCGATATGGAGTATATGTCCCGACGCGTCGTCAGCCTCATCCCACGTTTCGTCTCGCCCGAAGAGATGCAATATGTCGACCCCGACAACGAAGTCCAGACCGCGCTCATAATCTGGAGTGCCAAAGAGACGCTCTACAAACGCTTCGACTTCACCGACATCGAGTTCGACCAACATCTCGCCGTCCGTGACCTCCACGTCACTCAGCCCGCTGGCTCTTTCGTCGGCAGCATCACCAAGGACGGATTCCACGCCGAGGTGACGCTCCACTACTCTCTCGACGACGACCTCATCACAGTATTCTGCTGAAACACAATGAACAACGAGACCAACAGAATCTACAACGACATTCTCGCACGGCATGAGCAGAATCAGAAAACGTTCGCATGGCTTATCGACCCCGACCGATACCAACGCGACACTCTCACAAGGCTGCGCGACCAAAACCTCATCCCTCACATCATCCTCGTCGGCGGCAGCTTCGTCTCCACCAATACCGTCTTCGTCGTCCGGGACATCAAGTCCATCGTCGCCGACAATTCCCATGTCGTCCTCTTCCCGGGAGACATCTCCCAGCTCTCCCCCAATGCCGATGCCCTCCTCCTCCTCTCTCTCGTCTCGGGGCGAAATCCCGAGTTCCTCATCGGCCAACACGTCAAGGCGGCCCCACACATTCAGCGCATGAATATCGAGACCATCCCTACGGCCTACATCCTCATCGACGGCGGCACCCACACTTCCGTCGAGTACATCAGCGCAACATCACCCATCCCAGCCAATAAGCCCGAGCTTGCCGTGGCCACAGCCCTCGCCGCGCAACAACTCGGGATGTCAGCCATATACCTCGAAGCCGGAAGCGGCGCCATAAATCCCGTAAGCAACGAGATTATCTCCCAAGTAAGAAACGCCACACGCCTCCCGCTCTTCGTTGGTGGAGGCCTCCAAAACGCCGACGAGCTGGACAGGGTCTTCCAAGCCGGTGCCGATATTGCCGTTGTCGGAACGCTCATCGAGAGGCATCCGCAGGCCATCACCGACATCATGAAACGCCTCACCATTTAGGTACACGTTTTTTTTGCTATATTTGCGAAATAAGGGAGCTTATGCCCAACCACAAGCTTTAAGCTCCCGCAACAACATGGCGTATGCTATACAAGGGTATCTGCACAATAAAAAACGGCTCTATCGAGCCTGCCGACGAACAAACACCCATAGGTGACGACAACGAAATCTACGAGGTGTTACGCATCTACGACGGCAAACCCCTATTCTTAAACGACCACACGCAACGTTGGGTCAATAGCATGACCGCCATGCAACGACCACTCCCCGATTGGCTTCCCAAACTGCCGCAGCTCATCGACTGGCTCGTCGCCTGTAATGGCATAAAAGACTGCGACTTACGAATCACGGCAAGCCAAGACGGTACAATCCAATGCGGTTTCATCGAGACCACATACCCCTCTCCCCAACAATTCCAAGACGGAGTGAAGTGCCAACTCCTCAATGCCGAAAGGGAGACCCCCGACCTCAAGATTTTCCACTCAACAATGAGGCATGATGCCGAGTCGCAACAAGCAGAGACCAATTCGTTCGAGAGCATCCTCGTCAACAAGGATGGCCTCTTGACCGAAGGCAGCAGCTCAAATCTCTACTTCATCGACGGACAAGGCAACGTCCATACCGCGCCAGACGGCACTGTCCTCGGCGGTATCATGCGCAAGAAGGTCATCGCCCTTTGCCAAAAGGAGGGCATTCCCGTAGTTTTCGAGTGCGTCAACGCCAATAGCATAGCCTCTTTCAAGGCCGCTTTCCTGTCCAGCACCCCCATGCAAGCCCTCCCCATAAACCAAATAGCGGACACAACCTTCGACACGTCCAATCCCGTCTTGCGCAAAATCGTGGACGGCATTGACCAACTCATTAAGTCTAAGACAGATTGTTAGATAAATGAAGAAAACCGCCATACATAGAATACTCTCCCTTTTCACGACGGTCTTCACAACCTCAATTCTACTAATGACCGCCTGCAAGGAGGATACGAAACTCGTACCCTATTGCGGTTCAGCTACTTACGAAGTCACTTACTCCAAAGACATCGGCGAGAACAATACCATAGGCCCCGCCCTGCCACGCACTCTGACGTGCGTCTTCGACACCGCCAACATCAAGATGAAGGCCAGCGCACCTTTCGGCCTCGCCAAATGCGCCGTCGTCCTGACTAAAAAAGACAGCTACATCACGATTGACTTCGACCGAGCCAAACTTCTCCTCTCGCTCGACGAGTTCACTGGCAACATCGGCGCATACGCAGACTCTTTGCACAAGGTCGAAATCATAGAGTCCAACGAGCTGGTCAACATTTCCGACTTCATGTCCCAACACGTCACCGTGCGGCTAAAGAACAGCGACTCCAACGTCAGCGTCGATTTCTTTTTCATCCCCTTCGGCTCTGAGAAAGACAAGGGGCAGACTGAAAAACTTCACCTCTTCGACAATCCCCAAAGCGCAAGGCTTCCCGGTCTGATGACCGCCATGAACGTGAAATACGATGAGTGCAACATCATGCTCGTTATCAAAGACTTGAAGCCCAAAGAGTCAGTCGACAAGAACGAGTTCGAACGCCCACGAGGCTACATCGAGGCTTCACGTCATGACCTCTTGGCCATGCGCGACCTCATGCTCAACTAATTTGCACAACTACCCTCCTTTCCACAAATAATCTTTTTGCGACGCACTTCTCCTAATGGCGAAAAAAGCAGAGAAAAATATCAACGAAACCAATAACGAAAACTCCGTCCCGCGCTCGAAATTCCTCTTAGGCATGACGCTGATTTGCCTCGGCATCCTGCTCTTCATCGCGCTCGGGTCGTTCATCATTACGGGAGGTGCCGACCGCAGCATCTTCGACCTGCCGCTCTACGAGCTCATCACCAATCCCGACATAGAGACGCGCAACCCGCTCGGCAAGTTGGGAGCTTGGGTCGCCGATATGCTCGTCACGGATGGCGTTGGCCTCATGGCCATTTTCGTCCCGTGGCTGCTGGCCGCCAGCGGTCTCTTCATCATGGGAATCAAGAAGGTCTCCCTTCCCCGACAATTGGCCTATTGCATCGGCTTCGCAATATGGGGCAGCATTGCCCTCGGTTTCGCCACGTCCAAGCTCTCCGACCAAACATACCTCCTCTTGGGTGGCGCCCACGGCCATTTCATGTCCAAATGGCTCAACAGCGCAATAGGCCCAATCGGGACGTTCGCCCTGCTCAGCACCATCCTCCTCGGCTTCATCGCCACAAAAAACGATGCGTTCCGCTCACGCATCATCTCCATCCTCCAAAAGGCGCACATCAACTTGCCCAACATCCCCATTTCCACCGACGAGGGCAAAGTACGCCCAGCCTTGGCCGAAGACGAGGAGTATGATGAGCAAGAAAACGACAACAACTCCCCCAATTCGGCAGAGCAAACCCCACCCGACGACCAAGACGACACCAACCAGGACGACACCGAACAAGATGTCACGCCCGACGACCAACCCACGCCCGACGACACCAAGGGCGACATGGTCATCGAATACGCCACTCCCGAAGACAACACCACCGAAGAGGACACGCCAGACACTGACTATCAGCCACAAAAAGCCGAAAGCGAGTTCGAGATCATCCAAAAGACCGACAAAGACGACGAAGCGTCGCCCGACGTTCTCGCCCACGGAATAGAGACCGAATACGACCCACGGGAGGATTTGTCAAATTACGAGTTCCCGAGCTTCGACTTGCTGAAAGACTATGGCAAGCAGAACATCGAGGAGAGCCAGGAGAAACTCTTTGAGAACAAGGACAAAATCGTCCAGACACTCGAGAATTTCCAAATAAAAATCACCTCCATAAAGGCAACTGTCGGCCCTACGGTAACGCTCTACGAGATTGTCCCTGCCCCAGGCATCCGCATCTCAAAAATCAAAAACCTCGAAGACGACATCGCCATGAGCCTCGCCGCTCTCGGCATCCGTATCATGGCACCAATCCCAGGCTTAGGCACAATCGGCATCGAAGTGCCGAACTCTAAGCCGCAGATTGTCAGCATGATGTCCGTCATCAAGTCTTCAAGTTTCCAAGAGTCGCAGGCCGAGATTCCTATCGCCATCGGCAAGACCATCTCCAACGAGACTTTCGTCTTCGATTTGGCCAAGACGCCCCACCTCCTCGTAGCCGGCGCCACAGGCCAAGGAAAGTCCGTCGGTCTGAACGCCATCATCACGTCCATTCTCTATCGGAAACACCCCTCCGAGATTAAGTTTGTCCTCGTCGACCCCAAAATGGTCGAGTTCAGCGTCTACAAGTCGCTCGACAAGCACTATCTCGCCAAGATGGAGAGCGGCGACGAGGCCGTCATCACCGATTTCGACAAAGTCAAATCCACTCTCCTCTCCATCAACGTCGAGATGGACAACAGATACCGCCTCCTCGAAAAAGCAAGCGTAAGGAACATCAAGGAATACAACGAGAAATTCATCGCCCGACGGCTCAACCCCAACGACGACCACCGATTCCTGCCTTACCTCGTCGTCATCATCGACGAGTTCGCCGACCTCATCATGACCGCCGGCAAGGAGGTCGAGACTCCCATAGCCCGAATTGCCCAAAAGGCCCGAGCAGTTGGCATCCACATGATTCTCGCCACACAAAGACCTTCCACAAACATCATCACGGGTGTCATCAAGGCGAACTTTCCAAGCCGTATCGCTTTCAAAGTGGCCAGCGGCATCGACTCGCGCACAATCCTCGATTCCACAGGCGCGCAAAGCCTCATCGGACGCGGCGATATGCTCGTCCTCCTTACGGGCAAGATGACGCCAACCCGCGTCCAGTGCGCTTTCGTCGATACCCCCGAGGTCGAGCGCATCAACAATTTCATCTCCTCGCAACAAGGCTACATCGGTCCCTACGAGTTGCCCGATGTCACTGTGCAATCCGACGGCTCGTTCTCCGAAGCCAACGACGGCGGCGACCCAGGAAAGTTTGACTCCAAAATCCGAGAGATTGCCCTGATGGTCGTAGAGAGCCAAATAGGCTCCACGTCAAACATCCAACGACGCTTCGAAGTCGGATACAACCGCGCGGGAAAAATCATGGACCAACTCGAAAGAATGGGCATCGTCTCCCCGGCCGACGGCAGCAAGCCACGAGCCGTATACGTCCAAACCGAGGCGGAACTCGAGAACATCCTACAAAGGTTCGGCGTTTAGACACAAGCTCTCAACACTTTGATTTACAATAGACAACAGTAACAAGCCAAAGCCACGGCCACCAACACACAACAATGAACAAAACTATCCTGGCCCACACTTTGGCCATCATAACTGTTTGCATTTGGGGCGTCACATTCGTCAACACCCGATATGCTGTCGACAGCGGGCTTCACCCAACAGAGCTCTTCGTCCTGCGCTTCGCCATTGCCTACCTTTGCATCTGGCTGTTCACCATCGTCGCCAAGAAAAGACGCTCCCTTTGGGCCGACTCCTTCAAAGACGAACTGATTTTCATTCTGTTAGGCATCACGGGAGGCTCCGCCTATTTCACCATGGAGAACTTCGCCGTGAAGTACACTCTCGTTGACAATGTATCTTTCATTGTCTGCACTGCGCCGCTCATAACGATTATCCTCGCTCGCCTTTTCACCAAGGGTGTCAAGTTCAGCCCCCGCCTCATGACTGGCTCCATTGTTGCGCTCTTGGGCGTGGCCGTCGTCATTTTCAATGGCCATTTCGTCTTGCAAATCAATCCCAAAGGCGACATCTTGGCTCTATTAGCCGCCGTTTTCTGGGCCATATACAGCCTCGTGATAAAAAAGGTCTCCAACGGACGCTACGACGCCGTCTTCATCACCCGAAAAGTCTTCGCCTACGGCATCCTCACAGCCTTGCCCATCTTCTTTTTCGACCCATGGCACGTCACGTGGGAGATGCTCGCCAAACCTGCCGTCTACGGCAACATTATCTATCTCGGTGTTGTCGCCTCTTTCACGTGTTTCGTCACGTGGAGCTGGGTCATCAAGACCATTGGTGCTCTCAAAACGTCCAACTACGTTTACCTCAACCCCTGCACCACCGTCCTCGCCAGTGCCATTGCCCTCAATGAACCAATGACAATACTCGCCATCGTCGGCTCGGCACTAATCCTCAGCGGCGTCTTTCTTGTCAACACGGCAAAACTCAATTAACAGCCATTCCCCCACCCCACTCCACACAAAAACACTCCGCCGGCATCAGGTTTTGCTCTGACACCGGCGGAGATTTCTTTTTCAGCCCAAGGATCTAATTCTTGAAGCTATGTATCGGCGCGGGTATTCGTCCAGGACGATTCACAAATTCTGAGCAATCGAACTTATTGACAGGCATGATTGGCGCATAGCCAAGCAGACCACCATAGTTGGCCTCATCGCCAACTGTCTTGCCAATTACAGGAAGAATCCTGACGGCCGTGGTCTTCTGATTAATCATGCCAATCGCAGCCTCATCGGCAATGATGCCGGCAATCGTCGTCGCAGGCGTGTCGCCCGGAATTGCAATCATGTCCAAACCTACGGAACATACGCACGTCATCGCCTCCAACTTCTCTATCGTCAAAGCGCCAGCCCTTACGGAATCAATCATACCCTGATCCTCGCTCACGGGGATAAAGGCGCCACTCAATCCGCCAACGTATGACGAGGCCATGACGCCACCCTTCTTAACCTGGTCGTTCAACAACGCCAACGCAGCCGTCGTTCCAGGCGCGCCGCAATGCTGGAGGCCCATCTCCTTAAGAATATCGGCCACAGAGTCACCAATAGCGGGAGTCGGGGCAAGAGACAAGTCGATTATGCCAAAAGGCACACCAAGACGGCGAGACGCCTCCTGAGCCACGAGCTGACCCACTCGCGTAATCTTAAACGCCGTCCGCTTTACAGTCTCACACAAGACCTCAAACGATTGCCCATGTACGTGCGTCAAGGCGTGTTTGACGACACCAGGTCCCGACACGCCAACATTTATGACGGCGTCAGGCTCCGACACACCATGGAACGCGCCGGCCATGAATGGGTTGTCGTCCGGCGCATTGCACAATGCCACAAACTTGACGCAACCAAATGAGTCGCGCTCTGCCGTCGCCAAGGCTATGTCCTTGACAGTCTGACCAATGAGGCGCACTGCGTCCATGTTGATGCCCGTCTTTGTCGAGCCTACATTTACCGACGAGCAGACAAGCTCCGTCGTGGCCAGTGCCTGAGGCAATGAGCGAATCAGCAGCTCGTCGGCTGCCGTCATGCCCTTGCTCACGATGGCCGAGAATCCGCCAAGAAAGTTGACGCCAATCTCGTGAGCCACGTTGTCAAGAGCCTGAGCGAGCTTCACAAAGTCGTCTGGTGTCTTGCAAACGCCGCTTCCCACAATGGCTGCGGGTGTTATGCTGACGCGCTTGTTTACAATGGGGATTCCAAATTCGCGGGATATATCCTCTCCCACGCGGACAAGGTCATGCGCCTTGCCCATAATCTTGTCATAGACGTTCCGACAAAGAGCGTCCACGGTCGTGGCAGACGTGCAGTCCAAGAGACTGATGCCCATCGTAATCGTGCGGACATCAAGATTCTCCTGCTCTATCATCTTGTTGGTCTCTATGACCTCAGATATGTTAATCATGCTTCAAGTGTCTCGTTGATTGAATGTCAGGTTGTTAGATGCGGTGCATCTTGTCGAAGATGTCCTCGCGCTGGCACTTTATCTGGACACCAATGTCCGTGCCGAGACCATTCAAATCTCCCGCCACAGCCTCGAAAGGCTTGGTCACAGATGCCACGTCAACAATCATCATCATGTTGAAATAGCCTTGTACGATAGTCTGGGAAATGTCGAGAATATTGATGTTGTTGTCTGCCAAATACGTGCAGACTTTGGCAATAATGCCAACAGTGTCCTTGCCGACAACTGTAATGATCGCTTTGTTGGTCATGTTGGTCTACGTGGTGAGAAAATGTCTTCTCTACAATGTGTGAAGTGCAAAACTATAAAAAAAGTAGGGAATCATGACACTTTATAAAATATTGACATACATAAGTGCAAAATGTAACAGCAATCAATTACTTTTGCCACAAACCGAAGTGTTGAGCTTGTCATACAGGAGGCCTCGGACACGGGCGCTCTGGACACCTCGACGCTCCGTCCACAAAAAAGCATGGAAACACTCTATCTCTGCATCGTAATCTTCCTGTTCGCTTTGGCCATTTTGGACCTCTCCATTGGCGTGAGCAACGATGCCGTCAACTTCCTAAATTCCGCCGTCGGCGCTAAAGCCGGAACGTACAAGACGGTTCTAATTGTCGCGGCAATAGGAATTTTCCTCGGCTCGTGCTTCAGCAACGGCATGATGGATTTGACGCGCCACGGTATCTTCCAACCGGAGCATTTCACCTTTGCGGAGTTAATGAACATCTTCCTCGCGGTGATGGTGGCGGACATCATTCTGCTCGACATCTTCAATTCGCTTGGCCTCCCCACCTCCACTACCGTTAGCCGCGTCTTCGAACTTCTTGGCGCGTCTTTCACCCTCGCCGCCGTAAAAATCATTTCCACAGACTCCGGCCTCCCTATTGCCGAGTACATCAACACCGACAAGGCGCTCACCGTCATCATCGCAATTTTCCTCTCCGTCGCCATCGCCTTCTTCTTCGGCGCGCTTGTCCAATACATCACGCGACTTATCTTCTCTTTCAATTTCCACAAAAACTTAAAGTGGAAAATCGGAATCTTCGGCGGTCTTTGCATCACGGCCATCATCTATTTCATGCTCATCAAGGGCATTAAGGATATGTCGTTCATGACGCCCGAGTTCAAGGCGTTCATCGATACCCACACGGGCATAATTGTCCTGATTAGCTTCGTCGCGACATCAATCCTCTCTCAACTCCTTTACGCCCTCGGTGTCAACGTCCTGCGTGTCGTCGTCCTTTTCGGCACAATGTCGCTGGCCATGGCTTTCGCGGGCAACGACCTTGTCAACTTCATAGGCGTACCCCTCTCGGGCTTCGAGATTTTCGGCTATTTCCGCGAGGCGGTAGACCAAGGCGTGGCAAACCCCGAACTCATGTCCATGGATAGGCTCAACGGCCCAAGCCAAACGCCGATCTATTTCCTCATCATCTCGGGCGTCGTCATGGTCGTCTCACTCGCTCGCTCCGAGAAGGCGAAAAACGTCGTCAAGACCTCCGTCAGCCTCTCAAGCCAAGAGGGCGGCGACGAGATGTTTGGCTCGTCAAGCGCGGCAAGGCACATTGTGCGCTTCTCCCGCAACATAGGCGAGTGGTTCGAAGACCACACCTCCCACAAGACCCGCCAATGGATTAACACCCGTTTCGACACCAATGAGGCCATAATGCCCGAAGGTGCCGCTTTCGACCTCGTCCGCGCCTCCATAAACCTCGTGCTGGCCGGCCTCCTCGTGGCTCTCGGCACCTCTTTCAAACTCCCACTCTCCACCACGTACGTCACGTTTATGGTCGCCATGGGCACCTCCCTCGCCGACCGCGCCTGGGGACGTGAGAGTGCCGTGTTCCGCATCACGGGCGTCATCTCCGTCATCGGCGGATGGCTCGTCACGGCTGGCGCGTCGTTCATTCTCTCCGCCATCATCGTCAGCGCCATGCATCTCGGCGGGATATACGTCTCGGCCGTCATCGTCGTCGGCTCCATCGTCATTCTCGTCAAGAACGATGTCGATTTCAAACGCAAGGCAAAAGCCGAGAAGGCCCTCAAAGACCAGATTTACGCCGACATCGTCGCCTCCAAAGACCGCAACCGCACATGGGTTCTCCTCAAAAAGTATATCGCCATCAACGAGAAGGAGTATCTCCAATATTTCAGCGAGACGTTCAAATCCCTCACCTACGCCTTCCTCAACGAGGATGTCAAGACGCTCCGCAAAATCAATAACTCCCTCCCAAAAGAGAAGGTCATAGTCAAAGCCATCCGACGCAAGCAGACTATGGCTCTCCGCAAGACAGAGCCGCGCATGGCCATCGAGAACAACACGTGGCTCCACCTCTCCTACAACAGTAACCAACAAATGGTCTACTGCCTCATGCGTATGTGCGAGCCTTGCTACGAGCACGTGGACAACAACTTCGCCCCGCTCTCCAATGAAATCAAACAACAGTTCGAGCCGCTTCGCGACGAAGTACTGAATCTGTTCCAAAGAAGCATTGAACTCATTGGGAATGAGGACTATGACGCAACAGTCGCCGTCCGAAACGATGCCGATAAGACAAAGTCAAAAATCTCACAAATGAGAAAGGAGCTCATAAGCCATATCCATGAGGACATGGACTCCTACTCCGTCATCTTCGTCTATCTCAATATGTTACAAGAGACCCAGGAGATGATAAGCTCACTGAGGCACAACCTCCGCGCCATGCGCAAGATTGAGCGCGAGAGCTAAACCCCACACCCTCCTCACTAAACCTCCACAACAACAGACATATTTCTTTCTTACACACCAAACGGTGTAGTGTTTCAACGCTGAAAAAGTGATTACTTTCATTTTTGTCTTTCTGGCCATAGGGCTGGCAAGTCTCGTAGCGTCAATTTCAAGCCGGTTCATAACCCCTAAGGTATGGGGTCCCACCTGCGCGACGCTTATGGCGATAACGGTCGCCACATTGGGTGCCATTTCGTTGTGTTCAACCACGACCGTTGCCTCTTTCCATCACCCCGTCTTTGGAAATCTGAACGTCTTGTGCGACCCGCTCTCCGCATGGTTCATGATTATTGTCGGCGTGATTTTTGCAATTGGCGCAGTTTATGGCGCGGGTTACTTGTCTCATTACAAGACTGTTACTCGTCAGCTTGCGCTTCATTGGCTCTCTTTCGTCGTGACCCTTGCCGGCCTGGGCATTTTGCTCACGACGGACAATCTCATTGTCTTCCTGCTCGGGTGGGAGTTCATGGCCATCGGCTCTTTCTTCGCCGTTATCTTCGAGTACGACCACCCGCAAGTCGTCAAGGCGGGACTTAACTATTTCATCCAGTCGCACATAGCCGTCCTGCTCATTACCATCGTTTTCGCATGGTCAATCTCGACAACGGGCAGCACAACATACGACGGTCTCCGCCAGTTCTTCGCCACGTCGTCCACGGCCACGCAAATCACGGCCATGGCACTTCTCATCGCCGGTTTCGGCTTCAAGGCGGGCTTCGTGCCTTTCCATTCTTGGCTTCCCCTCGCCCACCCCGCCGCCCCCAGCCACATTTCCGCCCTCATGTCCGGCGTCATTGTCAAGGCCGGTATATATGGCATCGTGCGATTTGGCGCAATGCTTAGCGGAGCCGAGGCGCAGATGCCCATCGGTGCGGCAATGCTCATTGTCGGCATAATCTCGGGTCTCTACGGCATCCTCAATGCCGCCGAAAACCGCGACTTTAAGCGTATGTTGGCCTATTGCACCATAGAGAACGTCGGCATCATCGCCATGGGAATCGGAGTGGGTTTCATCGGCATGGCGCAAGGGTCTACTGTTCTGACCATGCTCGGCTTCGGCGGCGCCCTCTTCCACACTCTTAACCACGCCATTTTCAAGGCATTGCTCTTCTTCGGCGCAGGCAATGTCTACGTCCGTCTCCACACCCGCAATATGGAGCAACTCGGCGGTCTCGGCAAGTTCATGCCGCGCACGTCCACGGTTTTCCTCCTCGGCTCGCTCGCCATTGGCGGCCTGCCACCCCTCGGAGGCTTCATCAGCGAGTTGCTTATCTACAACGGCTTCCTCAACGGCTTCGGCTCGCTATCGTTGTCCGTCTCCGTCCTCATGGCTCTCTCGGGATGCGCCCTCGCAATCATCGGCGGCGTTTCAATGCTCGCATTCACAAAGACTTACGGCATCATTTTCCTCGGCTCGCCACGCAAGAGCTTCACCCACGAGCCGACAGAGGTACAGCCCTCAATGCTCTGGCCCGCCTACGCGCTCATAGCCATCATGGCCGTTGTCCTGCTCATTCCCTCCAAGATTGTGGCACACCTCTTCTCCGTCAGCCTCCTCACGTTCAGCATATCCGCCTCCGAGCCTGAGCTCAAAGCCCTCAACGGCGTCGTCAGCCTCACAGGTACTGTTGGCGTGGCCATGGTGGCTCTCATCATCCTAATTCTCATCTTCTCCGCCATCCGACGCACCGTCGCCATGCGCCTCCCCGTCTCAACAGGCGACACCTGGGGCTGCGGATACAAACGCCCAATAGCCGGAATCCAATACACCAGCAAATCGTTCGCCAAGACGCTTCTCGATATGTGCCGAGTTTTCCTCCCGACAACAGAACGGTTCACTCCCATCACTACCGAGGAGATTTTCCCAAAAGACCGCTCACACCTTAGCGTAGACAAAGACCTCGTGGACGATAAGCTCGTTACGCCCGCCACCGACACCCTGCAGACCAGCCTCAAACGCTTCCAGTTCATCCAAAACGGTATGCTGCAACGCTACATTGTCTACGGCTTGGCCTACGTGGCAATCCTTGTCGCCATCGTCATCATTTTCAACTAATTGGCTCAAAAACAGATGATAAGTTTCATTCTGATTATCATATCCAGCATCTTCTTCTCGGGCATCATTGCCCGCGTCAAGAGCAAGGCCCAAGGCCGCAAAGGTCCCGTGATTCTCCAGCCCATGTACGATGTCTTGCGCCTCCTGCGCAAAGGGAGCGTATACAGCACGACAACAGGCCCAATTTTCCGAATCGCCCCAACTGTCTATTTCGCAACGGTCGTCATGGCCATTGCCGTAATACCCTTCGGCGATAGGGGCGGCCTCATATCTTTCGATTGCGATTTCGTCTTCTTCGCCTACGTCCTCGCCTTCGGTAAGTTCTTCAATATCATCGCGTCGCTCGACACGGGAAGCAGCTTCGAGGGCATGGGCGCAAGCCGCGAGGCCCTTTTCTCAATGCTTGTCGAGCCGGCTTTCTTCCTCCTTATCGGCTCGCTGGGGCTCATCTCGGGCAGCACGTCTTTCGCCGACATCTTCGGGGCTTTCCATCTCGGCTCCAGCTCGTCCTACGCTTTTGCGCTCATTGCCGCCTTCGTGCTCTTGATGATTTGCATGATTGAGAACAGCCGAATGCCTGTCGATGACCCAAAGACGCACCTCGAACTGACAATGGTCCACGAGGTCATGATTCTCGACAACTCTGGTTTCGACCTCGGCCTCATCTCCATGGCCACTCACCTTAAGTTCGCCATGTACAGTGCGCTCATTGCCAACCTCTTCATCGGCAGTCTGGCTATCTTCCCCGCAATCGTGGCGTTCTTCGCCATCGAGGTGATATGCGCGGTGTGCGTCGGCATCACCGAGTCGTTCATGGCGCGTTACCGCATGAGCCACAACGCCCAATTCATTCTCGCCCTCACGTCGCTCAGCCTTCTCATTTTCTTCGGCGTAAAATTCTCGTAGGGAATTATCATGATACACATTCTTCTCATCCTTTTCATAATCACGCTTTTCTACTTCGCCATCGCCAACCGGCTGATGACCTACGTAAGCATCCTGACCATCCAAGGTCTCCTCATCTGCGTTGCGGCCGTCCTGACTCTCAATCAGATAACCGTAGCCAACCTCGCAACAATAATCCTCGAGACGCTCGTCGTCAAGGCGATTCTCATGCCCTACTTTATCCGCAAAGTAATCCTCACCAACAATATTACTCGCGAGGCCGAGCCGTCCGTGCCAAACTACGTCTCGCTCCTTTTCTGCACATTGGTTGTCGTTGCGTCATACTTCACGTCGCTCTCTATCGCGTCGCCAACGCTCAACAAGTTCTTCCTCGTCGCGGCATTGGCTGGGATTTTCTGCGGCCTCTATTTCATAGCGACGCGACGCAAGGTCATAACCCACGTTATCTGCTACGTCATCATTGAGAACGGCGCATTCATTCTCTCCCTCGCCATCGGCAATGAGATGCCGGTTCTTGTCAATCTCGGTGTCATTCTCGACGTTCTCGTCAGCGTCTTCCTTCTCGTGATTTTCATCAACAAAGTGGGCGACGTGACAAGCGAAGGCGACGTCACAGGACTTAACCAACTCAAAGATTAGCAGACAACACGATGAATACCATTATCCTTTCTTACCTCATCCTGTCGCTACTCCTCAGCGGGCTTCACCTGATTAACAAGAATAGCCTCGTCTGCCGAATTCTTGTGGCGACGTTCCTACTCGCCCAAGTGGCCATGACGGCGTACATCGCCCTCTTCCCCGGCCACATCGACGACGCCTATTTCCGTGCCGACGGCCTCGCCACCCTCCTCTGCATCGTCACGACAATTGTTGCCGCCGCTTCGCTTTCCCACTCGCGCCGCTACATTATCGGCAAGGAGATTACAGACGACAACACCGTCCGCTCGCAATACTACGGGGCAATGACGGCTCTCACCATGGCCGTAACCTTGGCCAGCCTCTCGTCGCATCTCGCCGTGACGTGGATTTTTGTCGAGATTACAACCCTCAGCGCCTCTGCCCTCATCTTCTACCGACGCACAAAGAACTGCATCGAAGCCACGTGGAAATATGTCTTCGTTTGTTCCGTAAGCCTCGTTTTCGTTTACGTCGGCATCCTCTTGACGTCAATATCCATGGGGAGAGAGGTCGAGGCAGGCCTCTCTTTCGCGACGCTCAAAGATTTGGCAGCTTCCCTCGACCCCTTCTGGCTACAAATAGCGTTCATTTTCATCTTCGTAGGCTACACGGCCAAGATGGGGCTTGCCCCCATGTTCACAGCGGGCATCGACGCTAAGGACGCCGCACCAACACCGGCTTCCGCAATGCTGTCGAGCATCGTCATGAATGCGGGCTTCGTCGGTTTCTTCCGCTTCTACGCCGTCGTCGCGCATACCAGCATCTACCATTGGGCGCAAATGGTCGTCGTGACAACAGGCGTTTTGTCCATTTTCATCGCCACGGTCTATCTCGTCAAGGTTCATAACATCAAGAGACTCTTCGCCTATTCGAGCGTCGAGCATATCGGCGTAATCATGCTTGGCGTCGCGGCCGGCGGCGTGGGTGTCTATGCGGCAATTCTTCACCTCGTCCTCCACTCTTTCGCCAAGGCTGCCATCTTCATGCACGTAGGCGAGTTGTTCCGCATCTTCGGGACAAAAGAGCTCGCCAATATGGGCCGCTATATCAATAAGTCGGGCACGGGCGCGGTAATTGTGATTCTCGGCCTGCTCTGCATCACGGCAATGCCGCCCTCGGGTATGTTCATGACGGAGCTTATGGTCATCAAGTCGCTGATTGACGTCAAGTGGTGGGTGGTCATAGCCATTGCCCTCATTTTGCTCTGCACCATCGTCTGGGCCATAAGCAAAGACTTGTTGTCAATGCTTTTCCTCCCTGCCGAAGGGCGATACCTGGTGAAAGAGCCAAGCCACTACTTTCCCGCCTACGAGTCCGTATGGCAATTCATCTTGCTCGGCCTCTCAATATGGTGGGGCCTTTGGACACCACAATGTATTTCCGAGCTGATAAAAGCATCAGCGGCAATACTGAACTAAAAAAACGAAAGGAGGCTCGAACGCCTCCTTTTCTTATTTACTGACAATCTCCATATACTCGTCGTACGATATGTGCCGCCCTCCCATTGTGAGCAGATGCGGGGTCTCATATTGACAGTCAATCATTTTGCCCCCACTCTCGGCCATCCGTCTCGCAAGCGATATTAACGCCACCTTCGATGCGCTCGGGGCAAGCGAAAACATACTCTCGCCAAAGAAACACCCCCTCAGGGTGACGCCATACAGCCCGCCAACAAGATCCTCGCCGTCCCACACCTCGACACTCTCGGCAAGACCATGCTCATTGAGGGCGCAATAGGCCGACACCATATCCTCGCCCAGCCAGGCGTAATCATCGTCATATCTGTCTTGCGCAACGGCGCAATTGACAATCACGGCTCGAAAATTCTCATTGAATGTCACCCGGTAACGCCCACTGTTGAGCAACGTTCGCATAGAGTGGGAGACGTGAATCTCGTCCGGGAAAATCACAAATCGATCCAAAGGGCAAGCCCACACTATCGGCTCATACCGAAACGCAAAAAACGGAAATATGCCACGACCATACGCCTCAACAAGCCTCTCTACCGAGAGGTCGCCGCCGTATGCAATCAGGCCTTGGTCGTCAACAGCCTCAACAGGCGGAAACGGCTCACCCTCAACAAGATACTTAAGCATCTGAGCTACCTGAGGTCAATTATCTCTACTTCTTTATGCAACTCGCGGTCAAAGGCAAACTCCTTGTCCTCCATGGGCTTATTCGGCACAAACTTCTTGACGTCCACGGTCAAGGTCTCGCCGAGCTTATACTGCTGATAGAAACGCTTCAGCTGTTTTGTCTTCTTGCTTATCGAGAGGCGGATGCGCACAATGGCCGACTTTTGTGCCGTGGGATATAGGTCCACCTCCACGCACTCCTCGCCATTCACCGTTTTGTCGCCAAGAAGATGGAGCTTATACCCCACTTCGTACGCGCCAAAGAGCTTCGAGGGCGTCATGTCGCCCTCCGCCTCCTCATCGTGGTCGCTTATGGTCAACTCGTTGATTGTCTTTTGCCATACGGATACGGAGGTCTCGTCAGAATACGTCACCATGTCTTTCAGGTCGAGGACGTATTTCTCGCCTTTCACCTTCAGCGTCCCGTTGCTTGTGCTTTTGTCGCCCGTCCGCTTATTCTCATATTGCGCAGAAAACTCCATGTCTATTGTGGAATAGGCCTTCGTCTTGTCGGCCATCTCTTTCAAGACCTTCTTTGCCTGTATTTCAGATTGTTGCATATTCTCTTGCGCCGCAATGTCGCCATAAATCAGGAGGCTTCCGGCCACAATTAACACACTCACCCAACGATTCTTGATTTTCATATCTTGTTTCAAATTATGCCTTTACTAAGAGATGCTTACGCAACAACCTAATTTATACAATTCCTGCGCCAAAGTGACGCCCCTTGCTTTTTCAGTAATAAAAATACAACATTATGACAGCCTTTCAAAACGCAAGCCAACAACCAAAATGAAAAAGCGGTCGCCCCGTCTCCAGAGCGACCGCCTTCATTTTTATGTCTCAAGATTTTTAATCGACCTTGATGTCCGTATTGACATTCTTGCTGCCAATGAGCGCATACCACAAGAGGTATGCGAGCGCAAGAATCGGCACAATGTAGCTGACCATATAGCCAACCTTGTCAGCAATGCCGTTCTGGATGAGAGGGAGAAGGCCACCACCGACAACCATGGTCATGAAGAGGCCAGAAGCCTTAGCGGTGTACTTGCCGAGACCCTCAGTGGCGAGGTTGAAGATGCTGGCCCACATTACGGATGTGCAAAGGCCGCAAAGCACGAGGAGCAATGCGCTTACAGGCACCGACGTCATTACCAAGCTCTGACCATTGAAGAGGGGCATCGATGTCATGCTCTCCTTTGGCGCGAGCATTGCCGCAATGATGAGGAGAAGCGCAATGGAAGAAGTGGCAATCATGAGCATCTTGCTGGAGACCTTACCGGCGATGGCAGAGGAGACAAGGCGGCCAACAAGCATGAGGAGCCAATACGTTCCTGCCACAAATCCACCGATGGCGGCACTTGCCTGAGGCACATTGTCGCCCCACGCGCCTTTAGAGGTCGTATCGGCCAAATAGTTGTTAAGGGTTCCAGGGATGCCAATCTCAACACCTACATAGAGGAAGATACCAACAACGCCAAGTGTGCAGTGGCGGAAGCTCCATACGGAACGCTCGAAGACGGTGTTCTCGTCGCTGTTGCCGTTCTCGGGGTTCTCAATGGGGAGGAAGAAGAGGATGGCAAAAGCCACAGCAAAGACTCCCATGGCGATGAACATGACGAGCTTGATGTCGCCAATCGTCGTGCTTTGAGAGATTTCGCCTACAAGGACGCCAACAAGCATAGGCGAGATTGTGCCGGCGAGAGAGTTGAACGTACCTCCCAAAAGGTTAAGCTGGTTGCCACGATTGCCGCCACCACCAAGGAGGTTGAGCATCGGGTTTACAACGGTGTTGAGCATACATACGGAGAAGCCGGAGATGAAGGCGCCAACAAGATAGGTGATGAAGCCCGCCCAACCCTCAGGGAAACCGCTAAGGTACTGAATAAGAACGCCAAAGAAACCTACGGCGATGCCTACGAGAGTGGTCTTCTTGTATCCAATGCGCGTCAGCATCTGACCAGCGGGGATGCCCATGAAGAGATAGGCCAGGAAGTTCATCATGTTGCCGAGCATGCCAAGAGCATTGCTTCCGTCCAACATATCCTGCTGCTTCCAAATGTTACTTGTGGGTGCCGCCAAGTTCGTCACGAATGCGATCATCGCATACAAGAACATCATCGTGACGATGGCAAGTGTTGCACTGCCTTTTTTGTTTGACATTATGTTTATCCTTTAATTTTTGTCTGTGAATTATGGCGTTTTATTAGAACTCGATTTTGATCGAGCCCTGCGGACGGATGAAGAGCTTGTGGCATTTGCCCTTTCCGAAGGTATGCTCCAGTGTCTCAACGTATTTGTCGAGAAGATGCGCCGGTACGAATGCCTGGACAGTGCCAGCAAATCCGCCACCATGAACACGCCATGCGCCCTCGCCTCCGAGTACAATCTCGCTCAGGGCAAGAGCCACGGAGAGGCCCTGCTCATTTACATTATTAATAGGGTACACGTTCTGATTGTACATGAACGAGCTCTGACCCGATGCGCACACCTTGCCAAGGAAGGCCTTGAAGTCGCCCTTCTCAAGGTCGGCCACTTGGTCAGCCACGCGGGCGTTGTCACGCTCAAAGTGGATGGCGCGGAGAATTGCGCGGTCGCTCACGCCGTCCTTACGGAGTGCGGGGATGGCATCGACAACCTGCTCAAGGGTGAGCTCGCGGAGAACGGTCTTGCCGAGCTTGGCAGCCACGCCCTTCATGTCCGTAGGCAGTGACGCGTACTCGTCGTTGAGGTCGGCGTGATTGCCGCCCGTATCAGTGATGACGAGGTGATAGCCAGTCTTCGTGAAGTCGAAATCAACCTTCTTCACGATAGGCTTTGCGGGGTCGGCAAAGTCAATGGTTACGAGGCCGCCAACCGAGCAGGCGGTCTGGTCCATAAGGCCGCAAGGCTTGCCGAAGAAGACGTTCTCGGCATACTGGCCAATCTGCGCGTTAAGAACAGCGTCGAGCTTGCCGTCGTTGAAAAGATGGCTTACTATTGCGCCAATGAGAACCTCGAAAGAGGCGGAAGAGCTGAGGCCCGAGCCTTTGGGCACACCGCTATTAATCACGGCGTCGAATCCGCCAATGGCAAAGCCAAGCTCCTTCATGCGGGCGCAGATGCCGCGGACGAGGCCTACCGAGGTGTAGAATTCTGATGTGTTGGGAGTGAGGGTGCTGAGGTCGACTTCAAACTGAGGGTATCCGGAAGAAAGGATTCGGACTGTCGACGTCCCGTTGGGTGCGGCAATGGCCACGTTGTCGAGGTTCACTGCGCCGGCGAGAACTCGCCCGTGGTTATGGTCTGTGTGGTTTCCGCCGATTTCCGTACGCCCTGGCGAGCTGAATGCGGTGATGTCCTTGTCACCATAAGCCGCGACGAACTCGTCTACAAGCTTTACGTATCTCTCTTGCTGTGCTGCAATTACAGCACTGTCGCCGCCATAAAGGGCGCGCAGAGCCACCCCTTGGGCAATTGCACCCTTGAGTCCTTTTGTCTGCATATTGTCAATTTGTAATTACTATGGGTATTTATGAAGCCCCGAAGGCCATTCGCCTTGGTATAGGGCAATACAAAAATAGTAAAATTCTTTATCTACTGTGAAAAAGGCTGACGCGCTTTCACTTTGAAGCATCAAAAAAAAAATCGCCGAACAGGCTTAAAAAGTCGCTTACGTGATAATTTTCTTTTATTAATCTGTATGTTTGATTACTTTTGGGTATTAAAATTGTGACGAAAAGTGAATACTTCAACATTCATTGTGATCGCGCTCCTCGTCGCGTCGCTTGTCCTTGTTGTATATTTATTCTTGGCAGATGCCGAAAAACGCCGTGCCGCGGAGTATAGGAAACACGCCCTCCACGACATCTTGCCCAACCGCCTCCAAGCCTACGAGAGGCTGTCCCTCTACCTTAACAGAATATCCCCCGACGAGATGGCAGTCCGCGAACAAGTGGGCGCAGCCACGGCCAAAGACTTATACCTGGCCATGCTGAATTGCGTCCGTCAAGAGTTTGAGCATAACGTCGCAATGCAGATCTACGTCACCGACGCTTCTTGGAAAAGGGTCGAGAGGGCAAAGGAGGAAGTCATCAAGACGCTCAACAACACCGTCAAGTCGCTCGCACCAAACGTTACGCCTCTCGAGTTCTCTGCCGAGTTTGTCGAGGCCGGGCGAAACACCTGCTCCTTCTACTTGGACAGGGCTAAGGACGGGCTGCGCAAAGACGTGGCTGGTGAATTTGTAATAGAATGACAAAAATCCCTCCTTTGTGTATAGAATTGAACGGAAAAATTTTATTTTTGCGCTCCAAACGAACAATTTTGCACAAAGCAATAAACTTATAACACACACAATACGGACAAAATGAAAAAGCACAATTTCTACGCCGGGCCTTCCATCTTGCCTCAGGAGACAATCAAGGCTACCGCCGAGGCTGTGTTGGATTTCGCAGGCACAGGACTCTCAATCCTCGAGATTTCTCACAGGAGCAAGGAGTTTCAGGCCGTAATGGACGAGGCGCAGGCTCTCTTCAAGGAGCTGCTTGACATCCCGTCGGGCTACGAAGTTGTATTCCTCGGTGGCGGAGCAAGCCTGCAGTTCAGCATGGTCCCCTTCAACCTTCTCAACAAGAAGGCCGCTTACCTCAACACCGGCACCTGGGCTAACAAAGCCCTCAAAGAAGCCAAGGCTTTTGGCGAGGCTGTAGAAATCGCTTCTTCCAAAGATGCCAACTACACCTTCATCCCCAAAGGCTTCGAGGCTAAGGTCCCCGCCGATGCCGAGTACCTCCACATCACCACCAACAACACCATCTACGGCACCGAGCTCCACAGCGACCCCATCGTTAACGTGCCCCTCGTTGCCGATATGTCTTCCGACATCTTCAGCCGCCCCGTCGACGTCTCCAAGTACAGCATCATCTACGGCGGTGCTCAGAAGAACCTCGCTCCCGCAGGCCTCACCTTCGCCATCGTCAAGGTCGACGCCCTCGGAAAGGTTGAGCGCCACATCCCGACCATGCTCGACTACCGCACCCACATCGATAAGGGCTCAATGTTCAACACGCCCCCCGTTGTGGCCGTCTATGGCGCACTCCAGACCCTGCGCTGGCTCAAGGGCAAAGGCGGAGTTGCTGCCATGCAGCAAATCAACGAGCGCAAGGCCCTCAAGCTCTACGACGAGATTGACCGCAACAAGCTCTTCCACGGCACTGTCACCGACACCGCAGACCGCTCTTACATGAACATCTGCTTCGTCATGAACGACGAGTACAAAGAGCTTGAGGCTGACTTCCTCAAGTTCGCTACCGAGCAAGGAATGGTCGGCATCAAGGGTCACCGCTCCGTCGGTGGTTTCCGCGCTTCTACCTACAATGCCCTCCCCGAGGAGAGCGTAGACGCGCTTATCGAGGTCATGAAGACTTTCGAGAAGAACCACTAAATTTCAGAATTAGAAAGACGTTATGGATATTGGCATCATGACTCCGAGATTCTAATCGGGGTCATGGTGTCTTTTTCATTCAAAATCATACACTAAAAAATCATGACAAAGGTATTGGTGGCCACTGAGAAGCCTTTCGCAAAGGTGGCTATTGACGGAATTCGCAAAGAGGTCGAGGCCGCTGGTTTCGAGTTGGCTCTGCTTGAGAAATATACTGAGAAGAAGCAGCTTCTCGACGCTGTTGCCGACGCCGACGCTCTCATCATCCGCTCCGACAAGGTCGACGCCGAGGTTCTCGACGCCGCTAAGAAGCTCCGCATCGTGGTCCGCGCTGGTGCCGGATACGACAACATCGACCTCGCCGCCGCCACGGCTCACAATGTCGTAGCAATGAACACCCCAGGTCAGAACGCCAACGCCGTTGCCGAGCTCGCTCTTGGCCTGCTCGTCTACGCCGTCCGCAATTTCTACAACGGCACTTCCGGCTCTGAGCTCATGGGCAAGAAGCTGGGCATCCACGCTTTCGGCAATGTTGGCCGCAATGTCGCCCGCGTAGCACAAGGCTTCGGCATGGAGGTCTACGCTTTCGACGCCTACTGCCCCGCCGACGTAATCGAGGCCGCTGGAGTCAAGCCCGTCAAGAGCGTTGAGGAACTCTACGAGACTTGCCAATTCATCTCCCTCCACATCCCCGCAACGGCCGAGACAAAGGGCTCTATCGGCTACGACCTCGTCGGCAAGATGCCTAAGAACGGCGTGCTGCTCAATACGGCCCGCAAAGAGGTAATCGACGAGGCTGGCCTCGCCAAGCTCCTCGAGGAGCGTCAAGACCTCCGCTACATCACCGACATCAAGCCCGATGCCGATGCCGAATATGCAGAGAAGTTCGCTGGCCGATACTTCGCCACTCCTAAGAAGATGGGTGCGCAGACCGCCGAGGCTAACATCAATGCCGGCATCGCCGCCGCCCGTCAGATTGTCGATTACATCAAGAACGGAGTTGAGAAATTCAGGGTCAACAAATAAATTGTTGACGTAAATCTCCAATACGACTTACGGCCGCCTCCATTCGAGACGGTCGTTTTTCATATCCTGCCCGAACACCGAATAAACAACAAAATACAACTTATCTTTCCGCACCTCAACCTTTTTTAGTATCTTGTGGTAAAGTACATCTAAAAAGCCCACAGATGAAGACTTTATTCAGAACCTCCCTCCTCGCCATAACACTCTTGCTGACTTGCTGCGCAAGGGAAACACCCAAAATCCACATAATCGGCGGGACGACTGTGGGCGAAACAGACCCCAACACCACCCAGACCTGCGGATGGGGCCAGCTCCTCGGGCAATTCGTCCCCGAAGGCGTTGTCGTCATCAACCACGCCAAGCCATCATGCAGCAGCCTCTCTTTCTACCGAGATGGCTACTGGGACGAGGTCCGCAACCAAATATCCCCAGGCGACTACGTCCTCATCCAATTCGCCCACGACGACGAACGATGCGCACACGCCGATTGCAAAGGCGCCAACTGCCCACAGACAGGTTTCCGCGACAACATCAGCAACTTCGTCGACGAGACGCGCCAATCGGGCGGAATCCCAATCCTCGTCCAGCCCATAGTCCGACGCCTGTTCGAGAACAACGTCATCTCCCGACGCGGCACCCACAATTTCAGCCGCAACGCCAACGACACCGACATGGACTATACCGCCGTCATCCGCAATTTGGCCGATAGCCTCGGGGTCGATGTCATTGACCTTTGCACCAAGAGCAAACAAATTGTCGAAGCCTACGGAACGGTAGGCTCTAAGGAGCAGCTTTTCGTCGAGGCCGACAATACAAACACAAGCACCAAAGGCGCAGCCCTCTTCGCCATTGCCGTAGCCGAGACCCTCGACACAATGAACATCTGGAACGGCCAACTCAAAAAACCGACCATCGTCTCCGCCCAACGCCCCATCAATCTGGGCGACGTCTTTGTAGGAGACACTGCCTGGCAAATAATCGACCTTGTGAACGTCGAGGGAATTTCCACACGGCGCATCCTCAACCATCAAAAACAGATGACCATCGTCGCCCCCTCGGGATTCAAGCTGATGAGAACACCCGGCGGCGAACTCAAAGACACACTCATGTTCTTCACCAACGCCACCGTTCAAGCAGTCCTGACATACGCCCCGGCAAGCGCATCCCCAAACATTGGCGAACTCGAAGTGAGAACAGCAAACAGCACGTCAAAGATTCTCGTACAGGGCAACGGCGTCTTAGCCAAGCAAAAAGGGCAAACAACGGTAGACTGGCACGGCACGCCAAACACCGTAGACAACCAACCCATCCAACTGAAGCTATCCGCCATCAGAGGCCTCGAACTGACACAAGAGGGAATCCGACCTATTGGAGACGTTTGGTCGTCCGACCCCAACCCGTTCGAATACGTGCAGTTCAAGCTAACGAACAAATCGCAATCCCTACGCATAACCGAGATTAGCATAGAGTCAAGCGCAAGCCAATCTTACAAACTCGCCTGCTCACTCGGCAACGACTTTTTCCGAAATCTCACCATCGGCCAACGTGTCGCAAAAGACGACACCGACAATTCGCTGTGCCGCGAGACGTTCAAGACATCTTTCCACATCCGCAGCGGGCAGACCATGCTCTTCCGCCTCTACCTGGCTTCGGCTTCCACGTCGCTCGCCAAGCCTTTCCTCCTCTCGGAAATAAAACTAAAAATGGAGACCTTCGAATAGAAAGCCTCCATCTATAATGGCGAAAAACTTCGCAAATCCTATTTCTTCTTTATACCGCGATTTCTGAACTTAAGTGGCGAGAGGCCCGTGTGTTTCTTAATGAACGCGCCAAAGAACGATTGGTTCGGAAATCCCAACTCGCTGGCCACCTCGCTGATGCTCTTCGTGTCGTTGCGCAACGCCTCCACGGCATCGCTCAATATCGCCTTGTTGACAACCTGGATAGCCGTCATTCCACTTTTCTTGCGACATATTGCCGACAAATATTTCGACGTGATGCCCAACAGCTCGGCGTACTCCTCAACATGTCGCAACCTCGGCTTCTTCGAGTCCAGAGCCTGCAAGAACTTCCTGAATATGGCGTCCGCCGACGAATATCCGCCAACAACGTCAATGTCATCACCAGCAGACATCTCGCCTACCAACTCATAGAACGACGCATTGACCAACGAGCTGATTATCTCCTCATTAAGCACAGTCGCGCTCTCCATGAACTTCCGCGACAATATGGAGAAATAGCCTACCATATTGTCAATCGCCATCTTACGCCCGTGCGTCTTAGGCCGGCTGCTCAACTTCAACATCACGTCCGCACGGTTTGACAGCGAACCCGTATTCGTCGAGAGGTAGTTCAACGACACGCACAAACTCATCACGGAAGACGTCACGTCCGCACTAAAAGAGTCAATTATCGCATTCGGTGTCACCACAAATATGTCACCCGCCTCAATCTTATAGTCCATACTGTCCATCGTCAGCTCCACACAACCTGAGCGAACGACCATTATGGCAAGCATCTTGACCCTATACGATGCCGTGGTCGCCGAGAACAACGCATTGTCCAACACGACCAGCCTATCATCAAAATAGGCACCATCGGTTAAGCTGCGTAATTCCTTTATAGTGCAATCTATCATTTTTTGTCCTTTTTCTTTTTTGTGGTATTGTCTCTTTTCCGACTATTCGCTCTTTATTTTCTGAGCATTATCAAAGATTTACGCCGCAAATATATCGACTTTTCGAACACTTCAACATCCCATTTCATAAAATTCTACATACACTACACGGCTATTTCATTTACTTCCCCAGATCATCATGAGTAACGGCTCCTTCCTGTTCCAACCTCCGCTGGCCCGTAGGGCCACTCCTCACTAACCTGGTACACACGCGCAGCGGGTGTGCCAGGCCGAAAGCGCAGCGGGTCCGCCCGACCAAAAGTCCAGCAACCACATTCCGACCACATCGACCCAATGGATGCGTTTGGGGCCAAACATCACTCGCCAGGTGGCCTATACGAAAGAGCCGTGCATACACTACACAAAACAATTTCCGAACCCTTTCTTCAAGCTATCTTCGCCATTCAAAAAATTACCCTATCTTTGATATATTTCTTGAAAAAATCCGCATGGCAAAGGGCTATTACAAATACTTCAACCGCGACATCAGCTGGCTCTCCTACGACAGACTTGTCCTCCAATCCGCCAAAGAAGAGGACAACTCAACAGGGGAGATGCTCAACTTTATCGCCTTCCACTCGTCAAATCTCGACGAGTTCTACAGCGTCAGAGTCGCAGAATACCGACGTGCCGCATACGGAAACCCGCACATGACGGAGGTCTCAAACCCCGTCGCCATGCTACACCATATCAATTCCATCGTCTCCAACCAAATGCTCGAGGCAGCTGAGATTGTCCATTCCACTCTCTGCCCTAAGCTCCTCGAACAAGGCGTCTCGCTCCATTTCGCCGACGAACCCTCCGACCCAAGGCACGTCAAATTCACACGCAACTATTTCGAACGCGAAGTCATCCCCTACGTGCAACCCGTACTCCTCGGCAAGGGAACGCTCGTCTTCCTCCGCGACAATATGCCTTACTTCGTCGTAAAGCTATTCGCAAGGCAAAAGAACGGCAAGATTTCCTCCAAAACCGACTACTCCCTCGTAAAACTCCCAACAAGCGGCGTCCCCCGGTTCGTCACTTTACCCGACATCGGCGACGGCCTCCGACACATCGTCTTCGTCGACGACATCATCAAGGCCAACCTCCAAACGCTCTACCCGGGCTACGAAGTCGCCGGGGCTTGGGCCATCAAGATTTCCCGCGACGCCGACCTCGCCATCCGCGAATCCATCGACTACGACATTGCCGAAGAAATCAGGGACAATCTCGTCCTCCGCAAGACTGGCGCCCCAGCCGGCTTCTACCACGACGCCAATATCCCGCAAGATGTCCTCTCCTGCCTCAAGAAGAATTTCGCTTTCGCCGAAAGTGAGATGGTCGTCTGCGGCCCATACCTCAATCTCCACGACCTTGCCCGCCTCCCTGTCGACAAGGGCTACAGCCTCCACTCCATCGGACAAATAGCCCCAAAGAGGCTCATGACGTGCCCCTCAATGCTCGACGAGGCCGCACGGGGCGACTTCATGCTCCACTACCCCTACCAGTCGTTCAACTACGTAATTCGCCTCATCAACGAGGCCGCAATGGACCCCTACGTCACGGCCATCAAGGTCACACAATACCGCGTCGCCACAAACTCCGCCGTCGTCAATTCGCTCATCGCCGCCGCTGCCGCCAATAAGAAGGTGACGGTCTTCGTCGAGCTCAAAGCCCGTTTCGACGAGAAGAACAACCTCGAAATGGCCGAACGCATGAAGGCCGCCGGTATCAAAATCATTTACAGCATCCCAGGCCTCAAAGTCCACGCCAAAGTGGCCCTCATCGAACGAGGCGACGACAACAGCCGACGAACAGTCGCATACATCAGCACGGGCAATTTCAACGAGCAAACAGCCCGCTCCTACACCGACCACGGCCTCTTCACCACCGATCCCGACATAATCTCCGACCTCCGCGTCGTCTTCAATTTCCTCGAGACCCACCACGGCAAGATTGCCCCCGAAGACAGCCAGAAACCAATGCTCCGCAAGCTCCTCGTCTCCCGAATCAACATGGAGGACGAACTCCAGAGGCTAATCGCCCGCGAGAAGGAGATTGCCACCAATGGCGGAGACGCGCAAATCACGCTCAAGATGAACGGCATCCAGTACCGCCCACTCATCAACGCGCTCTACGAAGCCAGCCTCGCCGGCGTCAAGATCAATATCATGGTCCGCGGCATCTGCTGCATCGTCCCCAACCATTCGTTCAGCCAAAACATCAGGCTCATGCGCCTCGTCGACGACTATCTCGAACATGGGCGTGTCTGGGCTTTCGGACCCGACGGCGAACGAGGGGTGTTCATAACGTCGTCCGACTGGCTCAACCGTAATATGCGGAGCCGTATCGAGGTCGCCGTGCCAATCCTCAACTCCGCTCTCCAAAGAGAGCTTATGCAAATCATGTCGCTGCTCACAAGCGACAACACAAGGGCCCGAACCATCGACGAGAATCAAAAAAACATCCCCGTCGAGAGGCTTCAAGGCGACGAATCCGTCCGTGCGCAAAGAGATATGTACAACCTCATAGCCAAATGGCAATCGACGCAAGACGAACACGCCACGCTTCGCTTCAACTAATGATACTGACACCAATTCAACACCCACGCCCCACCCCATAAAACGGACACCCGCAAGCCACTCCTAACGCCTATCCGCGACTTTCACGCCCTCCCGCTCTCCCCCTCCCCTCTCGCCGCCGCGCCCTTTTACTGACAAACACACGTCGAACTTCTGTTCAAATATTGTCAACATCTCAGAACAGCAAGATTCTCAATGCCTAAAGGCAAGGCAAACCCATCACCAAAGACCACACCAACAAACACCCCTTCCCTACCTTTCCCTTTTTAATTATCTTCGTTCAGTAAAATCTGAAAAAAAAGAGAAACCATGATACAGACAGTCGTAAAAAGAGACGGCCGAGTCGTCGGCTTCAACAAAGAGAAAATATGCGCAGCAATCCGACGCGCCATGCTCCACACCGAAAAAGGTGAAGACGAAGCGCTCATCTGCAAGATTGCCGACCGTATCGAAGTCTCTGGCAAGGAAAAAATGACTGTCGAGTCCATCCAAGATTGCGTTGAGATGGAACTCATGAAAAGCCCGCGCAAAGAGGTCGCGCAACGCTACATCGCCTACCGCAACCAGCGAAACGTTGCCCGTAAGGCAAAAACAAGAGACATATTCCTCGAAATCATCGAGGCCAAGAATAACGACGTGACGCGCGAGAACGCCAACATGAACGCCGATACGCCGGCGGGCATGATGATGAAGTTCGCCTCCGAGACAACAAAACCTTTCGTCGACGATTTCCTGCTCTCCGAAGAGGCCCGCTCCGCCGTCGAGCACGGTTATATCCACATCCACGACAAGGATTATTACCCTACGCGCAGCCTCACCTGCGTCCAGCACCCTCTCGACAAGATTCTCAAATACGGTTTCTCTGCTGGTCACGGCGAGTCCCGCCCCGCCAAACGTATCGAGACGGCAAGCATCCTCGGCTGCATCTCCATGGAAACAGCCCAAAACGAGATGCACGGCGGACAAGCTATCCCCGCCTTCGACTTCTACCTCGCACCCTTCGTCCGCAACAGCTTCATCGAGGAGGTCAAAATCATGGAAGAGATGAACGGCGAGGACTATTCCGACCTCTATAACTCAAAATTTGAAGACTACGAGACCAAGTCGCTCGACGGCCTGACGGGCAAAGACCGAATCAAACAACACGCCATAAACCGCACCGTCGGACGTGTGCACCAAGCCATGGAGGCCTTCATCCACAACATGAACACCATCCACTCCCGCGGCGGTAATCAGGTCGTCTTCTCCTCCATAAACTACGGCACCGACACCTCAGCCGAAGGCCGATGCATCATCCGCGAGATTCTCAAGACCACTTTCCAAGGCGTAGGCAACGGCTCCACTGCCATCTTCCCTATCCAAATTTGGAAAAAGAAAAGAGGCGTCAGCTATCTCCCGACAGACCGCAACTACGACCTCTACACCCTCGCTTGCAAGGTCTCCGCAAGACGCTTCTTCCCCAACTTCCTCAATCTCGACGCCACTTTCAACCAAAACGATAAGTGGAATCCACAAGACCCCGAGCGTTACAAATGGGAGATTGCTACAATGGGATGCCGCACTCGCGTCTTCGAGAACCGCTTCGGCGACAAGACCTCCATCGGACGCGGCAACCTCTCTTTCACCACAGTCAACATCGTTCGCATTGCCATCGAGAGCATGGGCTTTGTAGACCAGAAAGAGCGCATTGCACACTTCTTCAAGAGGCTCGACGAGATTCTCGATGTCACGGCTCGCCAACTCGACGACCGCTTCAACTTCCAGAAGATGGCTCGCGCCAAGCAATTCCCGCTCCTCATGTCCGCCCTTTGGAACGGATGCGAGAATCTTAAACCCGAAGACACCATCGAGAGCGTCATCAACCAAGGAACCCTCGGCATCGGCTTCATAGGGCTCGCTGAGTGCCTCGTCGCGCTCACTGGCCACCACCACGGCGAAAGCGAGGAGGCGCAACAACTCGGCATTTCCATCATTAGCCACATGCGCGACAAGGCCAACGACTACAGCGAGAAATACCACCACAACTACAGCGTCCTCGCAACGCCAGCCGAAGGCCTCTCAGGAAAGTTCACCGCCAAAGACAAGAAAAGCTTCGGTGTGCTACCCGGCATCACCGACCGCGACTATTACACCAACTCCAACCACGTACCCGTATACTACAAGTGCAGTGCCGCACACAAAGCCCGCGTCGAAGCACCTTACCACGACCTCACACGAGGCGGCCACATCTTCTACATCGAGATTGACGGCGACGCCACGCACAACCCGCAGGCCGTAATGAACTTCGTCGACCTCATGGACAAATACAACATGGGCTACGGCTCCGTAAACCACAACCGCAACCGCTGCATGGACTGCGGCTACGAGAGCGCTGACGCTAACATCGAGAACTGCCCCAATTGCGGAGGCTCACACATCGACCGCCTCCAACGCATCACGGGATACCTCGTCGGAACAACCGACCGTTGGAATCGTGCAAAACTCGCCGAACTGAAAGACCGAGTGACGCATGACTAAAATAAGCATCCTCAAAATTGTCGAATCAACAACAGTCGACGGCCCCGGCCTACGTACCTCCATATACTGCGCCGGGTGCCGCAACGCCTGCCCAGGATGCCACAACCCACAAAGCTGGGACATCAACAACGGTACGCTCATGTCCATCGACGACATCATGAAACGAATCGTCGACGAGGACTTCTGCAACGTCACCTTCTCCGGCGGAGACCCCATGCTCCAAGCGCTTCCCTTCGCCTTGCTCGCACAGCGAATCAAAGCCGAGACCAACAAAAACATCTGGTGCTACACGGGCTACACCTTCGAAGACTGCCTCACACACCCGGACCGCCTCCAGCTCCTCAAACACATCGACGCCCTCGTCGACGGCCCATTCATCATTGAGCAAAAAGACCCCAACCTCCTTTTCCGAGGCAGCCGCAACCAACGAATAATAGACGTCCCAGCCTCCCTCGCCTCCGGCCACCCCACCCTTCTCCACCCCGAAACCGACCTGCTGACAAACATTTAGTCCCCCCATGTCAAAACTCAACATAGACCAAAAAAAAATTAAAGGGCTTTTCCAAGACCCCAAATCATATTTTCTTATCCCTGACTATCAGCGACCTTATGCTTGGGGAAACGAGGAATGCAAAACTCTATGGGAAGACCTTTTCTCTTTTGCTTTTCCAAATGGAGATAGCGACCAATTTGACGAAAGCAGCGAGTATTTCCTCGGACCAATAGTCACATTTAAGAACTCCGAAGGCAAAATGGAAATAATTGACGGACAGCAACGTTTGACAACTCTGATGTTGCTGCTCCGGGCTTTCTACAACAGATTGGACTATATGCAAGACACTAACTCCAAGGCCATGAAAGCTGACATAGAGAAATGCCTTTGGCGAGCAGATGTTTTCGGGAATTACAAAAAAGACGACCTAAAAATCAATTCAGAAGTTGCAACGGACGAAGACAAAGAAGAATTCCTGCACATATTAAAAGACGGAGGCAACGATGACATGAAGAGTTGTTACGCAAGGAACTTCCTGTATTTCAAAAAGCAGATAGAACAATTCATAAACTACTACCCCACTTACTTCGCATATTTTCCTGCCCGAATTCTAAACAATTGCGTTTTACTCCCTATTGAAGCCGAGTCTCAAGATACTGCATTACGCATCTTCTCGACATTAAACGACAGAGGCAAACAATTGTCCGACGCCGATATTTTCAAAGCGCAGCTATACAAACACTACTCTTCTTTAGGAAAGAAAGACGAGTTCATAGCCACTTGGAAAGAACTGGACAGAATTGTAACTGCTATTTTCCATCCCACGTCAGGAACTCCATTAGACGAACTGTTCACGCGATACATGTATTATGAAAGAGCGTTAGCAGGAAACAAATCATCCACAACAGAATCTTTACGCAAGTTCTACGAGAAGGACAACTATGCCCTTTTAAAGAGAGAGACAACGTTCAATAATCTTGTTCAATTAGCTTATTTTTGGCAAGATGTCTACCTCCAAAACAGAGAGCGGTTTTCAGACATGGTTCTACGCCGATTGTTCGTGCTTAACTATGCCCCTAACGGAATGTGGACTTATATCACCACAGTCTTTTTCATGAAAAACAAAGATGCCGATGGGCATCTCGCCGAAGAAGCGTTTCTCGACTTCCTTAATAAGATAACGGCATTCATTTGGGCTTACGCATTAACTAACCCAGGCGTAAACTCCTTGCGCACCCCTATTTTCGCAGAGATGATAAATATTGTCAATGGGAATGAAATAGGGTTCGAAGAGTTCAAATTTAACGAGGATAGATTCCGCACAATATTCTCTACTTACGGCTTCTCTAATAACCGAGCAATCACAAAGTCTATAATAACTTGGTGGGCGTTCTCCTTTAAGGAGCAACAGCTTTTGCCTTTAGAAACGTCGTTCGACATCGAACATATTTATCCCAAAGGACGCCAGCAAAAGGAAAACGGACTTAAAGATCCAAATAGCATCGAGCTATTAGGAAACAAATCTCTCTTGGAGCAGAGAATCAACATCCGCGCTTCAGACTATCGTTTTTCAGATAAGAAACGGTATTACGAAGGTTTCTCAACAAACAAAGACGAAAAGGAAGGAACCAAAATCAAGGAACTACAAATCCTCTCGTCAGCCAACTCTGACTTCACAGAAAAAGACATAGCAAAAAGAAACGAAGACAAACAAAATGGTTTCGTTAACTACCTCGCCTCTAATAACCTAATATCATAGTCTAATGGGCAAAAGATTGTAGTGAATGACATCCTCACACCACCACGCCCACGTCACACTCCACGCCTGGCCCGAAGGCCATTCCTCACTAACCAGGTACACACGCAAAGCGGGTGTGCCCTGCCGAAATAACAAGACCGCCTCCCCTAAATCCCACACAAAGTTAAATTCCTAACTTTCAACAATAAAATATTACCCAAACAACATCCACTATGCAAATAAATAGGTATATTCGCGCACCGAAAAACAGACCATAACAATAAAAAAACATAAAAGGACATGAGCCAGATTTCAGACCGCATACTTGCTATGTCAGAGTCCGCGACACTCGCAATGACCCAAAAAAGCCGAGAGCTTCAGGCTCAAGGACTCGACATCATCAACCTCTCTATCGGCGAGCCTGACTTCAACACACCAGAACACATCAAAGCGGCAGCTATCAAGGCTATCGAGAACAACCAGACGCACTACCCACCCGTCCCTGGCTATCCTGACCTCCGCAAAGCTATCGTCGCCAGAATGAAATCTTGGCTCGGCCTCGATTACGATGTCAACCAAGTCATCGTGTCCGCTGGCGGCAAGCACAGCCTCATCAACGTCATCCTCGCCGTAATCAACAAGGGTGACGAGGTCATCCTCCCCGCCCCCTACTGGGTCACGTACACCGAGCAAGTCGTACTCGCCGAGGGCAAGAGCGTCATCGTCCCAACTGGCATCGAGCAGGACTTCAAGATGCGCCCCGAACAGCTCGAAGCAGCCATCACGCCAAACACAAGGCTTCTCATCCTCTGCTCCCCATCAAACCCCACGGGCAGCATGTACTCCAAGGAAGAGCTTGAAGCCCTCGCCGCAGTCCTTCGCAAACACCCGCAGGTCCTCGTCCTCAGCGACGAAATCTACGACATGATTTCCTACGGACAAAAGCACTACTCCATGGCGCAAATGGAAGGAATGCAAGACCGCACCATAGTCGCCAACGGCATGTCCAAAGGCTACGCCATGACAGGTTGGCGCATGGGCTACATCTGCGCACCGCTCGACATCGCCAAGGCCGCAAACAAACTCCAAGGCCAAATGACCTCCGGCATCTGCACCATCACCCAAGCCGCTTCAATCGCAGCCCTCACCAGTGGCAACGAAGCGTCCGAAAAGATGACTGCCGAGTTCAAGCGTCGCCGCGACATCGTCTTCGACCTCCTCACCCAAATCCCAGGCCTCAAAGTCAACCTCCCCGCCGGCGCATTCTACTTCTTCCCCAACGTCGAAAGCTATTTCGGCAAGAAGACTGAGGACGGCACACAAATCAACAACTCAAGCGACCTCGCCATGTACCTCCTCACCGTCGGTCACGTGGCCACAGTCGCCGGCTCCGCCTTCGGTGCCGAGGGCTACATCCGCCTCTCCTACGCCACAAGCGAAGAGAAACTCCGTGAGAGCGTCAAGCGCATCGCCGACGCACTCGCCAAGCTGAAGTAACCCCTTCCACATAGGTATACAATCCAAGCCGCCCCTCCGCCCGCAAAAAGGCAGAGGGGCGGCTTTTTTTGCACGTCATAACTTGCGCAAAAAAGAAGCATTTCCTCCAACTTGGCTATGGCTTTTGAGCACGTCACCAAATATCCCCACTCATTTATGGCTAAACGCAGCACAGTCACGACGGCCACATCGCCAAACAAAAAATGAAGACAAACAGAACCTCCGCATACAACTATATCTAAATACCCCATAACAGGGGACAACAAAAAAAAAAACCGCCCTTCAAACGCCGTTCAAACGCCATTTGAAGAGCGGTTTTCCAATCTCACACGCCGCCATTCTCAATACACCGCTGTCCCAAGCTGATACAGACGCGGGGCCACCTTCAATCCGCTTCGCCCGATATTCGCCTCGCAAATCTCAAAATTCAGCTTACCCCCATCCGTAACGAACGTAATCCCCGCGCCGCTTGAACATAACCCCTTACGGCTACCTACAATCAGGACCCTATTCCCCGATTGTGCCGCCACGAGGGCCCCCATCTGCGAATTCTTCGACTCGCCCAGATAGATGATGTCCGACTTCGCCAACCCCGACGGCTGGACAGCCTCCGCTATGCTCACACGCCTGTCGCCAACCATCTTGTTACTGGCAATGGCCCGCAACTCCGAGGCCAAGGCATTATCGCCTACCACCGTTATCACGAACGGCTTCCCGTTATCCTCTTGCGGCCACGACGTGTTCTTCGCAAATTGCAGCAAGTAGAGAGCCTGAAACTTTGCCATCTGCCCTTGTGCGGACACGGCAGACACGAGAACAAGGCATAGAAACAATATCTTCTTCATGACTATTGATGTTTTAAGAACATTTTACATATAGCCATAATTCAAAATGCATGCCAAAACTCACAACCCCTGTGTCAACCATCCCGCTCACCCCCACACACAACCCCTTCCCCACACGTCACACCAGTCCATAGAGCCAGCAACCTCCCCACACGTCACACACCCCACGCCTGGCCCGTAGGGCCATTCCTCACTAACCTGGTACACACGCACAGCGGGTGTGCCAGGCCGAAAGCGCAGCAGATGTGCCTTTCCCACCCCCAAAACATCCAAAAAACCTTAATTCTAACCCTCCACAAATCAACGTACCTCCCTAAGCCATACCTTTGAACACCACAATACAACACACACAACAACAAATGATCATAACCATAGCCCGACAGTGCGGCGCAGGAGGCCTTATCGTTGGCCAAGCTCTCGCCAAACACTACAACATCCCCCTCTACACACGCCAAAACCTCCAACAAATGGCCCAACAAAACGGGACGCTCAACGCCACCGAGGATTTCCTCAACGAGTTCCCCGTCAACTCCCTCCTCTCCGCCATCTCCGTAAGCGAAGACACGGGCCATGTCACAAACCAGACACGCCAAGCCCTCACCAACCTCGTCGGCAACGCCGACTGCGTCCTCATCGGGCGATGCTCCAACTTCATCTTCCGCAACCGCCAAGACCGCGTCTCCATCTTCTTGAAGGGCGACCCTCACGCCCGAATCCAATTCATGGCCACATACAAAGACATCCCCCTCGCCGATGCGCAAGAGTACGTCATGCAGACCGACGAGAGCCGACGCGCATACCACGCCTACTACACGGGCCAGACATGGGGCGATGCCGCCAACTACGATCTCTGTGTCGACTCCAATAGGCTCGGCTTCGACCAGACAGCCCAACTCATCACCTCTTTCATCGACGCCCTCCACATCCCCACAAAAGACTAACCTACAACACCTTACGCCAATGCGACTTCTGAAGCAGTTCCTCATCATCATTGCTTTCTCCTTCGCCGGCGAAATCCTGCACGCCCTCCTCCCGCTGCCCGTTCCCGCCAGCATCTACGGCATCGTCTTGCTCTTCGTCGCCCTCGAACGCAAATGGGTCAAGGTTACCGACATCGACAAGTCTTGCGCTTTCCTCATCGAGATTATGCCCATCATGTTCATACCCGCCGCCGTCGGGCTGCTTAAGTCCTGGGATGCCGTCAAGGACTCCATTGCGGAATACGCCGCCGTGACCGTCATCAGCACCCTCACCGTCATGTACGCCGCCGGGGCTGTCGCGCAAGCCATAATACGCCGCCACAAGACAAAGCAAGACAACAACACGGCTGAGCCGTCAACAGAAAACAAATGAAAGATTTCATCCAAGACTCGGTCTTTTTCGGAGTTCTCATAACGCTCCTCTCCTATTTCCTCGGGGCCATGCTCAAACGGAGGTTCAAGAGCCCCCTGCTCAATCCCCTCCTCGTCTCCATTGTCTTAATCATCGGCTTCCTCCTCGCCACGGATGTCAGCTACGACAGCTACGCCGCCGGCTCGCAATACATCTCCTACCTCCTCACGCCCGCCACGGTCTGCCTCGCCCTGCCTCTTTACCAGCAGTGGCAACTCCTTAAGCAGAATTTCATCGCCGTCATGGCGGGCATCGTCGCCGGGGCGCTTACCAGTATGCTGACGGTCCTCGCCCTCGCGCTGCTCTTCCACTTCGACCATCAGGCCTACGTCACCTTCCTGCCCAAGTCCATCACCACGGCCATCGGCATCGGCGTCTCCGAAGAGCTCGGGGGCTACGTGTCCGTCACGGTCGTTGTCATCGTCGTCACGGGTGTCCTCGGCAACATCATCGCCGAGCAAGCCCTGAAGCTCATGAGAATAACCGACCCTATCGCCAAAGGCATCGCCATCGGCTCAGCTTCCCACGCCGTCGGCACCGCCAAAGCCATGGAGCTCGGCCCCGTCGAGGGCGCCATGAGCAGCCTCTCCATCGTCGTCAGCGGAATCCTTACCGTCGTCGCCGCGTCTCTCTTTGCCAATTTCGTTTAGGGGGGATATGAAGAAAACGCACCTGGCAGGCCACCTCTCCATCTTCGGCGCAAATTTCGTCTGGGGCGCCATGAGCCCCATCATCAAATACGTATTCTCAACGGGCTACATCTCCCCGCTCGTCCTCGTCAGCTTCCGCATGATTGGCGCGGCACTCCTCTTTTGGCTGCTCTCCCTGCTTACGGGCGGCGAGAAGGTCACGCCCCGCGACAAGATGCTCTTTTTCCTTGCCGGTATGTTCGGTGTCGTCCTCAATCAAGGGCTCTTCACCTTCGGTCTGCAACAGACGTCGCCCGTCGACGCGTCGGTCATCGCCACGAGCATCCCCATTTTCACCATGCTCATCGCCGCCTTCCACCTCCGCGAGCCCATGACGCTTAAGAAGGTCTCGGGCGTACTCCTTGGTGCCATTGGCGCGGTGTTTCTCATCCTCAGCGGCGCGGAGGGCGGCCTTGGCGGCAGCGTCGTGGGAGACATCCTGTGTTTCGCCGCCGAACTCTTTTTCTCTTGCTATCTCGTCTTCTTCAAAGGGCTCATCAGCCGCTATTCGCCTTTCACGGTCATGAAGTGGATGTTCACATGGTCCGCCGCCTCCGTCGTCCCATTCATTTTCGGGGATATTATGGCAGTCAATTTTTCCGCCCTGCCCGTGGGTGTCATCGCCGGTGTCGGGATGTCGGTCTTCTTCGCCACGTTCCTGTGCTATCTGCTTACGTCAATTGGCCAGAAGACCCTACGCCCCACCGTCGTGAGTATGTATTTCTACCTCCAGCCCGTCACGGCAGCCATCCTCGCCACCATCATGGGCTCCGCCGGCTCTTTCGGGCTTGTCAAGATACTGTCCATTGTCATGATTTTCACGGGAGTAGGCCTCGTCATGGCAAGCAAGAGCCGAGCCGACATCGAGGGCGAACAAAAAACGACTGCTCTTGCTCAAAAAAATACCTAAATTCGCGAATTAATGTAGATTCTTACTACCCAACAACATACCTAATATACGCAAATGGAGATTTCAGCAAAGTACAGCCCCAATGAGATTGAGGCCCGCTGGTACCAATACTGGCTCGACAACGGCCTTTTCAAGTCGAAACCGGACGGACGCAAGCCTTTCACCGTGGTAATCCCGCCCCCCAATGTCACTGGAGTTCTCCACATGGGCCACATGCTGAACAACACCATACAAGACATTCTCGTCCGACGCGCGCGCATGACGGGCTTCAACGCCCTCTGGGTCCCAGGTACCGACCATGCCTCAATAGCCACAGAAGCCAAGGTCGTCAACAAACTCGCACAACAAGGCATCAAGAAGTCCGACCTCACACGCGACGAGTTCCTCAAACACGTATGGGATTGGACCAACGAGCACGGCGGCATAATCCTTAAGCAGCTCCGCAAGCTCGGCGCTTCTTGCGATTGGGACCGCACAGCCTTCACCATGGACGAGGTCCGCTCACAAAGCGTCATAAAGGTCTTCTGCGACCTCTACAATAAGGGCCTCATCTACCGCGGCGTCCGTATGGTCAACTGGGACCCCAAAGCCCTCACCGCTCTCTCCGACGAGGAGGTCATCTACAAGGAGCACCAGGGCAAGCTCTACTACCTCCGCTATCGTGTCGAGGGAGAGGATGGCAAGTACGCCGTCGTGGCCACAACGCGCCCCGAGACCATCATGGGCGACACCGCCATGTGCATCAACCCCAACGACCCTAAGAACCAATGGCTTAAGGGCAAAAAGGTCATCGTCCCACTCGTCAACCGCGTCATCCCAGTCATTGAGGACGAATACGTCGACATCGAGTTCGGAACAGGTTGCCTCAAGGTCACTCCCGCACACGATGTCAACGACTATATGCTCGGCGAGAAGTATAACCTCGCCTCAATCGACATCTTCAACGACAACGGCACAATAAGCGACGCCGCAGGCCTCTACGTTGGCATGGACCGCTTCGACGTCCGCAAGCAGATTGAGGACGACCTCAAAGCCGCCGACCTCCTCGAAAAGGTTGAGGACTATGTCAATAAGGTCGGCTTCTCCGAGAGGACCAATGTCCCCATCGAGCCAAAGCTCTCCATGCAATGGTTCCTCAAGATGGAGCACCTCGCCAAGCCGGCCCTCGAAGCCGTCATGAACGACGACATCAAGTTCTACCCCGCAAAATACAAGAATACCTACCGCCACTGGATGGAGAACATCAAGGACTGGTGCATCAGCCGCCAGCTCTGGTGGGGACACCGCATTCCCGCCTACTACCTCCCCAAAGGCGGCTTCGTCGTGGCCGAGACAGCCGAAGAGGCCCTCACTCTCGCCCGCGCCAAGGCCGACTACCCCATCGAGGCCAGCGACCTCAGGCAAGACGGCGACAGCCTCGACACCTGGTTCTCATCGTGGCTTTGGCCCATCTCCCTCTTCGACGGCATCAACAACCCGGGCAATGAGGAGATAAACTACTACTACCCAACGTCCGACCTCGTCACGGCCCCAGACATCATCTTCTTCTGGGTCGCCCGCATGATCATGGCTGGCTATGAGTACCAAGGCCAGCTTCCTTTCCGCAATGTCTATTTCACGGGCATTGTGCGCGACAAGCTCGGCCGCAAGATGAGCAAGCAGCTCGGCAACTCCCCCGACCCCCTCGAACTCATCGAGAAGTACGGTGCCGACGGTGTCCGCATGGGCATGATGCTCTCCGCGCCCGCCGGCAACGACATCCTCTTCGACGATGCCCTCTGCGAGCAAGGCCGTAACTTCAACAACAAGATTTGGAACGCGTTCCGCCTCGTCAAGGGATGGCAAGTCTCCGACGACGCTCAGCCCCTCCAAGCACAACAAGCCATCGAGTGGTTCGACGCCATCCTCCGCCGCACTCAGGTCGAGGTGGCAGACCTCTTCTCGAAATACCGCCTCAGCGAGGCCCTCATGGCCGTCTACAAGCTCTTCTGGGACGAGTTCTCCGCCTGGTATCTTGAGATGATTAAGCCCGAATATGGCAAGCCCATCGACCGCAAGACGCTCGACGCGACGCTCTCCTTCTTCGAGCAGCTGCTCCTGCTTCTCCACCCCTTCATGCCTTTCATCACCGAGGAGCTGTGGCAAAACATCTTCGACCGCAAGGATGGCGAGAGCATCATGATGGCTCAAATCCCAACAGCCGAGGTCAAGCCCGCCGACAATGAGATTATCGACCGCTTCGAACACCTTAAGGCCGTCATCTCTTCCGTCCGCATGGTTCGCAATCAGAAGAACCTCCCGCCAAAGAAGGAGCTCGACCTCGTAGTCCTCGGTGCCAACCCCATCGAGCAGCTCGAAGGTCTCGCCAAGTGGCTCGGCTTCATCACGAGCATCAGCGTCGCCGAGGCTAAACCCGCAAGCGCAGTCTCTTTCATGGTCGGCACCACCGAGTACGCCGTACCCATCGGGGACCTCATCGACAAGGATGCCGAGATTGCCAAAGAAGAGGCCGCCCTCAAGCACCTCCAAGGCTTCCTCGCCGGCGTCCGCAAGAAGCTCTCCAACGAGAAGTTCGTGGCCAACGCACCGCAACAAGTCATCGAGACCGAGCGCAAGAAGGAGTCCGACGCACTCCAAAAAATCGCAGCCCTCGAAGAGAGCCTCGCCAACCTTCGTAAATAGCGATACCCAACGATGAACAAAACACCCATTACGCTCCTTTGTGGCTACCTCGGCGCAGGAAAAACCACACTCTTGAACCAAGTCCTCAACAATCAGAAGGGCTACAAAGTGGCCGTGATTGTCAACGACATTGGCGAGGTAAACATCGACGAGACGCTTATCGCGAAAGGCGCCAACATCACCGACACGTCAAGCATCGTACCCCTCACCAACGGTTGCATCTGCTGCACCCTTAAGACGCAGCTTGCGCAAGACATTGAGAAGCTCATCGCGTCGGGCAAGTACGACTACATTCTCATCGAGGCCTCGGGCGTTTGCGAACCTATGCCAATAGCCCAAGAGCTTGAGACAATCCAAAACGGAAAGCTCGACAACGTTGTCGGCGTAGTCGATGCCAAACGCCTCGTCGATGAGTTCGCAAGCGGCGACGCCCTCCTCAAAGAGAAAGATGAGGAGGACATCGAGAGCCTCCTCGTCCAGCAAATCGAGTTCTGCTCTACGCTCGTTATCAATAAGAAAGACCTCGTCTCCGAGGAGGAGTTCAAGAAGGTCCGAGCCGTCATCAACGCCATTCACCCCAACGTCAAGACCATCGAGACCGACCATGGCAAGGTCGACGTGGCCGATATGCTCTCCACGAGCAGCTTCGATTTCGCCACGGTCTATTCAAGCGCCGGATGGTGCAAGGCTCTCGAAGAGGACGACGACCATGACGACGACGATGATGATGACCACGAGCATCACCATCACGAGCATGAGCACGACCACGGTCATGAGCATGGCCACGGTCACGAACATGGTCACGACCACCATCATCACGAGCATCGCCACGAGGGCGAGGAGGAGGATGAGTACGGCATCGGGACCATGATTTACCACCGCCGTAAGCCGTTCGACCGCAATAAACTCGATTTCTTCGTGCGCAAGTGGCCTCGCAACATCATCCGTTGCAAGGGCATAATATGGTTTGAGGACGACCGCGACATGGCTCTCCTCCTCAAGACCTCCGGCCAGCAAATTCAGCTCCAGGTTACGGGCAAATGGATTGCCTCAGCCCCGAAACATGAGATGGAGCAACTCCTCGCCGAGAATCCCAATATCGAAGCCGATTGGGACGACCTCTATGGCGACCGCATGATTAAGCTCTGCATCATTGGCCAAAACCTCGATAAGAAGAAGATTGCCGACGACCTCGACGCCTGCCTCGGCATCTAAACAGCTTACACAGTAAAAATGAGGGCGACTCGGCAGACATAATCCGTCGAGCCGCCCCTTTTGCGTAATTTAGCCAACGATTTCCCAACACACAAGATGAGACAGTACATAAGAACAGCGTCCGACCTTCTCACATCCGACCAGATACCCGACTACGACGCCCTGCTCAGCCAAAGGCCCGCGGGGCGTAAGCTCCGGGTGCTGTCTCTCTTCTCGGGCTGCGGCGGAATGGACCTCGGTCTCGAAGGCGGCTTCATCGCCCCGCGTAAGTCTTTCCCCGAAGGCTCAAAATCCATATCACGACTCCTCAACGACGATTGGGTCCTCCTCCGCCCCACAAGGCTTGAGACCGTCTTTGCCAACGACATTCTCCCCGAGGCGGCAACGGCTTGGAAGGCCTACATGAGCCGCTTCGGACGCGGCGGCGATACCTACACGTCCGAGAGCGTTGTCAACCTCGTCAAACGCCATGTCGCGGGCGAGAGCGTCTTCCCGGCGGACATCGACATCGTCACTGGCGGTTTCCCGTGCCAAGACTTTAGCCTGGCGGGAAAACGCATGGGATTCAATTCGGGCAAGAGCCACGACGGCAAACGCCGTACGGACGACGAGCCGAGCGAGGAGACGCGCGGTAAGCTCTATTTCTGGATGAAACAGGTAATCGACGCCACCCGCCCCAAGGTCTTCATTGCAGAGAACGTCAAGGGACTCGTCAGCCTCGGCGACGCCAAGGATGTCATACAGCGCGACTTCGCCAGTGCCGATGGCGGCGGTTATGTCGTCCTGACGCCGCGCGTCCTTCATGCCGCCGACTACGGTGTGCCAGAGAATCGCGAGAGGGTCATCTTCATAGGGCTGCGCCGAAACGCCCTGCGTCCCGAGGTCTTAGAGGCCATAGAGAACGGCTCAGCCGACCCCTCTTTCGACCCCTACCCCACCCCGACACACGCATTCACCGTCTCCGATAGTTCCCTCCTGCCGCCCGTCACGACCGACGACATTCTCCACGCCCTCCGTGAACCAGGCGAGAGCCAAGACCCTGCGCAAAACGTCTTCTCGCGAGCCAAGTATCTCGCCAAGGGGCAAGGGCAGACAGAGATTCGCAAAGACGGAATAGGCCCCACCATCCGCTCCGAACATCATGGGAATATCGAGTTCCGCCGCCTCTCTGCCGCACACGGCGGAAAACACGCCGACGAACTCGCCGCCGGTCTGCCCGAGCGTCGACTGACGCCTCGCGAATGCGCCCTTATTCAGACTTTCCCGCCCGACTATCCTTTCATCATTCCCGAGCAACGCCTCAGCGCTTCGGGGGCTTATAAGGTCATCGGCAATGCCGTCCCGCCCGTCCTCGCCTTCAAGATTGCCGAGCGCATCGAGGCTTTCATCCTTACGGCTTTCAAAGAGTAACAAAAAGAGAAACGCCCCCTCCCGAGGAGCGTCCCCCCCCCACACACCAGGCCGCCGCCGGAAAATCCGTTAATCGCTCTTCAACAACCTCTCCAACCGCCTTGCCATAGGCACGAAGAGCCAATAGCTCACCAGACCCGCCACTAAGGACGTAGCCAAAACCGTCGCCATCTCTATCGCCACGTCTATCATATTGTGGCTGAGCCTGATGCCGACCCACTTAGCCCCCTGCGCCACGAGAGAGCGCAATGCCACCCTAAAGACGCGAGAACCATAACTTAGCCCCATCCGGACGCCCTTCCCCACAGCCCGCTTGGCATAGCCAAAGAGTTTCTCGGTATTGGTCACCCCCTCCATTTTCGACGACACCACCGACAGGCTCATGTAGTCAAAATCCGAATCGACACGCCCATACAGAATCTTCAACTCTTGGGCCAACAGGAACACTTGACGCTGGAAAAACACAATATCCACAACCATCAACGGCCAGATGACCCAGTTTTGCGGCAGTGTACACAAGAAGGTCATCAAAGCCGACAGCCCCGCACGCAGCCTTATCCGCCTCGTCACGAAACGGGCGAATACCTCCTTATCGGCCACGCTCTGAAAACCTTCCTTTAGCCCTCGCTCAAACTCCTCATCGGTCAGACGTAACTGCCTGGCGATGCGTTGTTTACCTATTGAGCGCGTCTCGCCATAGTACGTACGCATCCACCTGATATGCAACGCCAGCATCATCAAATGGTCATAGACACGGAGGCCCCAGTTTACAAGCTGCCTAAATTTCTCCTCAATTTTTAACATTACGAGACAAATATATAAAATAGGCAAAAACGCCAATTCCGCTCTGCGCAGAATTGGCGTTTTTATTGGCTTTGAAGTAATGCGGAACTCTACCTCACGTCGCCTCGCCAAAGGACAACGTCCGTAGTGTCGGCACTTGCCCACCACGACGCGTCGGCCCACTCGTGCCCCACAAGCGTCTTAGTGTTATACTGATACCACGGCATGAACCATGCCCAGCGGGCGCCAGCCTCCCATTGCGCGGCAATCGTGGCCACGTCTCCACATTCGCTGAGTACCAACGTCTTGCTCGGGAACGCCTTGCGAATGGCCTCGTACTCCGTGAAGCACTGCTCCGCCGTCTTATGGTATGAGTCGCGCCCAATCAGGTCTACATATTCGTCGCCAGGATACCAAGCTATGTCCGAAGCCAGGGAGTCGCCGTGGAGACCCGTCTCGGTGGTCCATACCCAAACGAGGTTGTTAAGCCCCTCGGCGCGGAAATAGTCGTGCATATACCGCCAGAGGGCGACGTAGGCCTCCGCCCCGCTGTTGCCCCACCAGAACCACGGCTCGCCACCAATGACGGTATTGCCAGCCGCCTCATGCAGAGGTCGCCATATTACGGGGATTCCCGCATCGCGGAACTGCCCAAGACGTGCGGCAACAAGAGCCATGTCGTGGCGCATGACGCCATTCTCCCACGTCCCCTCTTTCAACATATTGGCGACGCGAAACTCCGTATCGGGGCGGAATGTGATGGACGTGGAGTCGGCAGCCTTCGGCACAAACCAGTGCCAACATATCGAGACGAGGCCGCCCTCGTCGCTCCATTTCTTGGCCATCTCGAAATCGTCGTAGGGCCTATAGGCGCCCGCCGTCGTGTCGTCGTCGGTGCGGATGTCGATGTAGTCCAAGCCGATTATGGCGGGCCGCTTGCCGAGGGTGTCGAAGACGAGGTCTGCCTCGGCGGTGTTCCATGCCACGTTGGCCATGGTCGACGAGAGGGTCCGCTTCCCATATATGCTGTCTACGTAGGCCAGGAGGCGGGCTGCCTCTGCCGAGTGCGTCGGCTGGATGTCGGGGGCTTTCCTCGCGCAGGCGCAGAGGGCAATCGCCGCCACCGACAAGATGCATAATTTCTTCATAATATTTTCATTTTAAATGATTTACAATGACGTCATGCGCCTCAACTCTTCGGCAAACTTAATTGACGAGATGCGCATGAAACGTTTATCCGTACCGACGGAGAGGACGGGCTGGAGACCAAGGGCCGCATCGCACACAAAACACTCAAGCGCCTCGTAGATGACACTCTGCGGGATTCCCTCCATCTCCTCATACTTCAGGCGAAGTCGCTCCCAAAGCCCCTTTTCACGAACGTAGTCGCACAGGGCGTCGGGGCGTGTCCCAAGACTTGAACCAACAACGCAGCCGCCTTGCAGCAAGAAGAAGATGTTCCCCACCGTTGCTCGAGCAATCCTCCCATTGGCCAATTGCAGACACGCGCCGTCAAGCCCCGCCTCTTCGGCACTCCTTTGCGCCAAGGCCTCGATAGACGTCTCAGACCATGCCCCCGCATTTCCGCCCACAATGCCATACTCCGACGGCGGCGCAAGACGCAACGCCTTACGCGGGTCGCAATCAAACAACGCCCTCGACATTCGGCTCTGAAAAAGGGCATGACGCAGAGCCGTCCCGCACGACTTCTGCTCTTGCCAAATGACAATGTGAATTAATGAGTTGGCGGGATAACGGTTTCGCGTAGCAAGAAGCCAAATCTCCTGACGCAACGCCTCGGACGTTGTGAACTCAATCGCGTTCACGCCAATCCGCGGAAGCTCCGCCATCAGCAGCCGCCAATGGTAAGGCCAAAGCGTCAGGTATGGCTCGCCCGCCCTCAATGCCACGACATGACGAATGGCGATGGCGGAATAGACCGACGAGCGGATGCCCCAAACGGCATCTGCCGCCTTGAGATATTCGCCGCCTTGATAATACTTGTCGCACCAAGCGTCGGGCGGCAAGTCAATCATTGAGAGCAGGTCCAAAGTCGTAATTCTTAATGTATTGAAAAAGAGGGAGACGCGTGACGCCCACGCAGCCTCCCTCTCTCATCGCGTCACGACACGCCATTACGGGGTCGCGACACAGATGCGTATCTTATTGCTGGATGTCAGCAAGCGATGCGACACCCGAGGCCGCTACGGAGCGGTCGGTCTTGCGGACAAGTCCCTGAAGCACTTTGCCTGGGCCAACCTCTACGAACTCTTGCGCACCGGCGGCAATCATGTTCTGGAGGGTCTGCGTCCAGCGGACGGACGAGGTGAGCTGAGCCACGAGATTCTTCTTGATGGTGACGGGGTCAGTCTCTGCGCTTGCCGTAACGTTTTGGTATACAGGGCATACGGGTGCGCTGAATGCTGTCTCTTCAATAGCCTTGGCGAGTTCCGCACGGGCTGGCTCCATGAAAGGCGAGTGGAACGCGCCACTCACGGCGAGCTTAAGAGCCCTCTTGGCACCCTTCTCAGTCAGGGCGGCACAAGCGGCATCGATGCCCTCGACAGAGCCAGAAATCACGAGCTGACCCGGGCAGTTGTAGTTGGCGGGAACAACACCGTCGATGCTTGCGCAAACCTCCTCAACAGTGGCGTCGTCAAGACCAACAATGGCGGCCATGGTAGAGGGGGCAGCCTCACAAGCCTTCTGCATTGCAAGAGCGCGTTGCGAAACGAGGCGCACACCGTCGGCAAAAGTCATGGCACCAGCCGCCACGAGGGCAGAGAACTCGCCAAGCGAGTGGCCAGCCACCATGTCGGGCTTGAAGCCCTCGCCAAGCACCTTGGCCAAGATGACGGAGTGGAGGAAAATGGCAGGCTGCGTCACCTTTGTCTGGCGCAACTCCTCGTCGGTGCCTGCAAACATGATGTCGGTAATCTTGAAACCGAGGATTGCGTCCGCCTCGTCGAAGAGGGCTTTTGCCTCGGCATTGTTCTCATAGAGGTCCTTGCCCATGCCCGAAAATTGCGAGCCTTGGCCTGGAAAAACGTATGCTTTCATTTTTGTTACTCTGTTTATTGCGTGTTTCGTCTCGCAAAGATATTGAAAATCACGTCGAAAAGGAAGCGAAAGGTACAGCCTGATGACCCGCCTTATCGATTTCTGCCTCGACGGTGCTTGCGGGCCTGCCTTTGGCTGCGGTCTCCACTTTCCGCATTGCGAGCCCTGTCGCCGCCTTTCTTGCCAAAGGGGACGGCATCTGCATTTGCCGTGCGACGCTCTGCGCGTTTATCGGGCTTACGCGTTTGCGGCGCCGGGGTGTCCATCGTCTCGTCGTCCTCATCAATGCGCTCGCCACCCGCGAGACGTACCGACGCGCGGAGCTGACCGTTGCGTCCCGTCTTGACGTTGAGCCGGAACATCTGTTCCCAAAGGGTTGTGAACTCGTCGATAAAGCGGTGGACAATGGTGAAGTTGGTCGTGATGACCAGATTCTCCTGATTATGGAGCTTGGCTGTGTACGTCCAATTGTAGCTGCCCGTGAAGGCAATGCGGTTGTCAATGATGCCAAACTTATTGTGCATGTGGTAACGCGAATTGTCCACCTTAACCTCAATTCCGCACCGCGCCAGCTCCTTAATTTGCGAGCCAGAGTCGCGCATCTTGTTGTTGTCCGTGATGATGCGGACCTTAACGCCGCGCTCGCTTATCGCCTTGATACAGCCCGACAACACATCGTCGGAGATGGTGAAAACGCACAAGTCCACGCTCTTCTTGGCCTGCGAGAGGTAGAACGTGATGTTCTCGGGAATGTCCTGCCCCGGGCTGAAAAGCACCTCGTGGAGGCGGAAGGAGTATTTCTCAATTTGCTCAAACGTCGTCTCAAGCCACCGTATGGCTCTAAGCCCATCGCCACCTACGCCGAGCCTCTTGGCCTCAGTAAAGAGGCGGCTCTTAAGCTCGCCACGTTGCGCACGGTCCAACGAGTTGAGACGCTCAACGATGCCGAGAGGCAGCTCTACGTGCCGCTCAAGGTGGAATATGTCGGTAAAATATTCAATAATGTCCTCCATAACTAATTGTTTTTCGCAGAGTTGCTGAGGAAGAAGGCGCATGGCATCAAGCGACACCACGCTTTAACCGACATAAAATTTACTAATAAAAGTTGAGAGTATGTTGGGGGGCGGAGGGTTTATCGTGGGAATTTGTAAAAATGGAACGATGAGTAGATGTCAAAATCACCAACCGCATCTCATCAGCAAAAAACGCCTTTTCAAACACCGTTTGAACGCCCTTCAAACACCGTTTGAAACGGAAAAGCGGGAATCACCCAAAGACAATTGGGCAACTCCCGCACTCACAAATTAATTGACAGGACTCTTATATCGTTCGGAGGTACAGCCTCCATCTTTTCAGGCGAGGGAAGAAATGGTACATCATATCCTTGTACTCCTCTTGCGTCATGGGATTGGGGAAGTTCTTGTTGACATCGTCAACGAACTGGGCGCAGAAGTCTATCATCTGCTCCATGGTGACGTCCGACGTGAAATCGCCATTTTGATAACAATAGTGGCAATAGTCGTGGTTTACAGAGCCGTCGGCGTTTGTTCCGCAAGTCTCGTCGCTTGTCAACGGCATACCGCAGCTTTGGCAGAAGACGGGGAGCTGCCCCTCTTGGAAAGCCTTCTTCTTTTGCGGGAACGTGGCCTCGTAGGCATCGAACGCATCGGGATTGTTTTGCGCGACCATGTAGCCCTCGGGCGGGCAATACGTCCCCTCGACGCCGTCAAGATAGCCCGGGATAAGCTCCTGCGCAAGGAAATACGGCACCTCGCTCTCCCGCGGCTCCTCGTGATAGTGTATTTTTAAGGAACTCGCAAGGACGAAACCCGCGTGTTTGTAGAACTCGATGTTGCCCTCCATGCAAAGGACGCCAATGCCCATCTCGCGGGCCTTGTCCAAGGCGTAGTTGAGGAGCTTCAGACCGTAGCCTTTGCGTTTGTAGTCGGGGTGGATGCTGATGGGGCCAAATGTCCACGCCGGGAGGGTCGTGCCGTCGTCTTTCTGAATTGCGGCCTTGGAGAACATGACGTGTCCTATTATGCGGTCGTCTTCCTCCATGACGAAGTCCAACTCGGGGATGAAGTCCGGATTTTGGCGATATTGGTTAAGGACGTAGTGCTCAAGACACCCAGGGCGATAGACATTCCAAAAGGCCTCGCGTGTTAGGTTCTCAACCTCGCGGTAGTCTCTTGGCTCTTCTAACCTGATTTTCATAATATTATGGTGTTTAACTGTTATGGGATACGGTGCAAAATTATGCCATTAGGAGCTTGTGCGCTTTAATGTGAGGGAATTGTTTCGCATAAGGCCAGTACATTGTATATATTCGGGTCTTCTCATCGATTTTTTAATAGAAATGGGTAAATTAGGCGACGTAACACATAAACCTCAATAAAACTATGAGCACGAATTACGATGTATCACCCTCATCAGTCATCAAAGTCGTACTGTGGGGTGTTGGTCTCTTGGCAGTATTCATTGTAGGATTGGCAATCGTCATCCCATGGTACAACGTCTGGAGCCAAGAGATGGAGGGCAAGGCCGAGTTCGCCAAAGCCGAGCAGAACCGCAGAATCAAAATCGAGGAGGCTAAAGCCAACCTGGAGGCCGAGAAGCTCAACGCGCAAGCCGAGGTGGAGCGAGCCAAGGGCGCAGCCGAGGCCATCAGAATCGAAAACGGCAGCATCACGCCCACCTACATCCAATACCTTTGGGTACGTCAGCAGACAAACCTGAACGGCAAGACCGTCATCTACATCCCGACGGAGACAAACCTGCCAATACTCGAAGCAACAAGAGCGACACTGGAAAAAGGAGAGGCGCAATAACGCCAACACTCCAACAACATACACCAAACAAAAACGGCACTCGCGGACCATGACGACGCAAGTGCCGTTTTCTCATATCTCAGCCGCCAACCTCCCAAATCTCCATATCGCGCACCTCCGTGCCGTCGATAACGAAGCGCAAGGCCGTCCGCACGCCGTGAATGCCATAGTGTCCACACGCCCCGGGGTTCACATGGAGGCAGTCGTACCGCTTGTCATATATCACGCGCAGAATGTGGCTATGCCCCGCCACCATCAGTCGAGGCGGACATCGGCGCATCTCGGCCGCCACCTTGGCAGCATATCGCCCGGGATAGCCGCCAATATGCGTCATCAGGACACTGACACCCTCAACGCTGAAACGCAATATCCCCAGCTTTGCCTCCTCCGCCTCGTCGTCTTTCGCGCCATCGGCATTGAAGACGAAACGGGGGCGAGGGTCCACAGCCATGCGGATGTCATGCCCATCGGCATTTCCCCATACGGCACGCGTAGGCTTATAGCGGCGCAGCTGCTCCAAGACATCCATGGAGCCGATGTCGCCCGCATGCCAAATCTCGTCCACGTCTGATAAAAACTCCAACACCCGCGGGTCGAGATAGCCGTGCGTGTCGGATATTAAGCCTATCCGAGTCATCGTTTCAACACCTATTATATATGACCGCCGAAGATAGCCATTTTCCGCCCCACGCCTCTTGCTTTTTGCACATATTGTAATTACCTTTAAGCAATTTAAAACTAATCCCTAACAAGCAAGAACTTCAAAAACCATTGAAAATGAAATCTTTTAAAATGCTACTCGTCGCCGCACTCGGCGCACTCTCTCTCTCCAGCTGCGGCTACAACGACATGGTCTCAAAGCAGGAAAACGTCGAAGCCCAATGGGGACAAGTTGAGAACGTCTACCAACGCCGCGCCGACCTCATCCCCAACATAGTATCCACCGTCAAGGGCTACGCCGAGCACGAGAGCTCCACACTGACAGCCGTAATCGACGCCCGCTCTAAAGCCACGTCCATCAACATCGACGCCTCGAACCTCAACGAGCAGACCCTCGCACAGTTCCAGAAGGCGCAGAGCGAACTCAGCGGCGCACTGAGCCGCCTCATGGCCGTTAAAGAGGCTTACCCCGACCTCAAAGCCAACGAGAACTTCCTCAACCTCCAGAACCAACTCGAACAGACCGAGAACGGCATAACGGCCGAGCGCAACAAGTTCAACGAGGTGGCCAGGGACTACAACACCTACATCCGCAAATTCCCCAACAACATCATTGCCAGCATCTTCAGCTTCGAGACCAAACCCTACTTCAAGGCCGAAGAAGGCAGCGAGAAAGCCCCTAAGGTTCAGTTCTAAGCCACATGTCCGACAAGATATTCGACAAGGCCGCATGCAAGAAAATTGCCGAGGCCATAGCCGAGGCCGAGTCTGAGACAAGTGGCGAAATCCACGTCCACGTCTCGCGCCGATGCAAGGAGAATGTCCTCGACTCGGCAGTTGACGCGTTCAACACCCTCGGGATGCAGAACACCAAGCTGCGCAACGGGGTGCTATTCTTCTTCGCGACAAAGGACCGACGCTTTGCCGTGATTGGCGACAAGGGGATAAACGACATCGTTGGGCAAAGCTTCTGGGACGACATCGTGGCCGAGATAAGCAACGCCTTTGCGGGCGGTCAGCCCATCGACGGGATTTGCCGCGCCATACGCCTCTGCGGCGACAAGCTGCGCGAGTACTTCCCCCACCAGGCAGACGACACCAACGAGCTGTCCGACGAGGTCTCCTTCGCCAAATAGTGCCCAATTTCCCCACAACACATTAAGATGAGACTCAGACTCTTAGATAAGCTGATGCGGATGGCGGCCATGACCGTCGCCGCATTGGCTTTTGCTTTTTCGGCTCAGGCGCAAATACCTGACCGCCCCGAACCGCCGCGCCTCGTCAACGACATTGCCAATCTGCTAACGTCGTCGGAGGTCGAGCTGTTAGAAAGCAAGCTCGTAGACTTTGACAATCAGACGTCGACACAAATAACCATCGTCACGGTCACGAACCTTGCCGACCTCCCTGTTGCCATGTTTGCCGAGCAACTTGGCGACAAATGGGGCGTAGGGCGCAAGGGGAAAAACAACGGCGTCGTCATCATTGTCAAACCCAAGACACAAGATTCGGCCGGCGAGGCATTCATCGGCACTGGCTACGGAGTGGAGGGCGCATTGCCCGATGCCGTGTGCCACCGGATTGTCAACCAGCAGATGATACCGCACTTCAAGACGGACGACTACTCTGCCGGCATTGCCGCAGGGGCACAAGCCGTAATGGATGCGGTGCGCGGCGAATACACCAACGACGAAACGGATAGCATATGGGAAGGCAACTTCAAGTTGTTATTCATAGCCTCTATCATTGCTTTAATAGCTCTCTATGTCGCAGCAAAAGTCTACATCGAGAGGTACAAGAAAGCCAAGTCGCGACGTGAGAAGATTACGACAACCATGACATTCTTTTTCGTCATAGCGACCATATTCTCTTTCATCGTAGACATCTTGTTCCGCATTGCGGGAAGTATGTCAAAAGGTTCTAAAAACGGTGGTTCGTCCGGCGGCTCCGGTGGATTCGGAGGCTTTGGCGGCGGCTCATTTGGCGGCGGCGGTGGCGGTGGCCGATGGTGACCACCCTTCCCCCCCCCAAAAAAAATCTTACAACTCCAGTGGCATGACTATTTGGTCTTGCCACTTTTTTTGTCTGCAATGGCCGAGAAATAACTCACCTTTCGCAGGGTCAGGACCTCGCGTCCGTCGGTGTCGTAGGCATAATCGCACTCCTCTTTCCACAAAGGGTCGAAGCCGTAGGCGTAGGCTGTGCGAGCCGTTGGAGACAGTGCGCCACTCGCGTTGTCAATCACGTAGGTCTTGCCCTCCACAATGTTCCCCGCCTCGTCGTAAGTGTAGACCGACTTTGTGCGGACATCGCCCGCCGCCTGCATTGACACGATACGCAAGCCCTTGGCGTCATACTCGTTCTCGCTGCGGCTCACCTCAATAAGCCCCGTGTCGGTAGCCGCCAGGAGGGCGGAGAAGACCTCATTCCCCGTCTCGTCGTACTGGCTCACCGTCTTTGTCTGTAAGGCCTTTTGACCGTCGCCGCCTTGTGTGGAACCATGCATCTCGACAGCCGTGACACGCCCGGCGCTGTCATACTCAAAGAGTTGCATCGCCTCGGACCACTCTTCCCTCACAATCCGCTCGCCTTCATATTCAAGAATCACCGTCTCCACCACCCCACTCTCGTCGATCTCCATGTGCGCCGTTTGCCCACTCTCCTTCTTGAAGAAACGCACCTCCTTTTTGCCCATTGGCACCGTAAGGACAATGCGCGTAATATTTCCGCACGAATCGTACTCCGTGCGCTGCTCGCCCGTCAAAACACCTGCGCCGTAATAGAGCATCAACGTGTCGCGCCCCATGGCGTCGCGTAGATATACTTGGCGCACAACCTCCGCCCCATCGACGCCAGTTGTTACGCAGCTGTCCAAAACCATCGCCTTCTCGTCAAAAAAATCCTGCCCTCCGCCCGTGCAAGCCGATATTGCGAGAGCCGAGAGCATGGCCATCAGGCTCGCCTTTGTTTCACCCATACGCATTGTTCGTTAAACAATCATTAACTTACCGAAGAAAAACTATATCTTAGCATTGCAAAAATAAACATAAGCAAATCAATCATACACAATGACATACACGAAAAGAGCCATGGCCATGGTTGGGCTTACCGCCCTGCTTGCCACAAGCCCGGCCATTGCGGGCGACGGCACGACCTACGTGCCGCAAGATTACGTATGGACATCGCAAAGCAAGAACTCGTCGGAGTCGATGCCCGTTGGCGGACACAGCATCGGCCTCAACGTATGGGTGGAGGACGGCGAGCTGCTTATCTATATGTGCCAAAGCGGATGGTTTGACGAACACAACACCCTGCTCAAAGCCGGGCGAATCCGCATCAACACGGGCGACAACACCCTCGCAGGTAAGGACTTCCGCCAAGAGCTACACCTTTCTAACGGCTCAATGACGGTCTCCTGCGCCGACCTCAAGGTGGATATATGGGTCGACACCCAGACCCCCGACATCTTCATCCAGCTCAACGGCTCTAAGAAACGCCACGTAACAATGAGCTACGAGAGCTGGAGGCAAAAAGACCGCCCCGTGCCCTTCGACGCCAATATGCAGTTCACCCACAAGTGGCTCATTACGCCCGACGTCGTAACGTACGCCGACGTCATTACGCCATCAGACAACTCCCTCACCTTCACACACATCAACCGCCAGGAGACGGTGTTCGACATGACCGTCCGCATGGAGGGCCTCGACCCAATCAAGGACAAGCTCTATAACCCCATTGGCGGCCTCAAAATGGAGGGCTTCATCACATCGCCCGACCTAAAATTCAGCGGCACAACCGACGGCAAATATATCGACACCGACTTCCGCGCGTGGAACTACGTTGGCGACGTAAAGTCCACAACCATCCGCACGCGCCTCACCTCCTGCGCCGAGACGGCACCCGCCCCCAAGGCCAAGGACTCCCGCAAACGCTCGGCGCAATGGTGGGCCGACTTCTGGAACCGCAGCTACATAGCCCTCGACCGCGAGCTGGCCAAGCCCCACAACAACAAACGCACCGAGGCCGACGAGCCGGCGCTGACCGACACGGCCGCCGTTATTCTCCGCAACTATGAGCTGTTCCGATACATGCTCGGATGCAACGCCAAAGGCCTCTGGCCCACAAAGTTCAACGGAGGCCTCTTCACCTTCGACCCCTCCCTCGTCCACGCTCCGCGCACCTTCACGCCCGACTATCGATGCTGGGGCGGCGGCACCATGACGGCCCAAAACCAGAGGCTCGTATACTGGCCAATGGTCAAGACGGGCGACCTGGACGTTCTCCGCGTTCAGCTCGACACCTACCGCCGTATGTATCAGAGCGCAAAGGCGCGTGTAGGCTTCTACTGGGGACATGACGGCTGCGCCTTCACAGAGCAAATCGAGAACTGCGGCCTGCCCAACCCCGCCGAATATGGAGAACACAGACCCGGGCAAGACCTCGGCGTGGAGAACAACGCCTGGCTTGAATACTTATGGGACACGTCGCTCGAATTCTGCATGATGGCCCTCGAAGCCCACCGCATCCACAAGATGGACATTGCCGCGTACGAGGAGATGATATGGCAGTGCCTCGTCTTCTTCGACGAGCATTACCAATACCAAGCCCTCAAACTCGGTCAGCTGGCACTTGACGAATTTGGCAAGCTCGTCATATACCCCGGCTCGGGTGCCGAGACGCACAAGATGGCCTACAACCCATGCAGCACCATTGCGGCCCTTAAGACCGTTGGCCAGGCATGGCTTGATTATGCCACGGCGGCCGGCAAAGACACTGCCCACCTCTCGCGCGTCAAGCTCCTGCTGAGCCACGTGCCGGACATCCCCATGCGCACCATTGACGGACACACCGTCATAGCCCCCGCCGTGACGTGGGCGCGCATCAATAATGTAGAGACCACACAGATGTACCCCGTCTTCCCGTGGCGAATCTATGGCGTAGGCCGTCCCGACCTTCAAGTGGCCATAGACACGTGGAAAGTGGACCCGTGGTCCATCAAGATGCGCTCTCCCGTAGGCTGGAAGCAGGACAATATTTGGGCCGCTTGCCTCGGCTTGGCAGACGACGCGGCGGAGCTGAACTATGACAAGATGGCCAATGGGCCATTCCGTTTCCCCGCCTTCTATGAACAGGGCTTCGACTGGTCGCCCGACTTCAACCGCGGCGGCGCGGGAATGATTGGCATTCAGGAGATGCTCCTCCAACACGCGCCCGACGGCTCGCGGATTGAGCTGCCGGCATGGCCTGCACGATGGGGAAAGGTGACTTACAAGCTGTATTAAACGCCCCCGCACTTCTTTTCTTGGTAATAGCCGCCCCCCTTTCGGAATATCATATCTGAAAGGGGGGCTTTATTGCAAACAGGAGGTAATAGAACAGAGATAACATCGCGGAGCATCCGCGATGAAATATAAGACAATTGCATATTAATTCACTATTTAATACCTTTACGTTGTTCAAAAAAATTAACTCAAAACCACATTTTTCAAGACCTATGCTAAACCTCGACAAGTACAAAACTAAAGAAGACTGCCAAAGGGATATCGATTTGCTCGAATCAATGGGGGTTACGCCGCCACCCGAGCTTTTGAAGAAGCTGAAAGCCTTCGAGGATGCCGAAAACAGCACGACCCCAATCTGGGACACCCTAAAGCTCCATTACCCGTTCGGGGTCATGCCCGAAGAGAAAGTCAAGTGCGTGGAGGAGACCGTAACGAAACTGATGGAGACAGGCCCGCACGCCGAAGAGCCGGGCCTGCTGCTTGGCAAGATACAATGCGGCAAGACCGACACCTTCGAGGACATCATTGGCCTGGCTTTCGACAAGGGCATCGACATTGCAATCGTCTTGACCAAAGGCACGAAGGCCCTTGTCAATCAGACAATAAAGAGGATGAAGAAAGACTTCAAATACTTCGTCGACACAGACAGCCTCGACCAGCGCACCACAATCAAGATTTACGACATCATGGACAAAGGGCGCAACCTGACGCCGGCAAAGGTCGAAGGGTGCAAGACTGCGATAGTCTGCAAGAAGAACTCCGCTAACCTCGCCCATCTCATAGATTTGTTCGAGAAGAAGAGCCCTTCCCTCAAGAGCAAGAAGGTCCTGATTGTAGACGACGAGGCAGATTTCGCCAGCCGAAACTACCGTACGGTCAAACAGCAAGGAAAGGTTGACACAGATGGCAAACCCCTTTCACAGATTTCGGAGTCCGAACTTGCCAAAATAGCCCAGCAGATTGACAACTTTAGGGAGATTCCCGAGTTCTGCCGCTATCTCCAAGTGACTGCCACGCCCTATTGCCTCTACCTCCAGCCCAACGGCGAGCTGAACTTGAATGGCAACATCGTCAAACCATTCCGTCCCCGGTTCACGAGCCTCGTACCCATTCACGAGAAGTACATCGGCGGCCAGCAGTACTTTGTCGAGTCGCAATACCACGAATCAATGTACAGCCACCTCTTCCACCCCGTTTCGGATAAATGCGCCAACGTATTGGGGTATGAGGACATGAGGCTCTTGGAGGACAACATTGCGTCCCAAAACCTCTACGGGCTAACCTACACCCTGATTTCGTACTTCATGGCAACGGCGGTCAGAAGGATCCAAGTGGCAAAATACGAGAACAAGAATTACAATACCAGCGCAATCCTCCATGCGGACATTGCCAAGGCCGACCACGATTGGCAGAGCCGCGTCGTGGAGAGGCTAATCGAGGCGATAAAGGTCGCAATAAACGATGCCAGCCAATCGGACCAACGAGTATGGGCAACCATAGACATCATCTATGACGACTTTGCCGAGTCGAACCGCAAAGGGCGTGCGGCAGGGCTCATATCCGTAGAACTCCCGTCGAAGGACGACGTGATGTCCGGGTTCCGCAGCCTTATAAACGGCAATTACCATATCCAAAAGGTCAACTCGGACGAGCAGACGAACTCACTCCTCGACGAGAACACCGGCGAGCTTGAATTGGTCAGCCCCGCAACAATCTTCATCGGCGGCAACATCTTGGACCGCGGCGTCACCATCAAGAACCTGCTCTGCTTCTTCTACGGCCGCAACCCCAAGACCTTCCAGCAGGACACTGTGCTCCAACACGCCCGAATGTACGGAGCCCGCTCAAAGGAGGACATGGCCGTAATGCGTTTCCACACGACAGAAGCTCTGTACAATACAATGAGACGCATGAACGAAATCGACGACCAGCTCCGCCAGTGGTTTACTGAGGCGGAAGGCAACGAGAACCCCAACGCCACCTTCGTCGGCTTCGACAAAGAATACCATATCAAACCGACCGCCCCGACGAAGATAAAAATCTCGAACACGCTGACCTTGAAAAGGCAGCAACGTTTTGTACCAGCGGGCTTCTGGACAGGTTCGCAAAATGAGATTGGCAAAACAGTCGAGAAGATAGACAACCTTATCACCAAGTCCGCCGACTACGAAAACAAAGACTCTGACGGTTTCTTCACGATGGACAAGGATACGGTTGTCGAGATCTTGCGCCTCATCGAATCGACATACGTCTACGACGACGAGCACGGCAACCGCAACAGGAAAAGCGACATCAAAGAGCTGTTGTGCGCACTGGAGTACTGCACAAAGAAATCTGGCAACATGATATACGCTCTGCACAGGACAGGGCGCGAAATGAGCAGAATCCGTGAGAACGGTTGTTTCATTGACGCCCCTGACGATGGTCACTCCGACACGAAACCGGCTCGCGAACGAGCCATAAGCACCCCCGTCATCATGTTCTTTCGCCAGAATGGTAGCAAGAACATCGAAAGCTTGACTGGCGAGAACAAGGGATGGAACGATGCACCGTTCTACTGGCCTGTACTCCTGACGCAATACTACATCCCGACCGTCATGTTCGCCCTCGACCAGAAGGAGAAAAAGGAGGTGTACATTCAAGACATCTCCGCCCTGCTCGACGGCGTCGACCGCGAGGAGGTGCTGTCGCTGACTCTCAAAGGCCCCCTTGAAAGATTCGGCAAAGAAGGTGACGAATACACGGAAGAAGAGGGATTTCCTATTGAAACCAGGACTATTACAGCGCATACAGCCCACCGTTACATCCTTAAGGGCGAGGACGGCACATGGATGAAAAACCCCGACGTCCCGTTCGACAACAATCACGACCACGGGGTCTATTCCTACAACAATGGAGAGTTTCCATTCGTACTGAAACCCTATAAGTACATGCTCCTTCGCAATGGACGCGACGCAAGGGCAGACGCCATTCTCATGGAGCTATTACCTCCAGAAGAGTGGGAAGTAGAGCCAATCTTCAACTATGACGACAAAGGGAACCTCATCGACTTTTTTACAGAACAGGTTCTTTGCCCCCTCACAGACGTCATTCTCGACAAGAACATGGACGGGAAAGATTTCACCGAAGAGACCATCGTCCAATGGTTGATTACATACTCAATCAAGCGAGTCATAAAATTCCAAAAGCACGTCAGCCTCGACGAGCGTTTCGCACCAAGCGACGCTAACGACGCAAACGACGACAACAGCGAGAACTAACCCACCCAAACGAGTAACGCCAGCCCCCTTAGACCCGCGCCGTCCGAGGGGGCTGCTTTTCAAATAAGAACAAGAGGAAATCGCGCATGAGCGACACATACCCAGTAACCTTCCCGTCAAAAGAGTCGTGCCTGGCCGCGATAGAGACACTTAAAGACTATGGGTTAGCACCCGCCCCGTGGATTTTGGAGCAACTCGAGGCCTTCGAGGCGGCCGAGAAAGCCCTCAGGGAGAGCAAGACCCCGATATGGGACACCCTCAAGACCCACTACCCTTTTGGAGTCATGCCCGTGGAGAAGATAAAGTGCGTTGAGGAGGCTGTCGCGAAACTGATGGAGACAGGCCCGCACGCCGAAGAGCCGGGCCTGCTGCTTGGCAAGATACAATGCGGCAAGACCGACACGTTTGAGGACATCATAGGCCTGGCTTTCGACAAGGGCATCGACATTGCCATCGTCATCACCAAAGGCACAAAAGCCCTTGTCAATCAGACAGTCATGAGGCTAAAGAAAGACTTCCGCTTCTTCAAGGCCACGGACCGCCTCGACCAGCTCGTCACCGTCCACATCTACGACATCATGGACGGCGTATGGCGCAATCCGAAGCCCGCAAAGTTCGAGGGTAACAAGTCGATTATCGTCTGCAAGAAGAACGCCGCGAACCTTGAGCACCTCATGGAGATGTTTGAGCAAAACGCGTCGCTTCTAAAGCCGAAGAAGGTCCTCATCGTGGACGACGAGGCCGACTTTGCCAGCCGAAACTACAAGACCATTGCGTCGGAAGGGCTAAAGACGGAGACCGAGATGGCGAGAATAGCCCAACAGATTGACGACTTCAGGCGAATCCCCGACTTCTGCCGCTATCTGCAAGTGACAGCCACGCCCTATTGCCTATATCTCCAGCCCGACGGCGACCTGAACCTGAACGGCAACACCGTGAAGCCGTTCAAGCCCAGGTTTACCACCCTCGTCCCCGTCCACGACAAGTATATCGGCGGCAAACAGTATTTTGTCGATTCTGAGAACTCGGACTCTATGTATAGCCACCTCTTCCACCGCGTTGAGCAAGTCTGCATGGACGTCCTGGGCTGCGAGGAGAAGAAATTTAAGAGGAAGAACATGGCGAACTCGGCTCAGCAGATGTTATACGGGTTGACGTATGCCCTCGTGGCATATTTCATGGCGACGGCGATAAGGCGAATCCAAATGGCAAAGACCGACCGTATTGACTATAAGAGCAGCGCCATCATCCATACGGACATAAACAAACGGGAGCACGACTGGCAACGCCGTACGGTGAACCGCCTCATTGAGATGATAAAAGACGAGGTCCGCAATACGACCCCGAACATTTGGGTGGGGATCGCCATAGACTCCGCATACGACGACTTTGTCAAGTCGAACCGCAAAGGGCAAAAAGAGGGCCTCATAGGCGTCAATCTGCCATCTAAGAAAGAGGCGCTGGCGGAGGTCCGCAAGATTTTTGACACAAACAACTACCAAGTCCAAACGGTCAACTCGGACGAGGAGGTGGGCAGTATGCTTGACGAGGACACGGGTGAGCTGACCCTCGACACCGCGGCCAACATATTTATTGGCGGCAACATCCTGGACCGAGGCGTGACGATAAAAAACATCCTCTGCTTCTTCTACGGCCGCAATCCTAAGACTTTCCAGCAGGACACCGTGCTTCAGCATGCGCGGATGTACGGGACGCGCTCTAAAGAGGACATGGCCGTGATGCGTTTCCACACGACATCGCGAATCTACACGACAATGAAGCGCATGAACGACCTTGACGAGCAGCTGCGCCAGTGGTTTCTGGAGGGCAAAGACCAAGACTTGCCCAATGCCTTTTTCGTGGGCTATGACAAGGAGATTAGGCCATGCGCTCCGCAGAAGATAAAAGCCACGGACGCCATAACGATTAAGCAACAACAACGCATCCTCCCCGTGGGCTTCTGGACGGGTTCATAGTCGGAAATTGGCAAGACGGTCGAGATGATTGACAAGGAGATAAAGAGGTCCGCCAACTACAAGAAACAGGACAAAAACGGATTTTTCGAGATCGACAAGAACACTGTAATCCGCATCCTGCGCCTCATAGAAGAGACGTACGTCTACGGTGTCGAGTATGGCAATAACGACAAAAGGAACGACATCAAAGAGATGCTCTGCGTCCTCGACTATTGCACGGAACAATCGCACGGCAAAATCTTCGCCCTGCACCGGGAAGACCGCAACATGAACCGCATTCGCGAGAACGGGTGTTTCAGCGACGCCCCCGACTCGGGTAACACGGATACAGAGCCGGCGCACGAAAAGGCTCAAGACGCGCCCGTCATCATGTTCTTCCGTCAGAATGGTCAAAAGAACAAGGACAAAGAGACAGGGAGCGACGTCGGATGGAACGGAACGCCGTTTTATTGGCCAGTCCTGATGACGCAGAAGAATATGCAACCCGTGATGTTTGCACTCGATTGAGCGGGCGGCGATTCTTTTGACGAGTGAGGCTTCGAGGCCCTTTTGCGGAGGCTCAGAGACATAAAAAACGGGACATATAGGTCAAATTGCAGGATGAAACAGGTCTGCAGTCTTACGCAAATTGCATTTTTGAGGCATTCAAAACCTCAAAAAAGTCTTGCCACCTTATGGGGAAAGGGGGCGTTGTGTCCAAAAACTCAATTTTGGCATACGGGTAGCACAACATCACATCGTTTCTATCTTGCTATTCGCCCACTCTGTGGTTTTTGACTTATTGAATATTTTTCTGCGGATTTAAGGAAATGAATTTTCTTGGCATATAAGCGTTTATGGGGCGGCTTGCTCCTCTGCTGGCCTGAAAAGCCGTACCTCAGTAACCGGGTACATACGCAAAGCGGATGTGCCCGGTCGGAAGTCCAGCAACTACATTCCGACCATATCGACCCAATGGATACGCTTGGGGCTAAATGCAACTCGCCAGGTGGTCTAAAATGAAAGAGCCGTGCCCCCCACAAGCAAATATTTCCAGCAAAAGGAATACAGTCGCGGTGTTTTCGTACCTTTGTCGGCAAATGGCAGAGATAAAACCATACAGCGGAGCAGACGACAAACGCGCCCAGGTGGAGCGCATGTTCGATGGCATTGCGCCAAGCTACGACCTGCTCAACCACATCCTCTCTTTTGGTGTTGACAAAGGGTGGCGACGGAAGTCCATTGACCTCCTTGCCGACCGTAAACCGCGCGAAATACTCGACGTCGCCACGGGAACAGCCGACATGGCCATAGCCATACACAAACGGCTCGGGTGCAAAGTCCTCGGGTGCGACATCTCGCCCAAGATGGTTGAAGTGGGCGTCAAGAAGATTGAGAACGCCAACCTGACGCAAGACATCTCACTATGCGTGGCGGACTCGGAGTCGTTGCCGTTCTCGTCGAACCGATTCGACGCGGTTACGGTGGCCTTTGGAGTGCGGAACTTTGCTAACCTCGACAAGGGGCTTAGCCAAATGTGCCGAGTGCTGAAGCCTGGCGGACGGCTGGTGGTCCTTGAGTTCTCCACGCCGCCCAACGCCCTTTTCCGCACGATATACAATTTCTATTTCAGCAACATTTTGCCCCTTATTGGCGGAGCTATATCGCGAGACAAAAGGGCCTACAACTACTTGTGCCGCTCGGCCATGGCGTTCCCCTCGGGCGAGGACTTTGAGCGACACCTGTATGCCGCAGGCCTGAAACCCGTATCGCGGAAGATGCTCACGCTGGGCATTGCCACGGCATATCTTGCCGAGAAGCCCTAAACAATTATATATCCGGACCGTGGTGGCAATAATTTCGGCAAAGGAGCGTATTTGTTTCATTATGAGACAATTCATGCGCCACGTCACCTCATGCCGACGCATCGCGCTCGGGCTGAGTGCCATTGTCGCCACGTCGCTTTGCGGCATCTCCGCCAATGCGCAATATCAGTCGGCGGCGGAGATTGCCACGCCCAAGGGCATACCCAACCTGCCGCGGTTTGACAAGCGGCCCATTCACTTTGGTTTTCTGCTCGGCTTCAACATCCTCGATTACCACGTTTACAACACAGGACTGCGCACCTACGAGAACGGGGGCATGGCCCGATATGCCGAGGTGACGGAGGTTCAACCCGGCATAGTGCTCGGAATTGTCACCGACTTCCGTCTGTGCGACAACCTCAATTTCCGCATCTTGCCCGGCATATCCTTCGGGCAGCGCAACCTGCTCTTCGTGGACGAGAGCGGCAAGCCAATTGACGAAGAGCCAGAAAAAATCAAGTCGACTTTTGTTGAATGCCCATTCCTGCTGAAATATTCCGCCCACAGGCTGATGAACATCCGGCCTTACATCATCGGAGGCGTCACGCCGCGCTTCGACCTGGCCAAGGATAAGCAGCAGCACCTCAGCATGAGGTCGCTCGACTTCTACGCCGATGCGGGCGCAGGCATGGACTTCTACCTCACCTTTTTCCGCCTCTCGATAGAGCTGCGGTGCGACTTTGGCCTCACCAACGTCTACGACCCCAACGCGTCGGAAGACATTGAAGACTTGCCATATCAGCAGGCCATACGCAGGCTCAAATCGCGGTGGTGGGGCTTGGTCTTTTATTTTGAGTGAAACATGATAACCTTTTCGCGCCACGTATTGGCAAACGGGCTTAGGGTTCTCGTATGCGAGGACCCCCTGTCGCCAATGGCCACATTCAATATGCTCTACACCGTAGGCGCACGAAATGAGAACCCAGAACGGACGGGCTTTGCTCACCTCTTTGAGCACCTCATGTTTGGCGGCTCGGCCAATGTGCCCGACTTCGACTACGAAGTTCAGAGGGTCGGCGGCGACGCCAACGCGTTCACCAACAACGACTACACGAATTATTACGTCACCCTGCCCGCCGACAACATTGAGACCGCCTTTTGGCTCGAAAGCGACCGCCTTTGTGAACCGGCGTTTAGCCAGGAGAGCCTCGACATTCAGAAGAAAGTCGTGATTGAGGAGTTTCGCCAGCGATACCTCAACGCCCCATACGGCGACATTCAGCATATTTTCCGCGACTTGGTCTATAAAGTACACCCGTACCGATGGCCCACCATTGGGCTGAACATCGAGCATATTGAGAACGCGACGCTCGACGAGGTGAAAGACTTCTTCTACCGGCACTACACGCCCTCCCGCGCCATTCTCGCCGTGTCGGGCAACGTGAAGACTGACCACATATTCGCCTTGGCCGAGAAATGGTTTGGAGACATACGCCGCGACGCTCCCAAAGAGCCCGCGCCTCCCGCCGAACCCGTTCAGACCGAGGCCAGGACACTATTCAAGGAGGGCAACGTGCCAGCCACGCGAATCATGATTGCCTTCCACTCCGCCGACCGTCTGCACCGCGACACGAAGCTCGGCGACCTGATGACGGACGTGTTTGCCGACGGTCTGTCGTCGCGACTAATCCAAAGGCTCGTTAAGGAGAGCCGCACGTGTACCGACGCAAACGCCTACATAACAGGCTCTTTTGATCCCGGCGCAGTAATCTTCTCGGCACAAGTGGCCGACGGTGTGAAGCCCGAGACGGCAATTGGGCAAATATGGGACGAGATTCACGAAATGCAAGACTCGGGCCCTACGGACTACGAGATAAACAAAGCCAGAAACAGGCAAGAGGCTGCCCAAATAATTGGCGAGACGGCATCGCAGACAATGTCGCAGACCCTCGCCACATACGAGATGCTTGGCGACGCCAACCTCGTAAACACAGAGTACAGGGCATACGACGATATGCAGCCCGACGACGTCATGGACTTCGCACGCCGCACGTGCACCGTCGAGAACAGCTCAACGCTCATTTACCGTTCAAAATAACCACCGAAAGCTTTGGACAACAAATTTCGCATGACCCCGCCTCCGTCGGGGGACATCAAGATGCCCGTCGTACCAACATTCGAGACAGAAGTGCTGCCGAACGGGGCGATGCTTCACGTCATGCCCGGCGGCAACCAGTCCATTGTCAAGATTGAGATCAACGTTGCCGCAGGCTCGCTGCGCACGAGCCGTGCCCTAATAGCGTCGTCGACTGCCGAACTGCTTTCTGAGGGGACGGAGTTCCACACGGCGCAAGAGATGGCCGAGGCCTTGGACTTCTACGGCGCGTACACGTGGCCAAAGTCGTCCATAACGAGGGCTTCCGTATCGTCGCTGTGCGTGGAGCGAGACCTTAAGCATATTGTTGAGCTTGTCAACGAGATAATCCGCCACCCCGCCTTCCCCGACGAAGAGGTGGAGCTATATAAGGCGCAGGAGATCCAGAACTTCGACATGAAGATGCTGAAGACGCCCTACCTCGCCTCGCGGGCCATGCTGCATGCCCTCTATGCCCCTGGGTGCCGCTATGGGCGCGTGGCGCGTCATGAGGACTATGACAACCTTACGCCCCAGGCTTTGCGCGACTTCCACGCCGAGGCATATCGCCCCAATGTGGCGCACATATTCGTATCGGGTCGCCCGTCGGACGACGACATACGTTTCATTGCGGAGACTTTCGGCACAACCGATTGGCAGCCCGGACCTACATGGGAGATTCCCGGCCCGGAATACAATAAGACGAGCAGCCGGACAATGATTGAGTTTGACGGCGAGCAGACTTCGGTCCGCGTCTTCCGCCCCATCTTCAACCGTTCGCACCCCGATATGTTGCCCTTTGGCATGGCCAACGCGGCGCTGGGAGGATATTTTGGCGCCCGAATATCGCAAAACCTGCGTGAGCGGCTCGGCCTCACCTACGGGGCATATTCCACCCTAAACGTCAACAAGTTCCGCGGCGTACACTCCATTTCCACAGAGGTCAAGACGGGCAGCCACGAGCAAGTGGTGCGCGAGATATTCAACGACATGGAGCGGCTGGCCTCGGAATGCATTACGGACCGCGAGATGGAGACGCTGCGCGGATTCATGAAGGGCGAAATGCTCCATTACTTCGACAGTGTCCTCACGTCGGCCGACACCGTTGCCGCCTTCATGCTTGAGGACGTAAACATGGACTACGTGAACGACTACTACCGGATCGCGAGCGACATCTCGAAAGAGGAGATACGGCAGATGGCGGCTAAATGGCTCGTGGCGGGTGAGTATTCCGTGGTGTGTGTCGGTAAGGGTGTTGGCGGCGAATAAGGGTGGGGAGATGTCGCTCGGACTATGCTACGTCATGCTGAGGCAAATTCATAAAATAGCGTTGCCCAGGCTTCCTATTTCAAACATTTTCACCTATATTCACTGCCGATAACCACACTCACTCTCCCGATTAACAACCATGGATGTCAAAGACGCTATCTTAAAAAGACGCTCCGTCAGGAAATATTCTGACCGGATGCCAGACCACAGCACACTCATTCAGGTTCTCGAAGCCGCCCGCATGGCGCCATCGGCAACCAACCGCCAGCCCTATCGCCTTGTCTGCGTCACGACCCCCGACCTCCGCGCCCAAGTAATTCAGGCGTACCACGGGCCGTCGTGGATTAAGACGGCTCCCGCCGTCATCGTAGTCTTGGCCAATCATGACAAAGGATGGGTGCGTTCCTACGACGGTAAAGAGCATTCGGAGATTGACGCGACCATTGCCACAGACCACATGACGCTGCGAGCCGCCGAGCTGGGACTCGGGACGTGCTGGGTGTGCAACTTCAACACCGACGAGGTCCGACAGGCGCTTAACCTCCCGAGCAACGAGGAGCCAATAGCCCTCTTGCCCATCGGGTATCCAGACCCCGAGGAGATCCCGAAGCAGAAGAACCGCAAGCCGGCGGAAGACGTATACTCCTTTGCATAAAACGCCGCGCGCATGACCACCGAAGAGACCATCGCCCAAGCTGCCAAACTGATTGCCGAGGCATCGCACGCCATAGTCTTCACCGGCGCGGGAATTTCGCTCGAAAGCGGAATCCCCACCTTCCGAGGCTCGGGCAGCAGCATCTGGAGCCAATACGACCCCGACGACATAGAGATTTGCAACTTCACCAGCACCCCCATCAAGTCGTGGAAAACAATTAAAGCCTGTTTCTACGACTTCATGAAGGACAAGGACATACGCCCAAACAAGGCTCATTACGTCATTGCCGACCTGGAGAAGGCGGGGGTAGTCAAGACCATCATCACGCAAAACATCGACGCCCTCCATCAGAAAGCGGGTGCCACGGACGTGATAGAGTTCCACGGGACTACGGCCACCATCTCGTGCACAAGGTGCCACCACACATATCGCGCTGAAGACGTGGACCTCGGGGCGCAGCCTCCTAAGTGTCCCGACTGCGGCGGCCTCCTGAAGCCCGACTTCGTCTTCTTCGGCGAGGGAATCCCCGAGAAGGCGTTGAACGAGAGCTTTGACCATGCGGCAAAAGCGGATCTGTGCATCGTTGTGGGCACGTCGGCCCAGGTGATGCCCGCAGGAATGATACCCATAAACGTGAAACGGGCCGGCGGCAAGGTTATAGAGATAAACCCCGAGAAATCGGCCATTACGGACTTATACGCCGACGTGTTCATACCCCTCGGGGCGGTGGACGCCTTCACTCGGTTGGAAGCCGGACTGAAACAGACAGGGCTAAAATTTTGATTTCCACCAGCAAAAGAATACCTTTGCGAAAATTTTGACAGATAAACTTCACACTAATATGAAACTTCTTGAAGGGAAGACGGCCCTCGTAACAGGAGCCGCACGAGGCATCGGCAAAGCCCTTGCTCTCCGATTTGCCGAAGCCGGCGCCAACATAGCATTCACCGACCTCGAAATCAACGACGCTGCCAAAGAGACTGAGGCTCAGATTGCCGCACTCGGTGTCAAGGTGAAAGGCTACGCCTCGAACGCCGCCAACTTCGAGCAGACACACGAGGTCGTAAACCAGATTGTTGCGGACTTCGGCTCCATCGACGTACTCGTCAACAACGCCGGCATCACCAAGGACGGCCTGATGCTCAAGATGACTGAGCAGCAGTGGGACGCAGTCCTCACCGTCAACCTCAAGTCCGCATTCAACTTCATCCACGCCGTAATCCCCGTGATGAGCAAGCAGCGCAAGGGCAGCATCATCAACATGAGCTCCGTAGTAGGAGTGCATGGCAACGCTGGCCAGTGCAACTACTCCGCTTCAAAGGCTGGCATGATTGGCTTGGCAAAGTCCATTGCTCAAGAGATGGGCAAGCGTGGCATCCGCGCAAACGCCATCGCCCCTGGCTTCATCATCACCGCCATGACCGACCAACTCTCCGAGGACGTCAAGAAGGGCTGGTATGACAAGATCCCCCTCCATCGCGGCGGCACCCCTGAGGACATCGCCGATGTGGCTCTCTTCCTCGCTTCGGATATGTCCGCATACGTCACCGGACAGGTCATCCAGGTCGATGGTGGAATGAATATGTAGAAGTATTAGCCCACAAGGCAAGAATAGCGGCGCAAGGCTTTTGATGGCCTTGCGCTTAGCTATTTAACCAACGTGGTTTCTTCTCACGGCCCATCTTACTATTTGACATTCGGCAATTTTTTTTTAAAAAAAAAAAAGAACCCTATTTTTTACCTTTAGCTATGTACTCGTAAAAGCCGAGTAATTATATTTCGCAGAGTATGGTAGCAACAAAACAAAGATTAGCTTATTTGGACGTAATGAGGGGAATAGCCATTCTCCTTGTTGTTTTTCAACATTGCACAGGTTCAAATAATACTGCGGGAGGATTGATATTATCTTTCCACATGCCATTGTTCTTCTTCATATCTGGAAGTTGCTTCTCATTTGGTGTCGGGGGGGTAAATTATTTATAATCAATAAGTTACGCCGCCTATTAATACCTCAAGTTACGTTCGCTGTAGTTAATTATGTTACATTTGTCGCAATCGAGTGGGTAAAGGGAACGCCGCCCTCAGCACTTGCCTTCTTGAATTTCTTGACGGCTTGGTTTCTGCTGGCTTTATTTGCGATGTTCATTCTGATGTACCCTATACTGTCGTTAGTTAAGAATAGAGTAGCCGTTGCGCTTCTTGCTTTAGCAATATTTGTGGCTTTCTGTTTTACGGATTATAACGACCTGGTTGTTGTTCAGCAAACAATGGCTGCTTTGGTCTTCGGTTTACTAGGTTTTCTTTGCCGCCCCTATCTTGACAAATATGCTGTTTCCGAGAGCTCCTTTAAGGGTTATGGGTGGCTGTCTCTAATTGTTTGCACAATTATCGCTTGCTTCAACGACACTGTGTTTATGTACATTAATGAGTATGGGAACAAATTGCTTTTCGCTCTAACATCCGTTTTGGGTATCTATTCCATAGTTGACATATCCGTATCGTTGAGAAATACAAATTTCTTGCAGTGGTGTGGCATAAACTCTATCATAATATATGTTCTTCATTTTCCTATGTTTAGAGTATCTGGAGTAGTGTGCAGAGAATTCGGATCGAGTTTTCCAGGCGGAGCATACGCGCTTAGCCTCATTGCTTTTATCGTAGTTTTGCTCATAGTTTCCGCTGCCGTAGTGTTTTGCAACAAATACCTATGGTGGGCATTTGGGAAAGGAAGACAGAAACCCGTTGTTCGTTAAGGTAAGCTGGTTTTCACCACTCCGAATTACGTAAGAAGATACTGGGCGACCAGCATAAAGGGAGATTCCTCATTGCGAGGGACCTCCCTATCTTTTGGGGTAGTTGACAATAAGCCACCCACTAACTTCATTCTATTCAATCGTTTAAGGGTCAGTCAGGCACCTCTTGTGTCCTACAAATCTTTTATCCCACTTTTCGCGAGACCCAAATTACCAACAGCGTTGAGACCTCGGCGGCCGCTACGGTGAGCCATAGGCCGCTCTCGCCCATGAGGGGCGGCAGGATTTGGCTGAAAGCGAAGATGAAGACGAAGCCGCGGAGAGTCATGAAGACCGAGGCCGGCTTACTACGCTCTACGCTTTGCAGGTAGCCAATCAGGACAATGTTTATTGTCAAGAAGGGGAAGGCGAGCGCAAAGAGCGGCAGGCCACGGCAGGCGAGTTCGTAGGCGCGAGTGCTGGTGTCGAGGAATATGGCGGCCATTCCGTTGGCGAAGAAGGAGAAGAGGGCGCAGATGGCGACGCCCGATATTACGGCGACGGATATGCCGAGCCGCAGGGTCTTCGCCACACGTTCCGTCTGCCCACATCCGTAGTTGAAGCTCACGATGGGCATTGACGATTGGGCAATGGAATTGGCGAACATGAAAATCATGGGCGTAAGGTAACAGGCGACGCTGAATGCCGCCACGCCGTCTTCGCCAAGCACGTTGATGAACATATAGTTGCCAACGACGAGCATGAACGAGATGGCAATGTCGCCAATGAGGGCGGGGAAGCCGCTTTGGCTCATTTGGCAGATGTCTGTAAACGTCTGCTTGCGGAGATGGCGAGTGCCGAGCGGAGGCAGCGACAGACGGAAGTTTTTAGAGAAGAAGACGAAATAGACGGTGGCGAGCAGTGCGCCAATGGCGGCGGATATTGACGTGGCCCAAGCTGCCCCCGCAATGCCCCATTGGAGGGGATAGACAAACAGATAGTCCAGCGCAATGTTGAGTATTGAGGGGATGACATTGGTCAGCATGGCGTAACGGGGCGAGCCGTCGAGCCTGATGAGGAACATACCGGCAACCATAGGGCCATAGCACAACATACCGAGGCTTATCCAGCGGAGATAGTCCGTCACGTAGGGCAGGAGGACGTCGGAACCGCCGAAGATGAAGCACAGCTGGCGCGGGAGGGTGAGGACGGCTGTCGCAATGACTATCCCCGTGACGACGGTGGCGAAAAACGCCCCCGAGGCGAGTCGTCCGGCCTTGGCGTTCTCACCCCTAGAGAGGCTCACAGCCCCGAGTACGGAAGCCCCTCCGCCAAGCATGAGGCCCATGCCCGTGGCAAACATGAAGACAGGAGCGGCAACATTGACCGCCGCAAGGGCATCCGACCCGACACCATGCCCCACAAACGCCCCATCGGCCACGTTGAGAATGGCAGAGAACATCATGCTAAGGAGGGTTGGGAATAGGTATTCGAAGAAAAGTCTGCTAACGCTTGTCCGCCCGAGGTCGAGGTCTTTCTGTCGCATGGTTTCTCTGCTGTTGAATTGAGTAGGACTACGAAGTTCAGCATTATTCGGCAACTTGGCAAATATTGTCATGGTTTGGGGAATCTCTGCTCTTTAAACACCGTTCAAAAGCCATTTGAACGGCAATTAAATGCCATTTCATGTGCAGAAAGCACCAATTTTCCTCTCACCGCGACATAAAAATCCCCCATTAAGCGCGGTTTCTCGATTTTATTCCCTCTGATATAAGTCCAATTTTCTTGGTGGTGATAATTTTGCCTCAGACAAACAACAACAGATGAAAAATCCTCTTGACCGCAGAATTACAGCGGCATTATTCACGGTAGCAGCACTAACTACGTCTACGTCAACCATAGCACAGTCGTCACGTTCACGCCGTCAAATTGTAGTGGCCGTAGCCGATACAGCCAAAGCCATTGAGGCCGACACCCTGCAAGACGTGGTGGTCACGTCGGCAGGCGTGACCCGCCGCCTATCGCAGAAACAGGCGGGCGCTGAGAAGATTGACATGAAAGAGCTGTCCAGCCTCCCCGCCATCTTTGGCGAGCGCGACGTCATGAAGAGCATTCAGCTTCTGCCCGGCGTTAAGAGCGACGGCGACGGCTCCAGTGGTTATCAGGTGCGTGGCGGCACAACGTCGCAAAACATTGTCCTGCTCGACAATGCCATTGTCTATAACTCTGGCCACCTGATGGGTCTTTTCTCGTCGTTCAACGACGATGCCCTTGCCGCCGCCACTCTTTATAAAGGTAACAGCCCCGCAAGGCTCGGAGGCGGTGTCTCATCGGTGTTCGAGATTGGTACGCGCCAAGGCAACCTCTTCTCTCATCGATTCTCGGCGGGCGTAGGTCTGCTGGCCGCGCGTTGCATCGCCGAGGGCCCCATCCGTGAGGGCGAAGCCTCTTACCTCGTGGCCGCAAGGCGTTCTTACCTCGATTTGTTCCTCCGCATGACGGACAATTACAGCGATACGAAGCTCAATTTCTATGACGTGAACGCCAAGGTGGCTTGGAGGCTCGGTCAGAAGGACAATATCTCGCTTTCATTCATCCGCACGTCCGACGAGATGGAGATGCTCCACGCCCTGTCTATGGAGTGGGCCAACATGGCGGCATCGCTCCGATGGTTCCACACCTTTTCGCCCGATGTCTTCCTCACAACGTGGGTGACAGCCTCCAAGTTCAATAGCGACGCGGGCATGAAGATGGCCTCCGATGCCTACACCATCAACGGTTTCGTGCGCCATGCGGCCATTAACGCCAATCTCAACTGGACGCCATCGTCCGCCCACCGTGTCCAGGCAGGATGGCAGAGCCAACTCGTAAACCTCCGTTCTGCCGAGTGGGAAGCACCACCAGTGAAGGAGAAGGAGCAACGCAGCGCATGGCAAAACGACTTCTGGCTGCAAGACGATTGGAAACCAACCGACAACCTCGAAATCGGTGCCGGTCTGCGCGTCAACGTCTTCACAGTCCTCGGTGGACCTCAATATTATGAGGTTGACGAGGATGGAGAAATAGTCAAACGATATGAAACGAGCAGGGGCGAGAATTTCAAGACCAGGGCTTACTTCGAGCCGCGTCTCAATGTCAATCTGACCATCTCCGACGAGCTGAGCTTCCGCGCCGCATACTCCAGGACGACGCAGAACATCCACGCCATTCGCACCAGCACGGCAACAGCCATGCCCATTGACCGATACACCATGACGAGCAACCTCATCCGCCCCATGGTGGCCAATCAGGCAAGCCTCGGCGTCACCGTTGCCACCGACCGTCATGACTACGACCTCTCCGCAGAGGTCTACTACAAGCTCATTGACCATGTCTACGACTATCGCGACGGAATGTCCTGGATGTCATGGATTGAGATGGAGCGACTTGTCCTCGGCGGTAAGGGCCGCTCCTACGGCGCGGAGCTGTGCCTCCATAAGAACGAAGGCCCTCTTAAAGGCTGGATCTCATACACGCTCAGCTGGTCTGAGAACAAGATTCCGGGCATCAGCAATGGCGACTGGTACACGGCTTCCAACGACAGGCGTCACGACTTCTCCGTCGTCACGACCTACGCCCTCAACAAGGCATGGGAGCTCTCCGCCGCATGGGTCTTCAATACAGGTCAGGCACTCACAGCCCCAAGCGCAAAATATGACATCAACGGCGAGACATATTATTACTACGCCTCCCGAAATGGCTATCGCGCCCCGGCGTACCACCGCCTCGACATCTCGGCATCCCACAAGAAGCAGCTCTCTGCTAAAGTAGAAAGGCAGATCAGCTTCGGCTTCTACAACCTCTACAACAGAAAGAACCCCTATATGGTCATCTTTGAGAACGACGACGACAAGCCATCGGGTACCAAGGCCACCAAAGTATCTCTTTTTGGAATTGTCCCGTCAATTTCTTACCTTGTGAAATTTTAAATCCTTAGGTTTCTTAATTACAGAAAACAATGAGAGCGTTTGTAAGATTAATCATCGCCATCGTCAACGTGATTGTGGCTTTCATCCTGACCACCGCTTGCACCGAAGAGCTTGACTTCGAGTACGACAGCGTTGCGCCAATGATTAATATCGAGGCCAAGGTCTCCGCCTCAGGCAGCCGTGTGGTGGTGACAACCTCGCGCGACGTGACCGACCCCTCGCACGACCACTATGTGGACGACGCGCAAATCTCCCTCCTCTGCCCCGATGGCAAGAGCATACTCCTCCAGCCTGCTGGCAATGGCGAGTACGTGGCCGACGGAATCGATGCCTTCGAGGGCGGTGTCTACGCCTTCTCCGCGCAAATTGGTGAGCAGACCTTCGTTGCCTTCGACACCATGGGCATCGCGCCCCAAAACATTAAGTACGATTTCATCTGGGAGAAGGTCATGGGCATGGATTACGTCTCGCTCCGATACGGTCTCACCGTCCCTTCCGACAGCCTCTCTTTCTACATGACGCAGGTATACCGCAATGGTGCGCCCTACAAATGGGAGGTCTTCAATAGCTACACGCGCGACGAGGATATGAAAATCAAGGGCCGTTGCATCTGCTTCTCGACCGACGATGTCGAGGGTAAGGAGAACTCGCGCCCTCAAGACGTAATCCACGATGGCGACCTGGTTGAAATCTACATATCAGGAATCAGCCGCCGCACCTACGATTACATGGCCGCGCTTGCCAATAGCGGCTCTACGTGTGCCAATCCTAAGTGGCAATATTCCGGCGGCGATGCCCTGGGCTTCTTCTCCGCTCTTGGCGAAGTGAAACTCGCTCCCATAACGTTCAACATCAAGAATGTAGGGACCGAATGGGATTATTAAGCTAATGTTCGATTATGCTCGACCTCAATTATAGGTGTGGCTCGGAGGAGTCGTATGTAAGTTTCGATTCTTTCATTAACCTCGACGGATGCAATGCCGCCGACACAAAGGTTATCAAGAAAGACGGCAGCCTCTGCACCCTGACGGAGCGCAATTACCACGACTTCACATACGCCCGTCAGCACATGGTTGTCACGAAGCCTTTTGAAGTGGACATCTGCCATCGCGCCACACACCCATACTTCATCTTGACGGCACTCACGCAAGGCTGCATCGCCAAGAGGGGTATCTTGGACCTCGACTGCAGCGTAGGCGACGCCCAGTTGAGCCTCGACACGGGTTATACCTCAAAATGGAGCGTCGACAAGGTGGGCCGTGTGACGCAGGAGATGATAATCCTCCCCTTCTCGTTCATCGAGCGCATGGAGGAGCGTTATCCCGAGGTCTTCGGCAAAATGGCGACTGCCATGAGGTCGGGCAATATGGACGAGCGAAACGTAATCTCAAAACGGTTGGACGGCAAGACGTTGCGCTTCCTCTCCGACATTGGGCACAGCGAGGTGCTGGGCAATACCGCCACGGACTTCGTGGAGCACAAGATGCTGCACATCCTCTCGCCCTCGCTCTACAGCTTCGTGGGGCTCGAAGCCGCCAATCTGGCCACAATCCCCATGCGCGACAAGATGCACGACGCGAAGCAGATTGTCGAGGAGAGGCTCGCCACGCCTCCCAGCATTGCGGAGCTCGCCTCCATGGTCGGCACCAACGAGTGCACCCTCAAGAGCGCGTTCCGTAAGGAGTTCGGTGAGACCGTCTTCGGCCTCATCTTCCGTCTCCGCATGGAGAAGGCGGCAAAGCTCATCATGCGTGGCGACTTGCCCATGACCGACATCGCGCTGAGCCTCGGCTACGACTATCCCAGCCACTTCACCTCGGCCTTCCGCCGCTTCTACGGCCAGTCGCCCACAGAATTCAGAATGTCACACGTAAGGGGGTAACACACCGCGTGAGAAACGGATGGTCGCCTAACCCATCCACATCTTCACAAGCAACATCTCACATGAACGCCCCACCCGGCAGGGTGCTAATCCCCCTCAGGGTGGAGGCTACCGGCTAAACGCTTCTCAATCATAGAATCTCCGCCAAACGTTTTTGTGCGACAGCCCGAAATGTTTGGCGGAAATTGTTTGTGTGTCAAGACACTTCCCCTCTTTCTCCACGCACCGAACCACCACACAGCAACACATGAGCGACGGCTCTCTACTCTGCACGGGCGAGGGAAACCCCGACTGAAACAGCTCCGCCCCACACGGCGCAGGGCGTGTAATGAGCCGCACACAAGCCTACGCCCAGAATAAAATGGAGGACTTTCAAGCGGACATGAGCGGCATATACTCAGAAAGCGTCAACGACTTCTCTCTCGACGAGTCACCCATGACATATAAGCCAACGGAGGAGATAATGTCCAACTTTTCCCCCACCGCAACCATCAACATCACTACGCCACCCAACACTCAACTTCAAGGCATCCAAATAAAAGAAGCCTCTCCCCCACCCCTCGCCCCACACGACAGTCATTATAGTATTACCCTTTTTTATTAACTTCGTGTTCAATAAAAAACACGCGGACTAATCATGCCCAATCACCTATACCTGACAAGAATAGGGACCAGAGACCCACGTTTCGACCCATCGATGGAACTAATGAACAGCACATTCCCCGACAGCGAGCGTCGCCATGAGGACGAACTCCGAGGGATAGTGGAGGTAAACCCAATATTTGCGTTCAACGTCATCATGGACGAGGGTCAACGGGCGGGCTTCATCACCACCTGGAACTTCGGGAAGTTCATCTACGTGGAGCATTTCGCCGTAGAGCCAAAGTTTCGCGGTCATGGCATAGGGATGCTGACTATCCGCGCGTTGCAGTCCTCGTCAGCCCTGCCGATAGTGCTCGAAGTTGAGCCGCAGGACACGTCGGACACGGCTGCCCGTCGCATAAACTTCTACCAAAGGGCTGGATTCAACCTCTGGGCGACGCCATACTCACAACCGTCGTACGGCAAGGGTAAGACGTCGTTGCCAATGGCACTCATGGCCTATCAACTTGAAGAGACGCCAGAATGTACACAAATTGTCAAGGCGATACTCTACAAGAATGTCTATAAAGTTAAAAGTATAGACATCCCACACGCCATTTTTTAAGACACCAAAACACTTCCACCCCTCATTTGTCGCTATATTTGTAGCAACAAGAACCCAATTCGAGGCGGGACCAGGTCCCCAAAAACTATGCCGCCTCAAAACACAATAGACGAAAATGAAAGAAAAGAGCCAAAAGGAGAAAGCCGTCTGCAAAGACAGGCGAGAAATGATTGAATACATCAATCTGCAGCTCGCAGCTCTTGGTCAGCCCACATTCCAAGACAACGCCGAGAGCGAGGTCACACTGGCCAACGCCAAGTTCATGGACCTCACCAAAGACCTGGTCAACAGCTACCGCGAGAAGACGCGCCTCCTGGGGCAGCACCTGTGTCCCGTGGACCAACGCATCCAGAGCTTCATCGACGACTACCTGAAAGACGTCAAGTCGCCCGACCAGTGCAAGCTGCCGACAGAGTCGCTCATCCTTAGCCAGAAAGGCCTCGCAAGGGAGCTGAGCCTCCCACCCAACTCAAACTCCTTCTTTGGCAAATACGTCTCCACCTACCGCGTTAAGCAGGGCATCTTGAACAACCCCCTTAACGACAAGCGCACAACAAAAGGGACGTTCCACATAGCCGAGGGCGGCCTCCCCATCCCCGTAGACAAGAAAGCCGTCCCCAAGGTGGCTTTCGCCCGAATGCTCGAAGTGGCTCTGCACCCAACGGGCGACATCAACATCCTACCCTTCACGTCCAATCAGCCCGAGAAAGCGCACACCATGGTGACGCTTCTTGTGCGCCCCATTGTCGTCCCCGAAGTGCCGGGCGTAATGACGCGCCGCAGCATGGAGATTCACCTCTTTGCCCCGGGCAGCCTCGTCAGCTCCCTCGACTTCGTTGAGACCGTATTCGGCAACGCTGGAGACCCCACCCTGCCCAACAACGACGCGGCTCTCGACATCGACCACTGGACAGGCCACACGGGCTGCATAATCTTCGCTCCCCAACTTCTCCAGCTTAAGAAAAAAGACCTGGGCCTGCCCCACTACGACAACGCCACCGAGCGTCAACGCGCTGAGGGTATGTGCTGGCGCGACGAGAGCGAGCTTTACAACGACGGCAGCTCCTTCAAGGTTACTGCCCGCGACGAGCGTGGCGTAGTGGTCACACTCATTGCCGACAACTATTTCGGATACGCCAAGAAGGAGATCAAGACCGAGATAAACTACTCGGCCAACCTCTTCGGCCTTGCCGAGGAGGAACATGCCGGCGGCGCAATAGCTTTCTCGCGCTCCATCATGTCAGACGACATCATCGGCGAACTCTACTCCAACAAGCAAGACGGCCTCTACACCTTCGAAGAGGCCATGTCGCTCCTGGGCGACCGCGTCGAGATAAACCCCGACGGCTATGCGGTGGACAAGAAGTATCCGCAAGTGATATACATCCCAGAGAACGCCGACATCCACATCGAGCAGACCATAATATCGTGGATGCACAACGGTCAGGAGAAGACCCTACCGCTCAGCCCCGAAAAGATATACATCCACCCGTCGGGCAACAAGTTCCAGTTGGCAAAGCACCCGCAGCAGCCTCTGTGGCGCATCATCAACACGTCGCCCGAAGGAATGCTGTGCCACAAGCCTTGCACGGTGTCCGGTGGCGGCAAGAGCGAAATCTCCAAGTCGATGCAGAACGCCATCATCTACGGCCCGTTCAACATCGTGAACCTTGAAGAGGACTTCCGCAAAGCCGACGAGATAATCAACCACGACTACACCAACCGATGGAAGCACGTAGATGCGGACGCTAAGCCAAGCCGCACCTTCCTGAGCAACAAGAGAGCCTTAGGCTCAGCTGTCAAGCTCTTGACACCGTCGGATATGTACAGCGACGAGTACAACGAATGGCTCAGAAGCATACCTGAGCACATCCGCTCGCTGGTCCTCTTCGTGAAGCGTCTCTATCGCAACGAGAACGAAAAGGGCAACTGGAAGGATTACATGAGCGTCCAGATTATCAACGGCCGCCAAGGCACGACACTCATGTACAAGAACAAGCAGGTTATCGGTACCTACGTCCGCATAGGCTTCAACCCCGAGGGCAACTGGCTGCTGCATAAGCTTCGCTCCGACTTCGTGCCGAGCCTCAAGATACAGGTGGAGGACGACATCACGGCATCCGTCACCGTCCCAGCCACCAACATCCGCAACCTCAACCCACAGTTCAACAACCCAAGCGTCAAGCTCGTCGAGAACTGCGAGTTCCGCCTCTTCCAACGTCCCGACGAGGCAATAAACCGCGGATATGACAAAGAGGCCGAGGCCGATATGTGCAAGCCGAACTCCTTCCTGACCAACTACGAGCCTCTGACGAAGAAAGACGCCCTGGCCCTGAAGGACGACGCCATAAACTTCGACCTCTACACCCAGCCCGTCAAGGACCTCGTGAACGACTTCATCGAGACGGACGCAGATGAGTTCTTCGCCATCCCGAGCCACCCAAGGCTTGTGCGCGGCCTCCCAACCAAGAACCCCCGTTACCTCCAGTTCAACAAGAACTCTGTGGAGAACGTCAGCACATACGTTGCCGAGATTGGCGTACGCCTGCATCGCAAGATTGTAAGCAGCGAGCCAGTCGTCAACGTGGTGAACGCAGTAATGCCCGGCCGACGCAACAACCCCTCAGACCCCAAGAGCGGCATTCGTCCTCTGAGCGTATACAACCCCATCCACTACCAGGAGTTGCCCGAGCTCTTCATGGACTTCACGTGCTCTCTGACGGGCAAGTCGCCATCCACGACAGGTGCGGGAAGTGAGGGCGCATTGACCAAGGCCCCGTTCAATATGCTCTGCACGACGACGGACCTGAACAACGCCCTGCTCTGCTTCATCTTGACGGGCTATCAGGGCTTCTCGACCGCCGCAGGCTACATTGGCAACACCCGTTTTGACCACGACATCTCAATCCTCATCCCCGAGATTTGGGCCCGCCTGGTGCCAGAGGACCGCGACGCAAACTTCTTGATAAAGAACGGCTGCTTCGACAAGCTGGAGGACTTTGAGTATAACGGTCAGAAAGTATTGGCCAGCCGTCTTGGATACCGCATCAACGAGAACTTCGCGTTCCGATGCATGAACAGGCTCTTCGACGAGCCGCTCTCGGTATTCGACGAGAAGATGCTTAAACCCGAACTCCAGGGCATTGAGCAGTACGTTGACGGCATCAACAACATTGTTGAGGCGCAACGCAAGGTGGCTCTCAAGTACTTTGAGGAGGGAAGCGTCGAGGCGGCAATCCCGCCATTAAAGGCTATCATCCACATCATGGCATACGGCGAGTACGAGGGCAAGACGATAGACGACCCCGAGATTCGCAATATGTTCAACCGCGACTACGTGATAAACAGCGACTGGTATAAGGAGAGGCTCGTTGTCAAGCAGCAGCGCGACATCAAGCTCGCTCAGCGTCAGCTTGACTACATCACGTCGTTCCGCAACAGGCCTGAGAATGCCAATTGCATCAACGATATGCGTATCGACTACAAGATCGCGAAGTTGAAGGAGCGTCTGCGTCACTTGGAGTCAGACGAGTACCTGAAGTCGCTCGTTGGCACGATAGGTGCTGACCCTCTCTTCAAGTAGAGATTCTACCCGCAAGTATAGCGCGAGGCTTTCTTAATTGAGAGCCTCGCTTTTTTTATTTCCCCGTTATTAAAGGAGGGGGTATGGGGTTTAAAAGGGGAGGATTTGTTACGGGAAAGAGTGTTTTTACGGCGAAGATGCTGACAATATGAGTAAATTAGCGGGAGAAATGAGAACAACTAAGAGGTATCGTTTTGTTGCGGCTATGGCGTTGTTGATGACGCTGATGGCTGTGAACATTGTGAAGGCGTTGCACTTTCACGATGCCTCTGAGTGTGCGCATCATACGTGCGCAGAGGCTGGGGAAGGTTCTTCTTGCGACTCCTCGTGTTCGATATGTGATTTTGTTCTGCCTCCTTTTGTGGAGGCAAGTCCTTTAGAGGTTTCTTTTGAAAGTGCGTGTGTCGCGCCGCAGGATGCTCGGATATGCCAATTGGCATGGCAAGCGGAAGTGGCTGTGACATCGCTTAGGGCACCGCCTCACCGCGCGGCTTGACCTGGTGACTATTTGACACGTCTCGCCCCCGGCGATTCCATGAGCCTTTTGACGTGATGGGCTATGGGCGCGGTGTGCGTTGGACGTTGGTTTTCTTACAGTTTATTTTTCCCATTGGGATGAAAAAAGAGATGGCGTTTGTCGTCGTCTGCTTTGTCATCATGCCTTGCGTTGCGCTGAAAAGTGAGAACGCATGGGGAGGTCATACGTCGGTCAGTATGGACACTGTTGTCCGTGCTGATGGCGATGTGACCTTGGGCGAGGTAGTGGTGCGCGGCGACGGTAACAAAATTGAGACGCAGATGCGTTCGGCACAGAACACGGTAAGCGTTGGCGACGGATATGTTTGCGAGAGCTTATGCGGCTCGCTGATGCAGAGCTTGTCGAAAATTGCGGGTGTTGGTGCCAGGAGCGTAGGTTCGGGGGCATCGAGCCCTGAGATACGTGGACTTGGCGGAAACCGAATCCTCATTGCTGAGAACGGGATAAAGCACGAAGGTCAGCAATGGGATGACGACCATGGGCTTGAGATAGACCAATACGCAGTGGAGAAAGCAGTTGTGATGAAAGGCCCTGACGCATTGTCGTACGGCTCGGATGCTATATGCGGCGTTGTGAGCATTGAGACAAACAGCGTCCCGCAAGAGGGACTGACAGGCATGGCACGAGTATTCGCAAGGAGCAACAACGGGACATTGGGCGTGAACGGTAAGGCAGGTTATAGGCGTGGACGGTTATGGATAAAAGGTAACGTTACGTTGACGGGATATGGCGACTACAAGGTGCCGACGGACAGCATTGAGTACTACTCATACTACATAAAGCTGAAAGACGGGCGGCTAAGAAACACGGCTGGACGCGAGGCCGATGGGAACATAGCGTTTGGCGCTGGCGGCGAGCGTTGGGAGACACGCTTTAGCGTCTCGTCGGTCAATGCGAAGAGCGGATTCTTTGCCAATGCGCATGGGATTGAAGTACGCCTGTCAAAAATTGACTATGACAAATCGTCGCGCGACATTGACCTGCCCCGCCACACATCGCGACATACGACAATAATGAACCACATGGAGGTAAGAATTGGAAACGGAACAGTGACAAACGACATGGGGTGGCAGCGCAACACACAACGGGAGGAGTCAGAACCCGTATCGCACGGATATATGCCCAAGCCCACCGATTTCCTTGAGCGCAAATTCTTGAAACACACGTTTCAGGACAAGGCGAATGTGCGGTTGATGATGGGTCAGCACGTGGTACGCATAGGCGCAGCCATTGAGACGCAAGTGAACCGCAGAGGCGGATGGGGCTTCATCATTCCGGACTTCAAACAGACGTCCATAGGATGTTTTTGCTCGGACCGCCTCATTGTGTCAGACGAGATTATCGTGAGCTATGGCGTACGATATGACTACGGCAAAATAAACATTGAGAGTTATAACGACTGGTATAAGACACCGACAGCGGATGGCGACTCGGTATTTAAAGAGCGTTCAAAAGGTTTTCAAAAGGCATTTGAAAGCGTGACATGGTCTGTGGGCATGAGCCATAACATGGGCCAATGGCTGTATAAAGTGAACATTGGGAAAGGCTTCAGAATGCCAATTGCGAAAGAACTTGGCGCGGACGGTGTGAACTATAACATCTTCAGGTATGAGCAGGGCAATGACGGCCTTGGAACTGAGGAATCGTATCAAATTGACGCTGGGATATATGGCGAATGGCGCGCGGCATCCTTTGCCGTGACACCCTTTGCAAATTACTTCCCGAACTACATATACCTCTCGCCGACATCGCGTTACGTGGAGGGACTTCAACTATATGAATACACCGAGAGCCGCGTGGTACGCCTTGGATTGGAGGCGAGCGGCACATGGCACATAATGCGGAATTTGGACATGAACGTGGATTTTGAGTATCTGCGGGCGCGTCAAAAATCGGGCGCGAAAAAGGGATACACCCTACCCTTCTCACCACCAATAAGAATGCGCGGCGAGCTGCGATATACGTATGGCGGCAAGGGGCGATTTGTGTCGGCAGAAATCGTGTGCGTAGGTCCTCAAGACGAGATTGTCCCGCCCGAAGAGACGACACCCGGGCATAGGGAGCTTAACGCCTCGCTGGGATGGGACAAAAGTCTGGGAAATGGGACTTTGCGCATCACGATGCGGGGCGATAACCTGCTTAACAAAAGGTATTACGACCATACGAGTTTTTACAGGCTGATAGACGTACCGGAGCCTGGGCGTAACGGGTCGATAATGCTGACATACATTTTCTAAAGCATTCATAAACAACAACATAAACATCAAAACAATGAAGACAAGAGCTTTATTAATGGCAATGGTCTGCACAATGGTGGCAGCATTGACGGCGTGCGACTCAGACGACGACAACAACGAGCATCTAACTGGTCCAACAGCCACATTCACGGAAGTAGGACGAGGCAACAGCCACGAAGTGGCAGCCGGCGGCGAGCTTCACGTAGAGGCTGACATTGAGGCCGAGGGGCTGATTGAGCGCATAACAGTGCGGATAACGACTGGCGCGGACGAGGAGACGCTCGTGGAAGAGACTTGGGAGACGGGAAAATACGTCGGTGTGCGCAACACGGAGTTTCATGAACACATCGACATTGCCCCGGAGACGCCCCTTGGAGAGTGTGTGCTGACGCTGTCGGTATGGGATGCGCAGGGGACAGGCTGCGTAGTCGGTACAACCTTTAACGTGGTAGAGACTGAAACAACGACATCAGATGAAGAGTAAGTTATTATGGCTGAGCTGTTTGCTCACAGCCGCCGTGGCTATGGCGACCGCGGGATGCGTCGACGAGACGACGAAGGATTTGGAGAAGCCGAAAATATGGGACGACTCCCTACCCGTGAATTGTCAGGAAGTGCGACGCGGCGATGTACTGCAGGTGCGTTTCACGTTTACTGACAACGTGGAGCTGGGGAGTTACAACATAGAGGTTCACAACAACTTCGACCATCATTCGCACTCGACATCGGCAACGGAATGCGAGCAAGAGACAGACAAGGAACCCGTACGCCCGTGGGTGTACAATAAGGACTTTGCTATTGGCGAGGGCCTTAAGGCATTCGTGGCGGAAATGGAGATTGAAGTCCCTGCGGATGTGGATGCCGGGGATTATCATTTCATGGTGCGGGTGACAGACCAGTCAGGATGGCAGGAGGTTAAGAGTGTAAGTATCAGGGTTTTGTGAGAGGGACAGCCCTTTCATGGGCTGCAACCTTTTTTCTAAGCGAACTCGCCCGGCGGATGCGCAACTTCATCAGTATCGCTAATCCGTCCGAGCGAGTTTTTCCGTATCTTTGTGAATATCACATAACAACTTAACGCCATGTGTGTAAGCGGGATAGCGATAAGCAAATACATAAACCTGTATACCGACTTCGCCTTCAAGAAGCTCTTCGGGACTGAGGCCAATAAGGACATCCTCATCAGCTTCTTGAACACGTTCCTTGAGTTTGAGGACGACAAGCAGATTGAGGACATCGAGTACATCAATCCCGAGCAGCTTGGCGACACCAGCCGCGAGAGGAAGGCGATATACGACGTGTATTGCAAGACGAAGGAGGGCGAGCGTTTCATCGTGGAGATGCAACGCGCCGAGCAGGACTACTTCAGGGACAGGGCTCTCTACTACTCATCGTTCGCCATACGTGAGCAGGGTAAGAAGGGCGGTCGTGAGCCATGGGACTACCACCTGATGCCTGTCTACGTGGTCGCCATCCTCGATTTTGAGATTGACAAAGACCCCGCGCGGGCCGACAAGGTGGTCACCCGCGTGAGGCTGAAAGACGACGACAACCGCATATTCAGCGACCGTCTGCAACTCGTGTTCCTCGAAATGCCCAAATTCCGAAAGAAGGAGGACGAGCTCGAGACATTCTCCGACAAATGGCTCTTCGTGATAAAGAACCTCTATCAGCTTGAGGACAAGCCACGAGCACTGACGGATGGCATCTTTAAGAAGCTCTTCAAGGAGGCCTCGGTAGCCAACCTGCAACAGCGAGAAAAGGAACAGTACGAGGAGAGCCTCAAGGCTTACCTCGACTGGTACAATGTGCTTAATTCGGCAAAGAATGCGGGAGTGAGAGAGGGCGAGGCAAAAGGACGAGCTGAAGGGTTGGCTGAGGGAGCAAAGAAACAAGCCATTGAGACCGCCCGCAATGCCAAGGCTTTAGGCTTGCCTGTTGAGACTATTGCACAGCTTTCGGGGCTTTCTGAGGATGAGATTAATGGTTTGTAGCTCAACAACATAGAAGTGAGAAGCTTTGGTGCCTTATCTGATGCCGCCACCAAGGGCATGGAATAATTTTAGGCTTATATGTCAAATAAAAAACGCTATTGAGCACTACATATTTGTCGATATGTATTGCTTTGAATCCTCTTCATATCTCGGACGCTATTTCCGCCGTCATGTTGGAATGACGCCCTCTGAATACCGTGACAGCCACAATTAAGAAGCGGCTACGCGTAGCGAAACGAGATTTCGTCGCTGTTGGACTTTTCTGACGTTTTTTGGGACAGGGGTCTTGCGAAAGCATTTTTTATGAGGGAATGGGGTTGATGATTTCGGGAAAAAGTAGTATTAGTACGACTATTTATGAGGGGTGGGGTTCGTAATTTTGCATCGCTAAATGTTTTCCGCATGAAAGGACAATGGATTAAAGGATGGCACAAAATCAACTTCGCCATCGGATTCGTGGGAATGATCGAACGCTTCAAACTCAGATGCGCCGCCGCCCGCGACGTCAACAAGACACAAGACAAAACACTCCGAGGCATTCTCGAATACGCCAAAGACACCGAATACGGCAAGACTCACAACTTCGCCGAAATCCTCAAGGCTAAGACTCCGCAAGAGCTCTTCAAAGCCTACGAGCAAAACGTCAAAGTCAACGACTACGAAGACTTCAGACCCCTCATCAACCGCCACATGCACGGCGAGGCGAACATCCTCTTCCCCGGAAAGCCAAAGATGTACGCCACCACATCCGGCACCACCAGCGAACCCAAATGGATTCCCATCACTTTCAAATACTTCAAAGACGTCTACGGCCGCATGAACAAGATGTGGCTGTCGAGCCTAATCAGCGCAAACCGTCACTCGTTTGCGGGTGGCGTCGTGTCTATTGTAGGCAAGGCTATTGAGGGCTATGCGCCAGACGGGACTGTCTACGGTTCGGTGTCGGGCGTGTCGTTCACGAATTGCCCGGACTTTGTAAAGGTGGCTTATTCGTCGCCTGCTGAAGTTTTCGAGATTAAGGATTACAGGGCGCGTTATTACACGATTATGCGCTTTGGCATCGAGATGAACTCGACGGTTCTCATTACGGCGAATCCGTCGACGATTGTGGAGATGCAGAACAACGTGAACGAGTTCTTTGACGACTACGTTCGCGATATTGAGAATGGCACTCTGAAGGAGGACCTCGACATCCCGCAGCATGTGCGTGAGGCTCTGAAGAGCCGCATGAAGAAGAACCCGGCACGTGCGCAGGAGCTTCGCGAGCTTAAGGCCCAGTATGGCGACCAGCTGCTGCCGAAGCACTACTGGCCGGACATGGCAGTGGTGAACACGTGGCACTGCGGCAACACGAAGATTTATCTTGATAAGATAAAGAACTCGTTCCCGTCGCATACGAAGATGCCTGAGTTTGGCTATTTCGCATCGGAGTGCCGCGCGGGACTGGTGCTGAACGAGAAGGACGACACGACGCTGTTCGCCCACATGCACTATTTCGAGTTCATCCGCGAGGAGGATTTGGACAATCCGAACCCAGAGTACCTGTCGCTTGGTCAGCTTGAAAAGGGTAAGCGTTATTGTATGTACGTGACGACCTGCTCGGGTCTGTACAGATACAACATGAACGACCTTGTGATGGTGTCGGGCTTCAATGGGACGATTCCGACGATTCAGTTCATCCAGAAGGTGAATGGCATCATCACGTTGACGGGCGAGAAGCTCCATGAGCGTCAGTTCATCAAGGCTGTTCATGACGCTGAGGCGAGCATGAATATACAGACTAAGTTCTTCATTGGTTTTGCCGACCCAGAGTATTCGGGTTATCATTTCTTCTATGAGTTTGCCGACCAGTCGACTACGCAAGAGCAGGCTGAGGCGTTCACTAAGACGGTTGACGCGAACCTGAAGGGCATCAACTGCGAGTATGAGGCCAAGCGCGACTCGTTCAGAGTAAAGGACCCGCTGACGCATCGTCTTGAGGAGAACTCGTTTGAGAAGTTCAAGGCGGAGTGCATCTCAGAGGGCGCACGCGATGGTCAGTTTAAGCTGATGCTTCTGCTCTTGAAGGACGAGAAGCGTTATCCGAAGTTTGAGAAACTCATCCTCAAATAAGGCCCCACAACACTACTCCGCAGCCCCCGATGACACACGCCATCGGGGGCTGCCCTTTCTATGATAATTACTACATTCGCGCCAAATCAACATCCCACATGAAGACAACAAACACACCCATAATCAGCACCACAACGCCAATTAAAGACTGCAAACTCTTCATCTTCGACTTCGACAACACGCTCTACTACGGCCACCGATTCGCCCTACGTCTCGTCCTCGCCAATCTCTTCCACGCCCTCCGCTGCAAGGCCGAGCGCAAGGTCCGCCACACTCTCGCAGGCCAAGACTTCACCACGGGCGAAGCCCTCCGCCAGCAGATTGCCCTCCATCTCGCCAAGGCCACAAACACCACGCCCGACAAGGCAAAAGCGTGGTACGAAAACCGCTACCTCCCCTCCATGACCGCAATTCTCTCTCGCCACTACTCCTCCCGCCCCGGCGCAAAAGAGCTCCTCACCCAGCTCCTCGACAGCGGCAAAACCGTCTGCGTCCTCTCCGACTACCCCAACACCGCCGAACGCCTCGCCGCCATCGGCATCACAGACCCTCGCATCCACACCTTCAGTGCCGAAGACATGGGAGCCCTCAAGCCCGCCCCACGCCCCTTCCTCCACCTCGCCCAAACCTTCAACGCCTCTCCCGCCGAAACCCTCGTCATCGGCGACCGCGACGACACCGACGGAGCCGGCGCGCGTGCCGCGAACATGAACTACGTCATCATCGACAAACACACCCCCACCCTCCCCTCTCTCCTATAACACCCCAAAGCTCTAACTCCGAAAGGCAAATGCGCGCAAGCATTTGCCTCCCTCTTTTCCCTCCCCTCCACGTAACAACAGCCCAAAAACAACCCTCCCCCCCCACGCCCTTTAAAAGACGACAATCCATCAATCAAAAGGGCATATAATGAAGAGCGACTTTTGTAGGGCCGCTCCACGGAGCGCCACAAAGCAACAGCCCCAAACACACTGGAATACAACAAGTTACCCCCACAAAAACGACTACTGTGCAAAGCGCACTCCAAGGTGCGAAAAATCTCATCTAACCGTTTATCAACCAAATACAAAATGACATTTTCAATTTAACGATGTCAGCCCCCACCCTCCACGACACCACCGTCCCCCAAAATCCGCAAATCACTATTATTAAACACTCTTAACAATCATTAAGGTTGCAGAGTTTTTTTTTTTAGAAATTCGCCATGTCAGAATGAGGAACAAGCCTTTACTGATAGCAACAGGGTCAATCCTCCAAGTAACAACCACTCCATCCTTTCCTAAGGTTGGTCTTTAATGTCACAACCCCATGCTACAAAACTAATCCTCCCCCCTCATTAGCTATGATACTGGGTGTTGTAGCTTACGGAATATATAAAGATGCTAAAATAACTATAACAAAAAAAGCAAGATTGGTATTTAACCTAAATAAAATGTAAATCGTTATGATTAACGAACAATTGTTCAATCTATATGCATCACACATGCAGGGCATTAATGCCATGTATGATAACCTAGATGCAAAAGGCATAAAGGATTATGCCGGACCGCTTCTTCCATATTGTTGGGAGGAGCAGTATTTGAAGTCCCAATATCGATTGGTGATATTTGGACAGGAGACTAACGAATGGTACGACAGCGTTATAAATTCGGAAGAGGTAATAAGAGAGTACATAAAGGAGTACGAGGACTTCCGATTAGGAGCAGAATACAACTCTCCGTTTTGGCAATACGCCCATTGGTTCAACAAAGAACTGAACGGATATGACGAGCATAACTTCGTTTGGTTGAACATCAACAAGTTTGGCCGAGGAAAAGGTAAGGGGAGACCTGAGCAAGAGGTTCTTGACAATGAGGTAAGATTCTACAACCTGTTATCTGAAGAGTTATCCGTCTTAAAGCCAGACGTTTGTCTTTTCCTTACGGGACCAAAGTATGACGAAGACATTACAAGAAAACTGCCTGATGTAACGAAAGAAGAGTTCGGAGGCTTTGGAATACGTAAAGTTGCACGGCTTTGTTCAAAACATCTGCCCCGTCACTCATATCGCACATACCATCCTGGTTATGGCAACCGACATATTGAAACTTATCAAAGAATTTTGGACGCCATATTGCTGGAATGTAAGAAATAAAATACAACATCAAAAATGTCAGGGGAGGCAAATGTTCGCAAGCATTTGCCTCCCTCTTTTCCCTCCCCTCCACGTAACAACCGCAACCCAACCCTCCCAATCTCCCACGCCCTTTAAAAGACGACAATCCATCAATCAAAAGGGCATCTAAAGAAGAGTGACCTTTGTAGTGCCACTCCATGGAGCGGACGCAAAACAACAGTACCAAAATACATTGGAATGCAACAGTCCCCCCCACAAAAACGACTGCTGTGCATTTATTTTAGTTTTGTTCATTCCAAATCCTGAACAAGCCCTCTCCGCTAGCAACAGCGCCAACCCTCCAAGTAACAATCCCTCCCTCCTTTCCCAAGGTGGACCTTAAATCTCACAACCCCATGCAAAAAAAACAAAACACCAACATACTCCCCAAGAAAATCGTGCGTATAACACACACATACAAAGACGACGAGGGCAGCAACACATGGTACGAAGCTTTCTCCTACAACGCAGACGGCACAATTGCTTCGATCTACAATTCCGACGGAGAAAACACATACACCCTCGAATATTCACCCTATGAAATTTTCGCAATAAATTCAAATTTCGTCAATACTGAAAAATTCGTTCTCAAAGACGGAAGAATAATACGCAAAATCTATGTCGAGTGCTACTGGGGCACCGACGAGCTGGAATATGATGAACAAACAATACGCAATATCTTTGGCGATGACTTGGTCAACGACGACCTGGAATATGAAGAACATACATACACATATTCAGGTGACCTACTTTCCGAAATAAAGAGCGTCAATTATGATGTATCGTTCACCTACCACTACGACGGCCAAAACTTGACAAAAATTGAATTCAATTGTGACGAGGTGGGATTCGAGATAGAAAAATGCGTCAACACCTTCGAGTATAACGGCCAACCTAACAACCTTAATGTCAATCTTTTATATTTATTCTACAATGAGCTGCAGTTCTGTCTCGACATCGCCGGCAATCGCAACAAACTTCTCCCCTCATACTATAAAGTAGAGGAGGAAAATGATTCAGGATACTCATTAAGAGAAGCCTCCATCACCTATGTGACCGATGCCAACGGCTACATTACAGAAATCAAAGAATCTGGCGATTCCTTCGAAATAATCCACACCATAACCTACGAAGACTGATTCTCCAAAATCCTCACGGAGGCAAATGTCCCCAAGGCATTTGCCTCTTTTCTATTTCGCTTCTGCCCCCAAGACTTTTGACTTTCAATAATCAAAATCCACGTCACTACACATTAACAATCATTTCACGTAACAACACTCCCATAATCAAAAAAGCGGTCGCACCTCGAAGGATGCGACCGCAATTCTTATTGTCTTCTCTAAAGATTAGAGCTGAGGGCCTGCTGCTACGAGAGCCTTGCCAGCTTCGTTGGTTTGGTACTTAACGAAGTTCTTGATGAAGCGGCCAGCGAGGTCTTGAGCCTTAGCATCCCACTGAGAAGCCTCAGCGTAGGTGTCGCGAGGATCGAGGATCTTGGGGTCTACGCCTGGGAGCTCGGTAGGAACTTCGAAGTCGAAGACGGGGATCTTCTTGGTGGGGGCGTTGTTGATTGCGCCGCTGAGGATAGCGTCGATGATGCCGCGGGTGTCCTTGATGGAGATACGCTTGCCAGTGCCGTTCCAGCCGGTGTTGACGAGGTATGCGCGAGCACCGCTCTTCTCCATCTTCTTGACGAGCTCCTCGGCGTACTTGGTTGGGTGGAGCTCAAGGAATGCTTGACCGAAGCAAGCGGAGAAGGTTGGGGTAGGCTCGGTGATGCCACGCTCGGTGCCTGCGAGCTTAGCGGTGAAGCCGCTGAGGAAGTAGTACTTGGTCTGCTCGGGGGTGAGGATGGAGACTGGAGGGAGGACACCGAAAGCGTCAGCAGAGAGGAAGATGACCTGCTTTGCAGCGGGTGCGCTTGAACCTGGCTGAATGTTCTTGATGTGGTCGATAGGATAGGAGACGCGGGTGTTCTCGGTTACGCTCTTGTCCTTGAAGTCGATTTTGCCGTTCGCATCGACGGTGACGTTCTCGAGGAGTGCGTTGCGCGTGATAGCGTTGTAGATGTCGGGCTCGCTCTCCTTGTCGAGGTTGATGACCTTAGCGTAGCAGCCGCCTTCGAGGTTGAAGACGCCTTCGTCGTCCCAGCCGTGCTCGTCGTCGCCGATGAGCTTGCGCTTAGGATCGGTGGAGAGGGTGGTCTTGCCGGTGCCGGAGAGGCCGAAGAAGATGGCGGTGTTCTCGCCGTTCATGTCGCAGTTTGCGGAGCAGTGCATGGAAGCGATGCCCTGGAGGGGGAGGTAGTAGTTCTGCATGGAGAACATACCCTTCTTCATCTCGCCGCCGTACCAGGTGTTGATGATGACTTGCTCGCGGGTGGTGGTGTTGAAGGCGACGCAGGTCTCGGAGTTGAGGCCGAGCTCCTTGGAGTTGTCAACCTTAGCCTTGGAAGCGTTGTAGATGACGAAGTTGGGCTCGAAGTTAGCGAGTTCCTCCTCGGTTGGGCGGATGAACATATTGGTTACGAAGTGAGCCTGCCAAGCGACCTCGACGATGAAGCGAACGGCGAGACGGGTAGCCTTGTTGGCGCCGCAGAAGCCGTCGACGACGTAGAGATTCTTGTTGGAGAGCTCGCTCTTAGCGATCTCCTTGACCTTTGCCCAGACCTCTTCGGACATGGGGTGGTTGTCATTCTTGTAGGCATCGGAGGTCCACCAAACCTTGTCGTGCGACTGAGCGTCGTCGACGATATACTTATCCTTAGGAGAGCGACCGGTGAAGATGCCCGTCATGACGTTAACAGCGCCGAGTTCGGTCTCCTGACCCTTCTCGAAGCCCTCGAGGCCAGCCTTGGTCTCCTCTTGGAAGAGCTGCTCGTAGGTTGGGTTGTGGAAAAGCACCGTGGAACCGGTGATGCCGTACTTGGTCAAATCGATATTTGCCATGTCTCTGAGTTATTTTTTATTGTTATTTGTTTGTTTTCAGTTATCACTACGGATGAGTCGGAGAGAGAAATGAGCCTACTTGTATGTTGGTTCAGCATCTCAACGTCACAGCCGACCACAAAAATAATCAGTTTGGGGAAATCCACAACGCGGGATTAAAGATTTTTTTCACTAATTGCGTGTCATAATAAGTAAATTTGCGTGAAACAATATGATGAGACATTCACCCCTTCTAAACCTGCCCTTTGCCGGAGACACGGCGACATGGGCAGTGATGGCACAGGCCGGAGGAGCCACGATGGAGGCGCACGGCCCATACCAGCGCAGGACGGCTCGGACGCGAACGACGATATTGACCCAATCGGGACCGCTTGACATCTCGATACCCATCCGGACGGCTCACGGACAGAAATATCGCGACACGCGGCTGAATTATGACACGGATTGGGACCGCCAGCTGATGTACGCGTTGAAGACGGCGTATAACTCGACCCCATACTTTGAATATCTGGAACAAGACTTTGGCGACATCGTGAGGCGGCGTCATGAGTTCTTGTGGGATTTTAACTGCGAGATTATGAGGCTGATTGCCAACGTGATGGGGTTGGAATTGGACATCAAGGAGACGGAGGCGTTTGGGCCGGCGGAAGAGGGTCAGATGGACCTAAGAATTGGAATTGAGACGAAATACGCGGGGAGGATACGCGAACTGTGTCGTCCCGTGGCATATACACAAATATTTGGTCCGCCGTATACGGAGCGGCCTTTTACGCCGTGGTTATCGGTGATGGACCTACTGTTTAACATGGGGCCAGAGAGTCGTTTGGTCCTGAAAGAAATGACAACAGCGAGATGTTGATACCAGAGAATATTGAGGCGAAACTGCGATTTGAAAAGATAAGGGAAGAGGTTAGTGCGGCGTGCCTGACGAGCATAGGCAAGGGACACGCCGAGGCGATGAGCTTCATGACAGACCTTGGGGAAGTGAGGCGACAGGTGGGGATGGCATCAGAGATGGCATCGATACTGGAATCGGACGAAGATTTCCCCGCATCGGAACTACCAGACCTGCGCGACTCGCTGAAGAGAATACGCGTGGAGGGACTTTACCTGAACGAAGAGGAGCTGATGGCACTGCGAGTGGCACTGACGCTCTCGATAAGCGCGATAGACTTTTTTGAACAAGCTGAAGAGGGGGCATACCCCTTATTGCGCGAGGCATCGGCGGGACTTGCCCCCTACCCTCTCACCATTAACCAGATTGACCGCATATTGGGCCCGGACGGACAGATAAAAGACACGGCCTCGGGACGACTGGCGGAGATACGCGGCGAGATAAAGAGCCAAGAGACGGCGGCGGCTCGGCGACTGAACGCGATAATGCAGAGGGCGCAGAGCATGGGCCTTGTGGAGAGCGACGCGGCGATAACGGTGCGCGACGGCGTAGCAGTGATACCAATCCCAGCGGCTAACAAGCGGATGGTGGAGGGAATAGTGGTGGACGAATCGTCGACGGGACGCACGGCATTTGTTCAGCCGGCGGAAGTTGTGGCGATTAACACACGGATTAGGGAATTGCGGAGCGAAGAGCGGAGGGAGATAATACAGATTTTGAAAGACATGGCGAGTAACATACGTCCGTATGCGCCCGACATGATACGCTCCATTGAGACACTGGGCCTGCTGGACTTTCAGCGCGGCAAAGCGGTGTATGGCAAACAGATTGACGCGACACGACCAACAATTGACGAAGAACCCGGGCTGTACCTCAGCGGGGCGCGACATCCGCTGCTGATGGCGCAATTGGCGCATCAGGGGAAGAGGATTGTACCGCTGAACATTGAGCTGAACGCGCCCGCAGGGAGAATACTCGTAATATCCGGCCCTAACGCGGGCGGCAAATCGGTTTGCCTGCAGACGGTGGGACTGCTTCAGATGATGTTGCAGAGCGGACTGCTGGTGCCCGTGAATGAGGGGTCGCGGATGTGCGTATTTGACAGCCTATTTATTGACATAGGTGACAATCAAAGCATTGAGAACGACCTGAGCACGTACTCGTCGCACCTGATGGCGATGAAAAACTTCGTGCGCAGCGCGGGGAGACGGACATTGATCTTGATAGATGAATTTGGCACAGGCACGGAGCCGCTGATGGGTGGCGCAATAGCTGAGGCTGTGCTTGCGGAGCTGAACAGGCTTGGGGCGTTTGGCGTATTGACGACGCACTACACCAACTTGAAGCACTTCGCATCGCAGACCGAGGGGTTGGTGAATGGCGCGATGACGTTTGACACGCACAGAATTGAGCCATTGTTCTCGCTTCACATTGGACAGCCGGGCAGCTCCTTCGCATTTGAGATTGCTCGGAAAATTGGTCTGCCAGAGCGAATATTGAGCGACGCAAAAGAGAAAATGGGCCAGGAAAACGCAGATTACGACAGGAACTTGAGGCAGATAAACAGGGACAAGCACTACTGGGAACAGAAGCGTCAGAACGTGAAAGAGAACGACAAGAAATTGGCAGAGACGCTGCAGAAGTACAACGAGATGTTGGAGGGAATAAAGGCAGAGCGGAGGGAGATTTTGGCAAAAGCGCGAGAAGAGGCGAAGAGCCTGTTGGCGGAGACGAACAGGAGAATTGAGGCGACGATAAAAGAGATTAGGGAGAGCCAGGCGGAGAAAGAGCGGACGAAAGAGGTGCGGAAGGAGCTGGAGGCGTTCCGCGAAGAGACGGAGGGCAAGGCGGAGAAAGAAGACGGAATGATTGAGCGGAAAATGGAGCAGATAAGGCAGAGGCAGAAACGGCAGAAAGAGCGTGAGAAATCGGCACCGGCGGCACAAGAGAAGATGGAGACACACGAGGAGGAGAGACCGCTGCAGGCGGGGGACTACGTTAGCATTGACGGTGACGGAGGACGGATAGGCCAAGTGATGGAGCTTAGGGGGAAAGAGGCACAGGTGGCGATGGGCAGCATGGTGTCGAACATTAAGCTGAGCCGTCTGAAACGGGTTAGTAGCAACGCGGCTCGGCGGGCGGCGGGTAAGCCACTGGGTGGTATTGACTATTCGAACGTGGCGACGACAGTGCGGGAGAAGAAACTGAGTTTTTCGAGCGAGATCGACGTGCGTGGAATGCGGGCCGAGGAGGCGTTGCAGCGCGTGGGGAGCTTTATGGACGAGGCGTTACTGTGCGAAGTGGGCGAGGTGAGAATATTGCATGGTAAGGGGAATGGGATATTGCGGGACCAGATACGTAAGATGTTGCGGACGCTGCCGTATGTGGAGGGATGTCGAGACGAGAGTGAGCAGTTTGGTGGCGCTGGGATTACAGTTGTTGAGTTGGGGTGAGGGATTTAGCGTTTGCGGTACGCGTGTGGTGCGGGAGGCGCAACCGTTGCTTTTAGCTTTTGGGGGCGTACAGATCCTTAAATCAGCAAGAAGACACCCCGTAGGGGCGGCGGTGTCCCTGATGTGCGCGGCGATATTGGTAGTTTTGCTGATTGTTGGTGTTTTTTGATGTTGGGAGGTGGGAAGGGCGTTTATCGGCTGTACGTCTCTTAGGAAAAGTCGAAAGAGATGGACAGTTGTTTTGGGATGACGCGATTGTTGCGGCTTGCTAATGGACAAGAAGAATCTGTTACAATTCTATCAACGATTTGGTTTATAGAGGCGTAGTCTCTATTGTCGTATGCGGCAAGCAGGTCGGAAGCCAATCGGTCGGGCAGAGCGGAGAGTTGAGGGATGCGAAGTTTCCGGAGATATTGGCTTTGCCATCTTGCGTAACCACCGTTCATGTGGTTTGACAAGTTGTGGAGCTGGCTCTTTATGAAATCGGACATGAGCAGGGCGGCGAGCATTTTGAGTGACCTCTCGTTTTTCCCTGTTATGTAATATAAATTGTGTTGTGGGTAGAATTGCCCTTTGTCAACGAACAAGAAACGGTTTCCCGAAATGTCGGGCAATAGGATTTTGGGTTCGCTAAGAAGCGACCGCCTTATGGGGTCAATCGTGGCGTACCATTTTGAAGGATTCATAGTGGCCTTGTGTCTTTTTGCCAGTTTATCGTAGTTCTTTTCGAGGTAGGCTTTCGCCATAGGGAAATCGTCAAGACGTACTAATCCGCCGTCTTCATTATACGGATTCAGGAGATACCTTCCGTCCCATGCGAAAGTGTCCCCGGTGAGGTTTTTTGCATTTAGGACAGGGAGGAGAAGCTCCATTTCGACAATGTCGGGCAGTGATGGCGAGACGAATAGCGAGTCGGCACCCGTGGCTACGCCAATACCAATTTTAAAACCCTGCCTCTCGATGGATGTCAGGTTGTCAATGTTCCCGTAGTCGGAGAACACATTGTCCCAATCATCATCAGAAGGGGCGTTCAGAGTGGAAAAGTGAATATCTTGCAGTTCTGCGATGGAGTCAGCGGATGCGTATTCAAAACGTCCTTTTGGGGGCGTCTTTTCGAGCAGCGTGATGGCGGGATAGGCTAAAACCTCTTCATGGAACGCATCGGCATGTTCCATGTTGATTATTCTGCAAATCCGCAATCCATTGGCTATTAGCGAACGCAGTTTTTTTCCGTACTGGTTTTTTATCCAGCGGTTGGCGCAAATGAAGCAGTGCCGCCCGTTGGGTTTGAGCATACGGATAGACTTTTCAAAAAAGAGAACGTAAATGTCTGTGCGAAAATGGAAAGTGTAGAAAATGGATTTGTAAAGCTCTCTTTTGTTAAGAGGAATCTCTTCGTACCTGATGTATGGTGGGTTACCGACGACGACGTCAACAGGCGTACCGTTTGCCAATAAGAAATCTGCGCAAACGATACGGTTTTCGATGCCTTGCAGCGAAGGGAAATTAGCTTTGACTCGTTGGATGCATTCGTCAACCTTTTGAGAATCGATTTCATAGGCCAACACGCATTGCCGAAAGGCAAGATTGAAATCGAAGCCAAAACGGAGCGATGAATCTTCGAGCCTTTTTAGGATTTCGACAATGAACTCACCATTGCCACACGATGGTTCGAGAATGCTGATTCTCGATAAGTTGTTTTCGGGCGTATAGCCAACGGAATCAAGCATATACGCCACGACCTCGCGGCGAGTGAAGACATCGCCATGTGTGGAGCCGTTTGACCGTAGATTGTATATTCCGCTACTTGAACTCATACTCAATCCCTGATAAATAGCCTTTGAACGAAGAGAGGAAAGCCTCAATCGACACATTGTCCGCCATACTTTCGTAAGACTGACTATCACTCGTAACTATAAGGGACACAGCATTATACTTATGTTCCAAAAGGAGACGCTGACAGAGGATTTTGTATCTGTCGAGGTATGAGGAGTTTTTGAACTCCGAGCGTACGCAAAAATGCGGCTCGTGCACCTTGACCATGTGCATCGAGGTGTCTTCTTTCCCGACAATCATCATGTAGCCGAGCCAAGGGGTTTGTGCGCACTTGAATGAGTTCTCGCGATATGCCGTCCAAAAGTCATCCGCTGAACCCAGGGATTCTTCGGCTCGATTGTTGAAATTATTTCCGTACGACCCAATTTGCGATTTCAGTTCGATGGCGGCAATAAGGTTGCCTTTTGGAGAGACAATCAGGAAGTCCCAATCTTTTGTTACACGGAAATACCCGGGGACGTGGTTGTCGTCCAAATGGATGCATTCCTTTGGCACACCAGCGGACTGCGCCACTTCTGACAAGAGATGGAGAAAGGCATCTAACTGCTTTCCGGCCAACACGTTGCCTTGCTTTTGTCTTGTGGACCAAAAGGAGGCGACGGCATTGCTTTTTTTGTTTTTTAGCTCATTGATGTCTTTCTTCGTTATGGCAGAATATGAGGCGAGAGTGCTTTTGTTTTTGCTATGGGAAATATTCATAATTCCTTTTAT